>NZ_DATMLH010000325.1:0-61732 GCF_035570115.1 Mycobacterium sp.
AACCTCTTGTGGCCGATCATGGCGAACGTCCGATGGGAAGCGTCGGACCAGCGTGGGCGCGACAGGCTCGACGACATGGTTCGGCGGCTCGGTGCCGCAGTAGAGCGACACTCGTCAGCTGACCTATTCTGATATCCGCCACGACTTTACGAGGCACCAGCGCGGGACGAAGGACTTTGGCGACAGGCGCTAGTCGATAGGAGCGAAATGGCGGAACTCGACGGCAGGGTAGCGATCGTCACCGGGGCTGCCCGTGGGATCGGAGCCGCTATTGCCCGCGCTTTTGATGACCGTGGAGCGTCCGTAGCGATCTGCGATGTTGCCGGGAACCCTGAGCAAGTGGCGTCAGGACTGCGAAACAGTATCGGCGTCGTATGCGACGTCAGCAGTGAAGACGACGTTGACGCTTTGATCAAGAGAACACTGGGCGAATTCGGCCGGCTCGACATTGTGGTCAACAATGCGGGCATTGATGGCGCGTTTAATCCGTTGGCGGAATCTGCACCCGACACCTTTGACCAGGTGATTGCGGTGAATCTTCGCGGAGTGTATCTGGTGATGAGAAAATCTATTCCTGCCTTGATTTCCAGCGGGGGCGGTTCTGTCATCAACATCGCGTCGGTTGCCGCGGTCGTCGCTTTCGCGGGAACGAGTGCCTATACCGCCAGCAAGGCCGGGGTTGTCGGTTTGACGCGGCTCGCGGCACACGAGTATGGAAGTTCCGGCGTGCGGGTGAATGCAATACTTCCGGGAGTGATCGAGACGCCCATGCTCGCCGATCTCAAAGAGACGGCTCCAGAGATGTACGAGCAGGTAAGGGCACAGGCCGTGGCGATGACATCGCAGGCAAGGTTAGGCCAGCCCGACGAAATCGCCTCAGTGGCAGCATTTCTCGCGGGTGACGGCGCTTCCTTCCTTACCGGGGCCGCAATTCCCGTCGATGGCGGGTACACCGTGGCGTAGCGTTGCCGCGCGCGTGCCCACGAGTCAGTCAGTCCGGTGGACAGGAGATGGGGAGCGAGAAGTAGCCACGAATGGGGCCGGACCGCAGCCGTTGTGCGGATTCCAGGTCGACTTCCCAGTTCGGCAGTCGTTGCAGCAGGGCGGTCAGCGCGATCCTCGCTTCCAGGCGCGCTAAAGCCGCACCCAGACAGAAATGGATACCCTTGCCGAAAGCCACCTGATGCTCGGATTTGCGGTCGATGTCGAACACGTCGGGATCGGCAAAGACCCGTTCGTCGCGGTTGGCGGACGCGAACAGCAATAACACCGATTCGCCGCGACTCATCGTGGTGTTGTGCAGCGTGACGTCGCGGGTCAAGTTGCGGCAAAGCCCTTGGACCGGCGAATCGTAGCGCAGCAACTCTTCGATCGCCGGCCCGAGCAAAGTGTTATCGGCCGCGAGGCGGCGACGGCTATCGGGGTGTTGGGCCAGCACGACGGCAGCGTTGCCGAGCAGGTTGGTGGTGGTTTCGGTCCCGGCAAGAAGCAGCAGCGCGCAAAATCCGAGGAGTTCTTCGTCGGTGAGGCGCACATTGTCGATCTCGGCGGATACCAGCGCCGACATCAAATCGTCGCGCGGTGAGCGGCGGCGGTCGGCGAGGAAGTCGGTGAAGTAGTTATACATGGAGGCCATCGCCGACAGGGCCTCCGCCGTCTGCCCACGAGTCGGATCTGCTTGCACCAGCATGCTCGACCACTGCCGGAACTGATCACGGTCTTCGCGCGGGACGCCGAGTAGATCGGCGATCACCATCGCCGGCAGCACGGCGGCGAAGTCCACCACAAAATCGGCCGACCTGGCCCCTCCGTCCAGCCGCCCGACCAGATTCTCGGCCAGTTGCTCGATGCTGTCGTTCAGATTCGCGATCCGTCGTGGGGTAAAGGCTCTGCTCACCAACGCCCGCAGTTGGTTGTGGCGGGGCGGATCCATCAGAACCATCATCGGCAGAAATGACTGGACGAAATCCGAGCCCGGCGGCCTGGGGAACACCCCGTCCACTGAGGAATAGCTGTCGTGATCCAGCAAGGCGGTCTGTACGTCATCGTGACGACTCAACACCCAGGTGTCGGATGGCCCGGCGTGATACACCGGGTCCTCATCCCGCAACAACCGGTAGGTCGGGTACGGATCGTCGATGATGGTGGCGTCGAAGGGGTCGTATTGGATCTGCACGTCGGGCACCAGGGTCTCCTGCCACCCCCCAGAACAAGCGTTTAGACTGGCAGTCTAAACTCGCAGAGCAGGAAGAGCAATGCGCGAAATCCCACCACAGATCGCACACCGCCTTTCCGCCGCGGCCGAGCTATTCGCGGAACGGGGTCTCAACGACACCAAGATCGAAGAGATCGCCGCGGCCACCGGGATCGCCAAGGCCACGCTCTACTACTACTTCGCGGGCAAGGAAGACATCCTCGCGTTCCTGCTGGAAGACGGCTTGCGCGACGTCGCCGAGGACGTGGCCACCATCGTGCACGGCGACGGCACCGGCGCGCAGCGCCTCGGCGCCGTGATCAGCGCACAGCTACGGGTCATGGCCGAGCGGCCCGCTGTCTGCCGGGCGCTGATCGGGGAACTGGGCCGTGCCGCCCGCATGCCGGTTATCGCGGACATGATCAGCACCGCCTACCTGAAACCCGTCGAAAACCTGCTCATCGCGGGCGCGAGCGACGGCTCTCTTGTCGCGCAACACGATCCGCGATCCGCGGCGATCGCCCTGTTCGGAGCCGTGACAACGAGTGCGATAACCTACCTGGTCACCGACAACACCCTCGATGAAGCCCTGGTCGCCGGAACCATCCAAAGCATTCTGTTGGAGGGTCTCCGACCCCGCTGACCACCAATCTCCCCGAAATGCCGGGCGGGTAGGACGCTAAAGCACGCGGTCCATCTGGCTCGAGCCGAGACCGGGCTGCAAAATTCCGCCACTCTCCGGCTGGGTGCGCTCAACGATGCGACTGGCGCGCAACATCAGCCACGTCATCGTCACCATCCAGACGAAGAACGACACGCAGAGCACCCACCACGCCAGTATCCCGTTCCAGGCCAAGGGGCCATTGTGCACAAAAACGACGAAACTGCCCGGCGCAACGCCCAGCGCGGTCCAGATGTTGAGATACGCACACCAGCGTGGCAGCAGCGGCTGGGGACGACGGTCGCCAAACACGACGACGGCGATGATCGCCATCTGAATCATCGCCGTTCCGACGATCCCGACGAATGGCAACCACGCGAGGTCGTTGAGCGTCTGAATTATCTCGGGGCTGCGCCCGCTCCGGTAGGCGGCCGTCTGCCAGACCAGCTGCGGAAAGAGGAACTCAAGGATCAAGCAGGAGCCCGCGATCAACTGTGCCGTCGCCAACGGCGAATCGCTGCCCGCGATCCGCCGGATCTGATGCGTCAGTGCCGCGACGAAGAACGCCAGGAAAGGCGCTGCCGCACAGGCGATCCAGACGCCGCTCCGGATCCGACCGCGTTCTTCGGCGAACATCCGCGCGACCGCGTCGGCGCTCATGCCTGGGGCAGGTGGCGGCACAAAGCCGGCGACCAGGGCGAACCCGACAAGGAAGACCGGAGCGAAAATGATTCCGCCCCAAACGCAAAGACGTTGTTGGCGTTCCGTCATCACGCCGCTACCGTTTGAACGCGTCGATGATTTGCAGGTAACAGTCCTCGGACTCCTCGGCGGTAAACGGAGGCACATAGGACGTGTGCAGGGCCAGATGCGGTAAACCTTTGTAGTTGTCCAGTTTCTGACGGCACTCCTCCGGTGTCCCGGTGATGGAGAACAGCTCGACAAGCTCTTCGGGGGTGTCCTCGAATGCCGCCAGCCCCTTCTGCATCATCGACACGCGCAGTCCGTTGACCAGATCCTGCACGCCCTCGATTTCGGCGACCCCGTCAGACACCGGGTGCGCAATATAGAACCCGACATGCTTCTTGGCGCGCGCCAGCGCGACGTCCCGGTCTGGGTGCACACAGCAGATGACTTCGCATGCCAGGTCCAGTGCATCGGGATCTCGGCCGGCTGAACGCGCGCCCTCGGTGATGTTGGGAAGTACTACCTGCTCGAAAAACTTTGGTGTCCAAAGGTATCCGATCCATCCGTCGGCCTTGGCCCCGCACAACTTCAGCAGCTGCGGGCGCATGCCGGCGATCAGGATCGGGATCTGCGGGCGTACCATGTCGCGCAGTCCCCACGGATTGATCGGCGGCGCGGCGAACTGGTAATACGTGCCGTTGAACGCCTCGACCTCCTCACCGGCGAGGTACGCCCAGGACCGGCGCAACGCCTCAACGTATTCACTTAGCCGCTTGATCGGCGCCTTGAAATCGGTGGAGTGAAAGGCTTCCAAAAACTCCGGAACCCCAGTGCCGAGGCCGAATTTCATGCGGCCCCCGGACAATTCGTCGACGTCGGCCGCTGCGTTGGCCGCCTCGAACGGCGAGCGGTTGAATGCCGTCGCGAGCCCCGTGCACAGCTCTACGCGAGACGTGCTCAGCGCCGACGTGCACAGCATCGCGAACGGGTTTCGATACAGCTCGTAGGTCCACACCGAATCGAAGCCCGCCTCATCGGCCAGCCGGGCGTAATCCGGGATGCGCGAAAGCGGCGCCGTGCGACTGGGCATCGTGACTCCAAGTTTCACACCCCTCACCCTCTCAGGTTGAACTGCCGACGGTCTCGTACAACGCGGGCATCACGGCTCGCGCGAAGCGTTCCTGGTTGGCCACCGCAACGTCGGGAGCCAGGTTTCCGAACGCCGAGACGACGATGAGGCCGCCGGCATCGGTGCGGCGCACGATCTCGCGGATTTTCCCGACGACTTCTTCGGGCGTCCCCCACGGTTGCAGCTCGGCCAGGAAGTGTGCGAATTGCTCGTGGCCGTGTTTGGCGATCGTGCGCGCGATGTTGCCGTAGTACTCATATCCCGGTATCGCGGCAATGCTCTCGTCGGCGAACCCGTAGTGGTCGATCGTCGATCGGTAGTAGGCGACCACCTGCTCGAACAGCTGGGCGGCGATGTCGGGGTCCTCGTGACAGGCATTGAAGATCACCGCGATCGGCTTCGGCGGGTCGGCAGCCCGATATCGCCGATAGTGCTCGCTATAACGCTGCAGGTCACCGACCGTTTGATCCCACGGCTTTTGCAGAAAAATCATGATTCCGGCGCCGAGGCGGGCCATCACCTCGGCAGACTCCGGCGAGATCGACGACGCAAACACCCGCCCACGCAGCGGCGCCAACGGTGCTGGCCGCAGCTGCACGCCCCGGATGCGTCCGGTTTCAAACGCGTCCAGCAGCTCTGCGGCGTACTCATCAAAGAGCTGTCGCGACCGCGCCATCTCGACGCCGAAGCCGTCGAACTCCTCGCGCGCCAGACCGCGGCCCATGCCCAGGATCAGCCTTCCGCCCGAAAGGTGATCGAGCACGCAGGCGTGTTCGGCCAACCGAATGGGGTCGTGCCACGGCAACACCGACACCATCGTGCCCAGCTGCACGCGCTGAGTTCGCGCCGCGACCCAAGTCAAGAACTGCAGCGGGTCCGTCGACATCGAGTAGTCGGCGAAATGATGCTCGACCGCCCAAACCGAATCGAAGCCCAGCTCCTCGGCGCGGTCGGCGAGCATCATCTCTGTTTGCCAGACCTCGTGATCGGGCCGCCCGTCGAGGTTCTGGAAGAAATGCCCGTGTCCAATGCGCATCAGCGACCGCCGTCCTTACCCGGATGGCCACAGTCCTGAACGAGCGTGTACATCTCAAGACGGCGAAGCATGTCTGGGAGCATATCAGTGTGCCGCAGCATTGTGAACGGTCGTTGACGCCATCCGCGCCGGGGCCAGCCGTAGACCCGGGACTCCGTTCTGTATGTTGTTGTCCGGCAACCTGAAGGCTCACGGCGGGGCGGATTTGAGACCGGTGATCAGATACCGCAGACCAACTTCGAACGAGGACCGCGACCCGCCCCGTCCGCGGCTAGTTTCAATCATGACCGCGCCCAGCAGGTAGTTGAAGATGACGCTGATTCCATCAGTTGCCTGGCGCTCGTCGTACCCGCCACTGCGAAGGATGTCGAGGAGGCGTTCGCGTACTTCGGCAACCCAGTCGCCCGTGAGCTGCCGCGAGACCAGGATCTCTGCGATGCCGGGGCGGTCGACCAGGATTCGATGCAGGTCCCGGATGACGTCGAAGAGCACGGCATCCCAGGCCGCGGTAGTCGCGCGACGGATGGAGGGGACGGCGATGGTGCGCGCGACGAGTGCTTCGAGGAGTGCCTCTTTGGAATCGAAATAGCCGTACAGGGTCATATGGCTGACGCCGAGGTCGGCACTCAGGCGGCGGAAACTGACGGCGTCGAGGCCATCGGCGTCGAGGATCGCCAGCGCCACGTCGATCACATGCTCGACGTCAAGGAGTGCACGGCGCCCAGGCCGGTTGCCCGTAGTCATTGCCCAAAAGGTAAATCATCGAGGTTGACCATCAAAACTTTACGGTGTAAATATTATGGCATCAAGTTCAACGCCGGACAAGGGACACCGTGACAATCGACACCGAACGCGAGATCACGCCGGAAGACGACTCGTTTCGCTACCACAAGCGGCCCTCCGACCCGTTCTGGAACGAGTCCGGTCTGTTCGGGTTCATGGTTCCCGAGCGCAAGATCGACGGCTACTTCTACGTCTGGCACCGACCGAACATGAACCTGACATCGGCGGGCGTCGCAGTATGGGACGACAAGGGCATGGAAACACACAACTGTCTCTACTCAGAGTGGTTCCACTTCAACCCGATGGCTTCCGACACCGACATGTTCGATTTCGAGCTGGCCAACGGTATGCGCTGCAAGACGATTGAGCCGCTCAGGGAGTACCGACTGCGCTACACCAGCGACACCTATTCGCTCGATCTGCTCTGGACCGGCGCCTACAAGCCGCCGAACCTGCACTACTCCGGTGAGCACGGCTTCGACATCTACGGTGGTGTCCATTACGAACAACTCGGCACGGTGACGGGCACCATCACCCTGGACGGCGAGACGATCCCGGTGGACTGCCACCACTTCCGCGACCATTCGCGGGGCCCGCGGCCCGGTCCGGCGCATAACCTTCCCGGCGGCGGGTTCGACTTCGCCTGGGCGTCGGACCGCACCTCGTTCGCAGTGACGTCGGCACGGCCCGACCCCACGGCGCCGGTGACCGCCCGGTCGATCGACCAGGTCAGTTACGGCCATATGACCAAGGACGGGGTGACCGCACATGTCGTCGGCGGCACCCGCGAGGTCCTGGACCGCGAGGTGGACGGCCGACCCCGCCGGGTCGCCCTCCATTTGGTGGACGATCGCGGCCGCGAGCTGCACGCGGAGTCAGAGGTCCAGAACTGTCTCAAGTGGCACAGCATCTGGCATATGCAGTGGTGCCTTGCCAGCTGGGACGTCGACGGCGAGCCGGGCTGGGGCGAGAACCAGGACTGGTTCGACATCGAGGTCATCCGTGCCCACCAGCGCCAGGCGTTCGGCGCCGGACGTCCATAACAAGAAACGGAGGTCGCTCACGATGGCGGTGTCCAATTCCGACGAGCTCACCCCCGAGTGGTTCACGCGAGCACTCGGGTCTCCGGACTCCACGGTGACCGACATCGAGATCGACCAGGTGGGCGGCGGTGCGATGTGCCAAATGGTGCGCGCGACGTTGACCTGGAACGCCACCGACGGGTCACCTGAGTCGGTGATCGTGAAGTTCCCGACGTCGGACGCGGGCACGCGCGCCCTCGCTCAGGCGATGCAGATGTACGAACTCGAGGTCCGTTTCTACCGTGACCTACTTCCACACCTGGCCGACGTGAGCACTCCCACTTGCCATTTCGCCGAACTCGACGAAGCGACGGGTGCGTTCACCCTGGTTCTCGAAGACCTCAGCTCCAGAACGCGCCCGGGTGACGTCCTCGTGGAGAGCACCGGCGACGAGTGCAGCGCGGCCTTGGCTGAGCTCGCCCACCTCCAGGGTGCATCGTGGAACTCTCCGATCACCGCGGCAATGCCTTGGCTCGCGGCTCATGAGCGGACAGTGCAGCTCTTCGACTCGATGCCCGCCGGTCTCGAGCCGTGGCTCGCCCGCTTCGGTCATGCACTCGAACCTGCTCAGGTCGCGCTCTTCGAGACCGTGATTCCGCAGGCGGGCAGATGGATCAGATCCTGGGACGGCCCGTCGGTCGTTCAACACGGCGACCTGCGCACGGACAACATCCTTTTCAGTCTCGACCCCGTTCCGCGGGCCACCCTTCTCGACTTCCAGACCGTGCGCCTCGGACCGCCGGGAATGGACCCGGCATATTTCCTTGGCTCCTCACTCTCGACAGAAACACGGCGCTGCGCTGAGCGCGCACTGCTCGCAGAGTTTCACGACCGTCTTATAGCCACCGGTGTCGCCGGCTATGACTTCAACGACTGCTTTCGCGCATACCGCGAAGGTGCCCTGTATGCCGTCTACCTCTTTTGCGGCCTGTCCAGCCAGGTCGCGTCTTCGGAGCGCGTCGACCGCGTAATCGCAGACCAGACCCGCCGGTACGCGGACATGGCACTGGACCTGGAGGCTGCTCAGCTTGCTGGCCTCATGTGATCTGGCCGCCTTGGACCGGCCCCACCACAATGAGCCGATCTAGCCTCTACGCAAGCGCCCGTTCTCCTATATTCCTGTTATGGGTTCAGGCCGTCCCTACTGGGATTTTCCGCGTGGACTCGGCCCTATGCGCGTGCTGTTAGAGGTCGGCGGCGAGTGGGGCGTTCCGGCGCGTGCTTGCCTTTCCGGCACCGGCCTGTCGCTGAGCGACATCGATCGCACTGACCTATTGATCGAGGCCGAACAGGCAATGCGCGCCATCCGGAATCTCGCTGAGGCGACCGGCGATCCGCCGGGTCTGGGCGCCGCGGTGGGTGTTCGCCTGAGGCTCAGCTCGCTTGGCGCCTGGGGCCTTTTGCTGTCGTCATGCCGGACCATCGCGGACGTCATCCGGGTCGGGCCCCGTTACTACGAGTTATCCGAGAACTTCCTTCGGCCTTCGATCGAATATCAGGCGCAATCGGTGGTGATTGTGTACGCGGATGATGAAGTCCCCGAGGATATCCGCGGGTTCGTGATCGAACGAGACCTCGCCTATAACGTCACCTCGGTCCAGTCATTGGTGGGGGCATCGATACCGCTGCATATGACCGCCCGACTGCCGGCCGAACGCACCGCTGCGCTGGCCGCGTTGCTGCCCGGGTTCGAGATCGAGGCCGATAGCGCTCGCAATGCGATACACCTGTCCCGTCGTGTGCTGCAACAGCGCCTGATCAGTGCAGACACTGACGCCCATCGGCGCTGCTTGGCGCAGTGCGATGAACTCGTCGAGACGTTGCACAGCCGCGACAGCGTTGCCAACCGGGTCCGGGCCGTCCTCACCCGGTCGGCACCTCCGCTGCTGGGACTCGACCAGGTGGCTCACGAGTTCCACATCGATGCGCGCACCCTGCGGCGGTGGCTGGTCGAGGAAGCTACGTCCTATCGCGCGCTGGCCGATGAGGTGTGCGCGCGCCGCGCCGTCGAATTGCTCGAGGCGCCAGGTGGCACAGTGCGCCAGGCGGCTCACGGCCTCGGCTATGCCAGTGTCGCGAGCTTCACCCGCGCGTTTCGCCGCTGGACGGGTACCACACCCGCCGCGTGGACACGAGAACGTGCGGGCGCCCAGCCTGTCCGATTCGGTCAACGGAGTGTCCGGACAAGGTCGTCCGAGCGCCCTTAGACTCCTCAACGGCGTAACACATCGGCAGTTAGGTTCATCATCACTGACGTTCGAGTTCCCCCGAGCCTGGCTGCGTTGGATACGGACTGGTTCACCGAGCGCCTTGGCACAGCCGTCAAGGCGGTGTCGTTGACCCCGGTCGCAGTAGCGAGTGCGGCGGGTTCGCTGGCTCGTGCCGAGCTGAGCTACGCAGTGGAAGGTAGCGGCCCGCGATTCGTGATCATCAAGGGGCGCGGCGACAGCGACAACCAGCGCGTCATGGAGTCGGCGATGGGTCTGTCGGCGCGCGAGCAACTTTTTTATTCGCGCATCGCTGACGCGATTCCGGTCGCGGTCCCGCGGTGCTATTTCGTCGGTGAGGTTGGCGGCCCTGAGCCATTGGTGCTCGAGGATCTCGCTCACCTTCGCGCCGGCGATCAGGTGGCCGGCCTCACGCTGGCAGACGCCACGCGCCTGATCGACGTCCTTGCCCTCCTGCACGCCCGCTACTGGGATACCGAGCCCCCGGGTGGCGATCCGGACCGGCTGATCAGCTGGACGGACCCAGCGATCGCAGGGATGATCACAACACTTGTGTGCAGTGGCTTGGAAAATCTGCGCGAGCGCTACTCCGGACGGGTCCGCGAACAACTCCTCGACGCCGTCGCGGCCGCCGCACCCGAATGGCACACGGTGCTGGCACGATGCTCTGAGGGCCCACAGACGTTTGTGCACAACGACTTTCGCTTGGACAATGTCTTCTTCGCTCCTGATGGCTGCCCCGTCGTGATCGACTGGCAGCTCGCGGGCCGCTCCCGCGGCACCCAGGACGTCTCCTACCTGCTGTCCGGCAGCATGACCGAAGACATGCTTCGCGGCAGCTGGCGGGACCTGCTCAGTCGTTACCACGCGGGGCTTGTCTCCAACGGTGTGCGCGGCTACTCGTTCGACCAGTGCCTATTGGACTATCGGCAGAGCCTGCTCTTCACGATCGCACCGGGTATTGCGCTGCTCGGCCAGATGCAGTTGGCCGCCGACGAGCGTGGGCTGGCTGACGCGCTCGTGCTACGCACACTCGTGCACGCCGACGAGCTCGACGCATTCGGGACACTGTAATGGCCACAGCAACGCCGCAGCCCGGCGAGGTGCTCAGTGACCTCAGCGCCTATGTGATCGGTGGACGCGTGTCGTTGGCTTGCGACGATGGTGAGCACGAATCGGATTGCCGGACACCGGCTCAGGGAATTCTCGACGGGATCGAGGCCGAGGAGATTGGATTTCGTCGGGTCTTTCTTTCCGAACGGTGGAATCTCAAAGAAGCCGGCGTCATCCTCGGCGCGATCGCCGCGCGGACCCAGCGCATCGATGTCGCGTCCGGCATCATCACCACCCCGGCGCGACACCCGTTGCACATGGCCGGGATGGCTGCGACGTTTCAGGCCGCATTCGGGCCACGGTTGGTTCTGGGCCTCGGCCGGGGCAACCCGGGCTGGCTACGTGGCGCCGGCATGGACATGGTCGGCTTTCGCGGGCTCGAAGACTATGTCGGCGTGTTGCGCCAACTGTGGCGAGGTCAAACCGTCAGTTATAACGGTCCGCTGGGCGACTTCCCCCACCTCCAACTCGAGGACGTGGGCGACGACTTCGTGGCGCCGCCGGTGTGGTTCGGCACGTTGGGACAGCCGGTGGCGGCGCGCACCGCGGCCAGGTCCTTCGACGGCGTACTCCTTCCTCCGGTCTTCACTCCGGATGCCACGCACACCATCGTCGCCAGGTTGCGCGCCGAGTGCGCGGCTGTCGGTCGTGACCCGGCAAGCCTGCGCATCTGCCAATCCGTGATCACCGCACCCGATCTCGATGACACCGAGACACGCACGCTTGCCCACGCCAGGGCGGTAACCTATCTCGATGCACCGGGCTACGGTGAGATGTTGGTCGAACTGAACGGTTGGGACATGGCCCCGGTGCGTGCGTTGCGTGAGCACCAGCAGTTCGCTTCGATGGCTACGGCGGTGAGCGACTTAAGCTTTCACCGCCGCGAGCTGTTGGGCCCGGCCGCATTGGTCCCCGACGACTGGATGCTGGCTTCCTGTGCAATCGGATCAGTTGCTGAGTGCGTCACCACACTTCGACGGTTCCGCGCAGCAGGTGCCGACGAAATCGTCACGTACGGCAGCACTCCCGGCCAGAACGCCGCACTCGCGGTGGCATGGCGGGAATCATCGAAAGACCTTGGAGGAGAGATGACTTGGCCGGTGTGAAAACAGCGATCGCGCTCTGGGGTGATCGCCACATTCCCGCCACGGTAATCGCGCAGCAGGCCCGCGCGCTGGAATCCGGGGGCGTAGACGGCATGCTGATCGCCGATCAGTTCGGGAACTTCATCCCACCGCAGCTGTGGAAGCCGGAGATCACTCCGGCTGCTGCGGTACTGCCGGATCCGGATTCACACTCCGACCCGTTCACGCTGGCCGGCTATCTGCTTGCGGCAGCGCCCACCCTCGACGTCGCCGTGTCAACGGACTCGGTGCGGCGCGGTCCAAGCGAGCTGGTCCAGGCGGCCCTTACGCTCGCCAACATGACCGAGGGTGAGGTCACGTTGCAGGTCGGCGGCGGTGAGGCCAAGCAGTGCGCGCCGTTCGGATACAAACGCTCTCAGGGCATGTCGCGGATGGAGGATTTGTTTCGGATCGCCGGCGCGCTGTTGGACAGCGGCGGTGAACCGATCGACTTCGAGGGCAGGCGCTGGCACTACACCGGCGCCTCGATAGGCGGCGCGGTGCCCCACCGGCCGAAAATCATGGGCCTGGGGGGCGGTCCCATCCTCATCGACCACTCCACTTCTTATGCGGACGGGCTCGCCACGACCTGCCCGCCGGTGTGGGCCGGCCCCGACGAGTTCGGTCAAGCACGCGAACAGATCCTCAAGACCGTCGCCGCCAAAGGCCGGAATCCCGAGGAGTTCGAATTCGCAGTGTGGTTCCCGTGTCTGATCGGCAACGATAGAAGCCAGTTAGAGAGCAAATTCGACAATCCGCTGATCAAATGGCTGGCGGCGGTGTTCGGTCGGATCGAACCGACCGACTGGGACAAGATCGGCCTCGAATCGCCGTTTCCGGAAGGCTGGCGCTATTACAACGATCTGTTACCACATCAGACTTCCGACTCGCTGATCGATGGCGTGCTAGGCACCGTCACGGACGCTCATGTGACATCAGGCTGGGTGTGCGGAACTCCGGCAGAAGTCGCGGCCACCATAACCGAATACGTCGAGGCCGGCGCGAGCTGGGTCTGTCCCATGGACTACCTGCCGATGGTGCTCGACCCGGCCGAAGCGACATCCGCCTTCGAGCGATCGATCGAGACAGTGGCACTGATCAAGCAGTATTCGACTGCGCAGACCCCGGTTTAGGGCGATACCGGTAGGGTCGCGACGATGACCACTTCGGCCAAACCACCGGCAACGGCGACCAACGCCGACGCCACGATCGCGCAGCGCGAGCAGAGGGTCATCGAGTTCTTCACCTCGTGGAGCGAATCATTCGAGGCGTTCTGCGACTCGTTCGCCCTCCTCACGGCGGACTGCGTATGGGATCAACGGCCGATCCCCCGGCTCATCGGCCCGCGGCAGGCCGTGCGATTCCTCAAGCTCGCCCGCGCGACGCTCGGGCTGGTGACCATCGATGTCGAGATCCTGCACATCGCCTCCGCCGGTCAGATCGTGCACGTGCAACGCGTCGACCGGCTACGACGCGCCGACGGCAGCCTCATCGTCGCCGCGCCCGTGGCCGGGGTGCTCGAGTTCCATGGCGAACGAGTCATCGCTTGGCGCGAGTACTTCGACTTGACCGAGTTCCTCATCCAAACGCTCGCAACCAGTTGCCTGTACGTCGTTCGGCGATCGGCACAGCTAGCCCGGGCAACAGCGATGGCGGCGGTCCGCAGAATCAGCTAACGCGAACCTGCCCGGCAACTGTGCACGTTAGGCGAGCGACTTGGCGAAGCCGCTGACATCGCGCAGGCTCGCCGCGAAGACCTCGGGCATGGCACCGCCGAGCAGCATGTCACCACCGTGACACGTGCCAGCGACCAAGCGGCCGATCGCTGCAACTCCTGCGCGCACTAGGCGGCGGTAGTAGTCCAGTCCCTCGTCGCGTAGCGGATCGAGCTCGTTAACGGAGATGACGTGCGGCGGCATTCCGCTCAAGTCCTCATCCGTCGCGACGCCCGCCCAGCAGGTGGGGTCGTCTGAGTGCGCGCACTCGGGGTCGTAGATCGACGCCATTAGCGCGAGCTGCTGACAGCTGATGAAGTAGCCGTCGTTTTCTCGCATTGACGGATACTCGTCCGGTGGCTCCTGCCACCGGTTGGAGATGTAGGGACACTGCGCGTACGCGCCGGCGATCTCATGTAGCCAACCCTCGCGCTTGGCCTTGTGCGTGACCGTCAGCGTGAGGTTGCCGCCACCCGATTCTCCGGAAACGATCAGGTGAGTGATGCCAAGTTGCTCGCGGTTCGCGAATACCCAACGGACCGCGGCGGCGCAGTCGGTCAGCCCGGCGGGATATGGATGAACGCCCAACTTGCCGCCCGAGTTGCGGAATTCGACGCCGACGACGACAAGCCCTGTGGCAGCAAGGCATTCGCGTCCGCGCGCGTATACGGTGTCGGCGGCGCTGAGGATGGCCATGCCGCCGCCGTGCAGGTGCACGACGCACGGCAGCCTCGTAGCGGTGTCAGGTCGGCTGACATACAGCGTCACGTCTTGGCCATCGCCGCCAGGGATCGTGACGGTCGTGGTTGTCACTCCTTCGGCGATCGGCGTTGCTTGCCCGATTGCGTCGAATAATGTGCTGATCATTTCTTCGATCCCGGCGGTGAGGGCCAGCCGATCGTCGAGTGACGAGTCGACGGTCACCGGCAGTTCAGGCAGGAGGGCGTCAGCGCCGAACTCGGCGAGAGCCTGGACCATTCGGGGGTCGGAGCGTGGATCGGTACCGGGTGAGCAATCGGGATTGGCGAGTCGACCGTCGGGCATGAGGCAAATCCTAGATCTCCCTGGCCTGCGGCCCGCAACGGACGCTTGAAGGGTTGCCTTGTTTGACGGCCTCGCGCTGCAAGGCGATCAGATGCTGAACGATCGTGAACTATCGAGTGGCCCAGTATTTATGCCATTTGATATCGAAATCCATGCCAGATCTGTTACCGATCGTTCTCATTACTTGTTAGGCTAGGCCGGGTGAGCGGTCTGGTCAGCAGCTTGGGCGTCAACTCGTCCAGCGATCTCAGCGTCTTTTTGTTCTGCGCGATCTTCACGTTCGCGGTGGTGACGATCCTGTGGGTGGTGGGCCTGTTTCAGGGCAACCACTCGATGATGGACGGTTGGTACGGCTTCGCCTACGCGGTCCCGGCGTTGTTCGCGTACCTGATTGTCGGCGCCCAATCGGTCACCGCGGCGCTGCTGTTGTTCATGGTGATGCTGCACGGCGGCCGGCTGGGCTGGTACCTGGCGGCGCGCTGGCGCCGCTACGTGCCCGTTTACGGAGGCGACCCGCGCTATCTGAACTTCGTCAAAGAGATGTCCCCCGGCTACTGGTGGAAGAGCTTCTTTCGGGTGATGGAGCCCCAGGCGGTGATCATCGTGGTGATCGGCATGCCCGCCGTGGTTGGCATCCTCAAGAACCGGGCGCCCAACGGCGGCATCGGCCTGCTTGCCTTCGCCGGCCTGCTGGTGTTCATGGTCGGCCTGTACCACGAGACGGTTGCCGACGCGCAGCTGCAGTCCTTCCTGGCGCTGGAACAGCGCCCGCGCTATCTCAACACCGGGGTCTGGAAACACAGCCGCCACCCGAACTACTTCGGGACCACCACGGTCTGGTGGGGCATGTGGCTGGTGGCCGTCGCGGGCAACCCCGACTGCTGGTGGACCGTTGCGGGCCCGATCATCAACACAATCATGCTGACCTCAGTGCTCGGCTCGGCATTCCAGGACAACTACATGGGCGTACGGCCGGAGTATCAAGAGCTGATGGCCCGGACCCGCCGCTTCCTGCCGCTTCCATTGTCGGCCGACGCCATCGCCCGCAACCAGGCTCGGCTAGCCGAGCAGCGCGCCAAGGCAACCGCTAGTTGAGATGTATGACGCCATCATCGTCGGAGGCGGCCACCACGGCCTAACCTGCGCCACCTATCTCGCCCGCGCCGGCAAACGAGTGGTAGTGCTGGAGCGACAACCATGGCTCGGCGGCATGACCTACTCGCGCGAAACCGTTTCTGAAGCACCGGGATTCGTGATGAACCCGTGCGCGGTGGATCTGCTGTTCACCAACTTAGAGCCGTCCATCGTCAGCGAGCTTCGCCTGGAATCCTTCGGCCTGCGCCAGGCCAGCCCGGACCCGTGGGGTGCCTACCTGGGGCCAGAGGGCCAGTCGATCGGGCTGTGGCGCTCACTCGACCGCACCGTCGAAGAGATCCGACGGTATTCCAAACCTGACGCCTCCAAGTTCGCAGAGCTCTGCGAGATGTGGTGTGACTTCTGGTATGTGGCAGCGCCGTACCTGATGGACCATCCCACCCGTCCGCGGGCCAGGACGGTCGCGGAACTGGGTTGGCGGGCGGTGCGCAAGCGCCGCAATCTGGCACCTGTCGCGCGAATGCTGATGGCGTCTCCACATCAGCTCATCGAGACGATGTTCGAGTCCGACGAGGTGAAGTCGCTGCTGGCGATCTACGCCTCGGGCTCGGAAGCTCCGCTGCGGGAACCGGGATCGGGTGCGGTGCTGGGTGTGATCATGCTGCACATCGGATGGGGCATCAAACGCCCGGTCGGCGGTATGGCCGAGTTCACCAACGCACTGGCCGCATGCCTGCGCCGGCACGGCGGCGAGGCCCGCACCGATGCGGAGGTCGAAGAGATCCTGGTGCGCGGCGGGCAAGCGGTCGGGGTACGGCTGGTCAACGGTGAAGTGTTGCACGCCAGGCAGGTCGTCGCGGCCGTCGATCCGGTCACGCTGATGTGCAAGCTGGTTGACTCGGCCCACGTCTCCGACGCGGTGCTCGAGGAGGTCCGCAACATCCGCATCAACGGCTGGGGAGTCAACAACGCCAAGATCGATGTGGCGTTGTCACGGCGGCCAAAACTGTTGTGCGACAGGGCGGAGCTCTGGGGCAGCTACATGCTGATCGGCGACAGCATGGACTACGTCGACCGGGCTCTCGACGGCGCGATGCATGGCGTGATTCCGCCCGAGACGCCGATGTGGGCGCTGATGCCGTCGGCCTTCGATCGCTCACAGGTGCCGCCGGGTAGCGCCGGCGACACAATGTATCTGTTCTGCACCGCGGTCCCGCAGACCTTCGCCGACGGCAGCGAATGGGCGAACCACCGCGGGCCCTTTTCGGCCCAGGCGATACGCACGGTCGACGAGGTTGCCCCCGGCTTCGCCGACGCAGTCATCGGCAGCTGGGTCAAGAGCCCCGACGAACTACGGCGGATGACACACGACGGCAGCTACGTGGTCGTCGACATGTCGCTGAACCAAATGGGTCCCAACCGCCCGACCGCGGCGCTGGCGGGCTACCGCACACCCATCCCGGGCCTGTGGCACACCGGTGCGGGCGCACATCCGATGGGCGGCGTGCACGGCTGGGCAGGCAGGACCACCGCACGCACCGTCCTCAAGTCGCTGTAATCAGGTTGCGCGCGGCTCGATTTCCGAATTCCACCGTCGTATTCTGCCCGCCGGCAACATCAAATCGACACCGCCTTCAGGTCACTGCGCGCTCGCTGTCGGCGGGTTGGTAATCACGCATCCAGTCGTCGCAGTAGTCCCGCCATTCGACAATGGTGTTGCCCTCGAAGACGATTACACCTACTACTGGCACCGACGCCACGCACGTGCCGTCTGCCTTATAAAGGTCGTCTGAGCGTTCTATAAAGACGAATCCGTTGCCTACGGCGACATTTCGGATCGGTACCTCGACACGGACCACATTGAGCATGCTGAACATTGCGTCGATGCCGGCTTCGCATGCTGCGCGGCCGCGTAACGCTCCTCGTGCGCTGTTCCACCAGACAATGTCCTCGGAGGCGTGGATCCGCCACGCTTCTTTCACCGCGTCCTTGCCGTCGGCCCACATGGCGCAGACGTTGCGGACGGTCTGTTCGTGCTCGTTCACATCAGACATCCTTGTCGCTTCCCCGTAATCGATCTTTTCGCGACGGAACGTCGCTTGAGGTATGGGGCCCGGTACGGCTGGGCAGCGTGACTCCGATCCGCAACTGTATATTCTCCTTCGGGCTTGGATCACTGATGACATGAACGATCGTTTACACGATACATGCTAAACGGCCATGCTTTAATCGGATAGCCTAGAACCGATGAAGCACTCGTTATCGCTATGTGAGCCGTGACTCTTCACGCACCCCGATACCGAGGACGTCCTGCGTCGCGCCCCAGAACCGTCGTGGCAGCCTGCCGACATCTAGCTCACGTCGCTTCATCGCCACCTAGTGCGGCAGCGCGAACGCGCGCCCACATGTGGCCTCTCTCGGGGGTGGGACCCGTGCAGGCGCACATCCGATGGGCGGCGTGCACGGCTGGGCAGGCAGGACCACCGCACGCACCGTCCTCAAGTCGCTGTAGTAGCCGCGGTTGCGGATACTCGTAGGCTTCAATCATGCGCGAATCCACGCCGAGCCCATTGCCGCCTGGACCCCCGCTCCCCCGGTCGGTGCAGACCGCGCTGATGCTGCGCTACTGGCCGCGCTTTGTGACCGCCTGCCGACGCCGCTACGGCAGCGTATTCACCCTGCGGGTCGCCTCGCTGGGAACACTCGTTTACCTCGACGATCCCGCCGACATCAAGGCCGTATTTGCCGGTGATCCGGCCGTCTATCACGCCGGCGAAGCGAATTCGATACTGGCCGGGGCACTAGGAGAGAGCTCAGTGCTGGTAATCGACGACGACCTGCATCGCGACCGTCGCCGCCTGATGAGCGCCCCGTTTCACCGCGACGCCGTTGCGCGCCAGGCCGGTGTGATGGCCGAGATCGCCGCCGCCAACATTGCCGGTTGGCCGGTAGCTAAAGAGTTTCCGGTTGCGCCCAGAATGTCGGAGATCACTCTCGAGGTGATTTTTCGGACCGTCATCGGCGCCACCGACCCGGCCCGGCTGGCGTCGTTGCGCGAGGTGATGCCGCGGCTGCTCAACTTCGGATCATGGGCCTCGCTGTCGATCGCCAAACCCGACCTGCAGCGCCGCCGCCCCTGGCGATATGTGCGTCGCCGCATCGAGGAGGCCGACCGGCTGTTGTATGCCGAGATCGCCGATCGTCGCGCCGACCCCGATCTTGCGCAGCGCACCGACGTGCTCGCGATGCTCGTGCGTGCCGGCGACGACGACGGTCGAACGATGACCGACTCCGAATTGCGTGATCAACTCATGACACTTCTGGTCGCCGGGCACGACACCACAGCGACGGCGCTGTCGTGGGCTTTGGAGCGACTCGTCAGGCACCCGGACAAACTGGACAAGGCGGTACGCGCCGCCGACGCGAGTGCGGCCGGTGATCCGGCGGGAGACGAGTACCTCGAGGCGATTGCCAAGGAAACGCTGCGGATCCGCCCGGTGGTCTTCGATGTCGGCCGGGTCCTGACCCAGCCCGTCGAGCTGGCGGGCTACCGACTGCCCGCCGGCGTCATGGTGGCTCCGGGCATCGGGCTGGTACACAGCAGCCCCGAGCAATATCCCGATCCCGACCGGTTCGACCCGGACCGGATGCTGGGCGCCACGCTAGGTCCCACCACGTGGCTGCCGTTCGGCGGCGGCAATCGCCGCTGCCTCGGGGCGACGTTCGCCATGGCTGAGCTAAGAGTCGTCCTGCGTGAGGTCCTCCGCCGTGTCGAGCTGAGGACCACCACCGCCAGAGGCGAACGACAGAGGGTGAAGCATGTCATCCTTACGCCGCACCGTGGCGCACGCATCTATGTCCAAGCCATGCGTGACACCGCGACGGCATCGCCCGCAACAATGCAGATGCCACGCTGCCCCATCGCCAGCTCGCACGAGCTCCGAACACGTTGAAACCCGGGGGCCGCAGCGCGATCAACTGACCGAGTCGTGTACCAAACCGGAGCTGGACGGCGATACTGCTTGCGCGCCTGCTTCCTTCTCCTGCTGCCGCAACGCCCGCAGCAGCGCCCACATCATGATGAGTACCCAGATGCCGAACGTGGCAAGGCCTAGGTAGAAGACGAGCAACCCCTGCCACGCCACCGGTCCTGTCTTTGCGAAGTACGGAAAGAAGGCAGGCAGGAAAGTGAGCGGAATCCATATGTTGGCGTAGCCGACCCAGCGCGGGAATACCGGCCGCGCAGCGCGGTCCATCAGAATTGCCACCGCAATCGGGATGTCCTGGAGGAAGAAGAGCCCGATCGGGGTGACCAGCAGCAGCCATGCCAAATCGTTGATCCCCTGAATCACCGCGGGATCGCGGTCGGGGCGAAACGCGGCGACGTTCATGACGATCAGCGGCAAGACGGTGACGATCACCACGCAGATACCGCCGATCTGCTGGAGATTCGCCAATGCGGGCGGCGCCGATTCGATCCGCAACATCTGTGTAGTGATCAAAGCGACGATCGGCCCTAAGAATCCCAACCCAATTGCAGCCAGCAACAATCCGAGGCGTGTCGTGGTGGGATGGGCACTGTAGAACTCGGCGATCTGCTTCGCGCTCAGGTTGGCGCCCGGCGGCACCGGAAACAGCCGGGCGACGATGAAGCCGGCGAAGGTCAACACGATGACGGCCAATCCACACCACGCCATAGCGCGCTGCACGGCATACGTCATGACGCCACCCCTGAACGCCCGCCCAATCGCCGAGTGATTCGCCTTTTGCCGTTATGTCGCAGAATCTCCCGAGCGCTGCCGCGCCCCGGCCATCCGCTGAGGAACGCCATCGGGAACGCACCTGCGCCGGTGTGCCACAGCCCGTCGATGGGCGTGTTCCACGCCGACAACGACGGCGTCGGACGCCAGGGTCCCATCTGCGCCAGGGAACAGTCCACGTGTTCGTAATTGCCGCGGGTAATGTGGTACTGCGACTCGAAGTCGTCGGGTGTGGTGATGTGAACGTCGAGGACCGCGTCGCCCAATTCCGGTGCATACTGCGCGAAGTTGTCCATCATCAGCTTGACGTACTGCTCCTTCTCGTCCTCCCACGTGCGCCCGCCCGACAGTTTCCGCGGCGTGTTGAACGCATAGAAGTAGAGCGTGTCGCCGTCACTGCCCTCGGGCACCAAAGTGCGGTCGTAGACCGAACTGGTGATGTGCTGGATGGGGATCTCGTGGGTGAACTCGCCGTTGATCGCGGCATGGGCCGAGCGGTTGAGGTACTCCATATTCGGGCAGATCGTGATGGCCGACAACGCTTCTGGGCTGCGGCCCTGTTGGTAGCGGGGAAAGGTGAGCCGCCGGTCCAGCGCGCAGTCGACCTTAAACGTGTAGATGTTGGAGTGCAGATTCTGAAGTCCGCGGACCTCGTCCCGAGTTTGTTCTGGCACCACGTCGGAGTCGAGCAGTTTGGTCACCAGGGTGATCGGGTCGGTAGCGGCAACCACCTCACGTGCGGTGAACGTCCGCCCATCTTCGAGCGCGACGCCTCGTGCCTGGCCTCCTTCGGTGAGGATCTCTTTGGCTTTGGCGGCGGTGAGGATCGTGCCACCGTGCGCTTCCACGCAGCGGGCCAGGGCCTGGGTGTAAGCGCCAGTGCCGCCGACGGGATGGCGCACCCCCCACTCGTGCAACCCGGCGATGAGCGACAAGTGCAGACCGGTGCCGGCTTCCCATGTCGGGGCGAAACTAGCCAGCGAATAGGTGGCAACCGGCACCTTGATCTCGTCGCGGTCGAAGTACTCTTCACAGACCTGTTCGATGGAGGCCAGCATGGCCCGGGCGCCGCGGGCGATCGACCTGGGCCCCTTGGCGGCTCGGACCAGCATCTCGGCCAATGCCGCCGGCCGCACCCGCACAGGATGCCCCTGCAGATACGGCAGGGCCACCTTGAGAGTCGTGGTGAGGTCGTCGCACAACTGCTCGTAGCGGCGAGCGTCCTTGTGTGAATAGCGCTTGATCTCTTCGACCAGGCGGCTGCGGTCCTTCCAAATCGGCATTACCTGCCCATCGGGGCCCAGCCACGTCAGCAACGTATCGGGGTACACCCATCGCAGTCCGTACTTTTCAAGCTCGAGTTCGTGATCAACGGACGGCTCCACACCGGTCAGCAGAAACTCGACCGAACACGGATTGACCTTGTACCCGGGCGCATTCGGCATTTCCATGGTCCACGCGAGGCCGCCGACCACGTCGCGCGCCTCCAGAACCAGTACTTTTTTGCCTGCGCGAGCCAGGTAAGCCGCACATGTCAATCCGTTATGGCCGGCACCGACCACGATCACGTCTCGAGCCGAGTTGTCTGTCAAGGCCAACGAGACCACGGCATCTCCCTTCCCTGCCACACCTCAAGTTGAACGCATTGTATACTTACGTAAACATACTGTATAGTAGGTGAAACAGTACGTCTAGCGTGGCTGCGGCGCGGTGCGTATTACAGTCGGGCAGAGCCTGATCAGTTCCGGCCGTCGCAGCAGCGAGGAATGCCCATGTCAGAGCCGTCGACTCTCCGCGACGTGCGGGACAAGCGAAGGGCCGAACGTCTGAGCGGCCGCACACGGCCGGACTACATGACCCTCATCGTCGAAGCCACCGAGCGGGTGTTGGCGGAAACACCGTTTCACAAAATCACCATCGACCAGATCCTCAACGAGGCGCAGGTTTCCCGTGCGACGTTCTACGCCTACTTCTCGTCGAAGGGCGAAGTGGTCGCCGAAGTGTTGAGCCGCGTCATGCTCGAGCTGTTCGACCTACTCGATCCGTTGTTTCAGCGGCTCCCTGACGCCAATCGACGTCAGGCAATTGCTGCCGTCCTGCAGGAATCGGCAAAGCTGTGGAAGCTACATCGCCCGGTTTTCCACGCCACACACGAGAATTGGCACTCCGTACCCGAGTTGCGGGACAAATGGCTCGCGCTCGTCGAGAAATTCACCGATGCCATCGCGGGACAATTGGAGCGTGACGCGAAGCACGAAGCGGCCCTTGGAGGGAAGGCGCGTCAGCGCAGTGCGGTTTTGCTCTGGTCGAGCGAGCAACTGTTCTATCTCGCCGGGACCGACGCCGACGACGACCTGGACAATGAACAGGACCTGCTAGAGACCCTGGCGATCATGTGGGAGGGCACGCTATTTGGGCCAGAGTGATCTGGCCGCCGCTGTTCGGCTCGCCACCGACGGACGCACCCATTGGGGCCCGCCGCCTCAGGTCGCTTGGGCGCCAATCAAATTGCGCGCGGCCCGATTTCCGAATTCCACCGCGGTGTTCTGCCCGGCCGCCGACATGAAGTCGGCAGCGTACTGAACCGGCGATGCCGGATCGAGCGACGCGTTGAGACGCCCGATGTCCTGGTAGGCGCCGATCCGGGTGAACGGCAACGCCCGCCGCCACCGCGTCACATGGGTGAACTCGACGGTGTTGCGCAGTTCGGGGAACACCTCGAACACGGTCGCCAGGGTGTGTTCAACCACCCGCTCGTCGGACGCGTCGATCATCCGCTCCGACGCGCCGGTCTCCCATAAGCAGCTCAGCAAGCCGTGTCCGGCCGGAGCCCGATCCGGGGCCTTGTTGTGGTCAAGGAACATCAGCGCGATGTCGGGGTCCTCCACCGACGGGAACATCACCAGAAACGCCGGGCAGTCCGGTGGCCCGGAAGTGCCGACGGCGACGCTGATGCATTGGGTGTAGCCCAGACTGTTATCGAGCTGACCAAGGATGCCGCGATCGTCGACGCAGATGGCCGTCGCCTCGGGCAGCGGGCAGGTGACGACACAGGCGTCGTAATCCGATGTCGTGCCGGAATGGCTGACACGGACCTGGTTTTCGGTGCGCCGCACCTCGGTGACCGGCGTCTGCAGGTGTACTTTGAGCCCGTCGGCCAGCCGCTCAGGCATCCGGCCCTGTCCGCCGACAGCGGCCAGGATCTTCGCGGTGAAGATGTTGCCGATCCCGGAGAACAACTCCACCTTTGACACCTTGTCCGTGTCCGCGATCAGCATCGTTCGAACGATCGGCTCGCACAGGTAGCTATCGAGCTCGGTCGAGAGGGCGCGCGTCGCATACGCGCGGGCGCTCTCGGTGTCGAGCGGCGCGGCCTTGCGCATATCGGCGTAGTCCAGCCGGCCACGCGCCTTGGCCAACGCCACGTCGAAAGCCAATCGGGGAACACGCAGTTTGGCGCCCAGCGACAGTACGCCGGTTTTCAGCCCGGAGCGCACCATGTGATCCATGTCGAGCAGATGCGTGACGCCCGCGCGGCGGATGGCGATACATGGTGCAGTGCGGCGCATTTCGACATTCAGCTCACGCGCCAGCGCCAAGTAGCCGTGGTACGTCGAACCGAGCGCCGACGCGCCGGTGTCGATCGCGTAGCCATCGCGGCGCACCGTCTGCACGCGACCACCGGGAGTGTTCGTCGCCTCGAAGACATCGACTTGCCAGCCGGCCTGCTGTAGGCGATGGCCCGCCGTCAGCCCGGCAAGGCCCGCTCCCACGATGGCGGCGCGCGGCATGCTCACACCGCCCGGACCGAAGCCGCCGACACAGCGGGCACATCGTCGAGCCGGTACAACGAGCGACGGATTGTGTACGTCATCACGAAGAACCAGATCCAGAACGTCGCGAACGGCAGGTAAAAGCCGAACAACCCGTTCCAGGCGAACGGTCCGGTCTTGAAGAAGAAGATGATGCTCAGCGGTATCAGGTCGAGCATGAAAAATACGTTGAACCACCCGACCCAGCGCGGAATTATGGGGTTGGTGTCCTCATCGGCGAGCGAGGCATAAATGATGCTGATAACGACGAAGTAGAACGGCGCGATCACCCCGAGGAACTGCAACCAGGCGACGTCGTTGAGCAGCTGCACAATCTGCGGGTCGCGGTCGGACCGAAACGACGCGGTAAGCCACCAGCCGGCGGGATACGCGGTGAGTAGCACGTTGGTACAGCCGGCAATGATCTGACAGTAGGTGAGTATTCCCGGCTTTCCCTCGACGGCCGCGATGAGCTTGGCAAGCATCGCTGTCCAGGGCACGTAGAACATCGAACCGACGAGCACCAGCACCATCCCGATGCGGATTCCCATGGTGTTGTCGTGGTAGACCCGAGTGATCTGAGCGGCGTTCCAGCTCGGCGGCTGGGACGGGAAGAAGCCGGCGAGCGGCCAGATACCGACCATGAGGAACGCGATGTAGACGAACCCGCTCCATGAAGTGCGCTGCAGGAGTCTCAGATTTGCCTGTGGCGACAGCATTCGCGTCCTCCCTGGTCGGTCGTGGTCCCTGACTCGACTCGAATCGAGACACGTAAACGATCGTTGACTCCTCTTATGCGTTGATACACTACCTCGCGGGCCGTGATTTTCACTCTGATGGACGTGATGGGGTTGGGCAGATGTAATTCGCGGCTGGGTCGCTGCAGACTTTTCAGTAAACGATGGTTGACAACGGCCATTTATAAACCTTACTGTCTCAAAATAACCTCCGACACGAGAGTCGCAGAAGCCACAAGGTGCCCCGCCCATCAACTGTGAAGCCGCGGCGAGCGGTTGTCGCCGGCGCTGGAATCGCCGGCCTCACCGCCGCGTACCGCCTGCAGCAAGCTGGCTGGGGGGTAGAAGTCTTCGAAGCGGAACCCCGTGCGGGTGGACGCGTCGAGACAATCGTGCGACAAGGGTATTGCGTCGATACCGGTGCGACGGCATTCGCTGCGCGTTATCCGGTCGCCACGCAGCTGGCCAGAGAGCTGAATCTGCGCATCGTTGACACGGCCCCGTATCTCGGCGTGTACCGAGATGGCCGAGTCCGACTGTTACGCCTCGACCGGTTGATCCGGTCGGGGCTGACAACCGACGTGCTGACCTTGTCCACCAAGCTCAGGCTCGCGCGAGTGGTAGTCGACGTCGTGCGAGCGACTCTGCGCGGCATGCTGTCGTACGACGACTTGCGCGCCGCCGCACCGCTTGACACCGAGACGGCTCGCGATTACCTACGCAGGCTGGCCGGCGCCGAGGCCGACGCCTACTTCGGCGAACCCATCACGCGTGCGCTGTTGCTTGCCAACTCAGACAAGGTCAGCCGCGTCGAGCTGATGTCGGGTCTGGTCAATGCGGTCGCCGGCCGGCTGTCCACGCTGGCGGGTGGACAGGCTGCAATCATCGACGCACTGCTGTCACGGGTACACACAGTGCACTTGCGCTCCCCCGTGCTCTCGCTGACCGACACCGCCGACGGCGTCCATCTGAGTTATCGCGGTCCCGACGGCGAGACGAAGAGCGTCGAAGCCGACGCCTGCGTCGTCGCCACCCCGTTGCCGATAGCGGCCACCATCTGCGAGCCGGCCAGAACACAGCTCGGCCCGCTCAACGAAAAGCTGCGCTTCACCCAGGCGATCAACGTCGCCATCGGAACGACACGACCGGCGAATACGCCGGCGTTCCTAGTCCAGCTGCCGGCCGCCGAGGACCGCGAGATCTGCATGATCATCATCGAAAACAACAAGGCGTCCGACCGCGCACCGACCGGCCACGGCCTAGTTTCGGTGTGCTGGGAGATGTCGGCAGCCGCGGCGTGGATGCACCGCTCCGATGACGAACTCATCGCGCGCTCGCTGCAAACAGTCCTGCGGTTGTTCCCCGAATTGCGGGGCACGGTCGATTTCACCTATGTGCGCCGCTGGCCAGTGGCATTGCCGCAGACGTCTGTTGGCGTCTATCAGCGGATCGCCGAGTTCACCTCGAGCATCGATCCGGCATCGCGCATCCAATTCGCCGGTGACTATCTGTCGCAGACCGGCCAGAACACGGCCGTCGCCTGGGGCAACCGCGCCGCGGCCAATTTGCATAGGCACCACGGTCATTGGCGCCACACGAAGGAGTTCGCTCATGGCTGATGTGCAGTCGATGCTCAGCTCGGTGATCGGCGCGGGCAAGACCGCCGTTCACAAGATCGGAGCCGATGAGATCCGTCACTTCATCGTGAACCAGCCCAACGTCGACGGCGAAGTCGACGTGACGGTCATCGGTGATGCGGGTGAAGTCGGCGCGTCAAATGGCACAGTGCTGTTCGATGCCACCTTCGACACCGGCCAAGGCCGCGTCACACACGAACTGGTGCTGCGCAATGCGCCGGTCAGCGACAATCGGTTGTTCTTTGAATACGACATGTCACGACAGTTCCGGCTACAGCGGGCTCTGCACGGCAGCGACGTACCGGTGCCAGAGCCGTTGTGGCTCGACCCCGATGGCCGCTGGCTCGGCACATCCGGCTATGTCATGGCGCGGGTACGAGGAAGGGGGCAGCACCCCGCGGCCTTCATCCAGGGCCCGATTGCCGAGGCCTCGCCGGCCGACCGCGAGGAGATGCTTGGCCAGGTCATGGCGGCGCTGGTCGCCATCCACAACACCGATATCCAAGCGCGTGGGCTGCAGGACTTCGTGATGAATGCGCCCGGTGTCGCACCGCTGGAACGGCTGATCAACTGGTATTGGCGGACCTGGGATTGGGTGCGCCTACCGGTGTTCGAGCGTCTTGTACCGGCGCGCCGCTGGCTGCTCAATCACCTGCCCGACGGCGCGCCGGAGCTGATGCATGGCGACTCCACGCTGCAGAACTACTTTTTCGACGGCACGCGGTTGAGCGCGGTCCTGGACTGGGAGATGTCGAGCCTCGGTCGCGCCGAGGCGGATCTGGCGCTGCAATGCCTCAGCAACCGGATATTCGCGGCCGCACCCGACAGCGGGCTGTTACAGCCGCCCAGCGAAGAGGAATGGCTGGCCATGTACCACGCCGCCGGCGGTCGTCAGCTGCGCGACTTCGATTACTTCAAGAAGTTCGCGGCCTACATGATCATCGTGGCGGTCAGTGCTCTGCAGCGCAATATGACCGAAGCCGAACGCGCGGCCCAAGCACCGCTGTTACAGCCATGTTGGCAGCTCGTCGAATCCTGAAGGGAGCCTTAAGTGTCCACTGAAACGCACGCGAAGGCGTTCTGGGAAGAAAAGAACGTATCGTTCAAGACCGCCGCACCCGAGGATGACCTACTGCATCGGCAGTTCAAGGACGTGAACCGATCGCCGACACTCACCGAAACACAATTCTTCGGTTTCAGCGTCCCAGAGGAGGACATCCACGCGCTCACGTATCTGTGGCACCACCCGAACCTGGGCGTTGTGTCCGGCGGTGCCTGGGTCTGGCAAGGCGTTAAACAACATGTGCTCCAATCCGAACTGTTTAACTGGACCTCCTTCATGAGCGAGGATGTCCTCGGAAACGACTTATGGGACTACAAGTTCGACAACGGCTACCACGTGCAGACGATCGCACCCCTCAAGAAGCATCGGCTGCGTTATGCCGACGAAGCCCGGCAGAATGCATTCGACATCGAGGTCGACGCCTTGATGGAGCCCATGCTGCTGCAAACCGGCATGCACTTCGAGCAGGCGATGCACGCACGCGGCGAACTCAGGTTGCGCGGCAAGACGTACGAGGTGGACTGCACGCATGTGCGCGATCGGTCGTGGGGGCAAAGCCGCAGCGAACAACACGCGCCGACGCCGCCGATTGACTGGATGACCGGTGTCTTCAACCAGAACTTCATGTTCGGCTGTACCGCATACGACCATCCAGATCTCGAACCCGATTGGAAAGGGCATCTGCAGATTCCCGGAGACGATCCGACAAAGGGTGGCTGGGTTTACCGTGCGGGCGAGTTGATTCCGGTCGTATCGACTCGCAAGCGCGTCAGTCACGACTATTCGACGCTGGTACCCACCACCGCCGAGATGTTGATGACGGACGCGAGCGGCCGCGACTACGAGATCCGCGGCGAAGTCGTTGCAGCCAACCGCATTCCCGTGTGGCCGAATATGGACACCTGGATCTGCCTCGCACGATGGGAGTGTGAAGGCCAGATTTGCTACGGCGACCTACAACAGGTGCAGTGGCACGACTACGTACGACAGTTCTTAGGACGGTAACGGCGATGGTGTCCTCAATCCCTACCACCGACCACACGCAGCCCACAACGGATGTGCTCGTCGAGCATGACGACACCGTGGGCGTGATCACCATCAACCGGCCGGCGCGACTCAACGCGGTCACCCCCGCCGCGGCCGACACGCTGAGGTCGGCGTTCCTCGAGTTGGAAGCCGACAGCCGCATCCGCGCTGTTGTGCTCACCGGCGCCGGGCGGGGATTCTGCGCGGGCGCCGACATCTCCGGCGATGTGGGCGACGCCCGCCAGGTACTCCTGGATGCGTGGAACCCGTTGGTGATGACGATGCGCTCACTACAGCTACCCATCATCGCGGCGATCAACGGCGTGGCGGCCGGCGCCGGCGTCTCATTGGCGCTGGCGTGTGACCTGCGGGTCGCGGCCCCGTCAGCGCGATTCGAGTTGTCGTTCGCCAAGATTGGGCTGATGCCCGACGCGGGCCTGACGTGGCTACTTCCCCGCGTCGTCGGATTGGGACGCGCCAACGAACTAGCATTCCTCGGCGGGCGTCTGTCAGCGGCCGAGGCGCGTGATTGGGGCCTGGTGAACCGCCTGTCCGAGGATGGTCAGGCGGTTACTGATGCGGTCGCAATGGCCCGGCGTTTCGCCGAACTGTCGGTGAGCGTGGCGGCGATCAAGCAAGCACATCATCGGGGCCTCGAAACCGACTTCGCCAGTCAGCTGAAGTACGAAGCGGACACCCAGGGCCGGCTTCAGCAGCAACCCGATTTCGCTGAAGCAACACAGGCGTTCGCCGCCAAGCGGCCACCGCGGCTGGCCGAACGCACGCCCCCAGCCAGGACGCCATGAGATGACAAGCCAGGAATGGCGGACGCGGTCACCAAGAAGCTCGGCCAAAGCCCAGTTGTTCATGGTTATACCGAGGGCGAATGCCGGGCTCACCGGTTAACCTGCGCTACCGTTGAGAAATGCCCAGACGTAACGACCGTTCAGAACAGATCCTGCGCACAGCGATGCACCTGTTCCACGAGCGCGGCTTTGACGGCGTCGGTGTGGATCTCATCGGCGAGAAGGCGGGGGTGTCCGGGCCGGCGATCTATCGCTATTTCAGCGGTAAGGACGAGATCCTGATGACGCTTCTGGACGAGGCGATCGACCGGGTCCTGATGTCGACAGGCGGCCAATTCGATGATCCACGGGAGGAGCTGGAGCACTTGGTGCGGGGCCACGTGCAGCGGGCCCTTGAAGAGCGTGAACTCATGAGCGTGTGGACCAGAGAACGCAATTCGATTCCCAAGGCGTACAGGTCAAGGTTGAGCGCCCGGATCAAGCGCTACATCGACCGGTGGGTGGATTGCCTTCATGCCTGTTACCCGAACCAGTCGCGCGATGTGCTCAATGCGGCCGTGCACGCGACTCACGGACTGATCGACTCAACCTCCATGTGGCCGGAAAAGTCGCTGCGGACGGCCGGGCTCGCTGACATCCTGACCGGGATCGCCCTGCAAGGGTTGGAGTGGTTGGGCACCGACGCGTCCGGCACGGCGTCGGCACCGAAGAGCGTTCGGCAAAAGAAGCCTCCGGTCGTTGGTTCCGAGGTAACACCGCTGCGCAGCCGCAAGCCGCGTATCGCCCGCTAGTCGGGCGTAGTGGGCTTTGACCCTGCGACGAAACGTCAGTTCGATGGTTTGAGTAAACGCACGTTAACAAATCTGCTAGATTTCAACGTAGCGTGGTAGACGCCGTCGGGCGCCCCTATTCATCGCGGCGGCCACGGGCGAACCTGAAGGAGACGCCAATGGATCCCTTGACCAAATCCCGAATCCAAATGTTTGGCGTGTGGTGTGCAATCGCGTATCTGGTTGCCCTGTTCATCGGCTGGGGTGCGATAGCCGGGTTCTTACCGCCGACTGCCCCTTCGGCCAACGCCGCCCAGATCGCTGCGCTCTACCACAGCGACTACACGCGAATTCGCATCGGGATGCTGGTGGTGATGCTCGCCGCGTTGATCTTCATCCCGTTCGCGGCGGTGACATCGCAATTCATCGCACGCATCGAGGGGACCGCCGGCGTCTTGACCTACACCTTCCTACTGGGCGCGGCCGGCAACATGGTGCTGACCTTCTATCCGGCGGTCTGGTGGTTGACCGCGGCCTTTCGTCCTGACCGCCGCGCCGAGCTGATCCACCTGATGAACGACATGGCGTGGTTGCAGTTTCTCGGCGGCGTCACCATGTACCTCGCTATGCCGCTGTCGGTGATGGTCGCCTCGCTGTGCGACAAAAGTGCGGAGCCGGTGTTTCCGCGATGGTGTGGGTATACCAACGGCTGGTTGGCGTTGACGGTCTTACCCGATCAGCTGCTGTTCTTTTTCTACAAGGGCCCGTTCGCGTGGAACGGCCTGTTCGGCATCTGGGTCCCGGTCGTCGTCTTCAGCGGTTTTTTCATCGTCAACTTCGTCGTGCTGCGTCGAGCGATTCACCGCGAGCGCCTTTCCATCGTGGCGCTGCCTACCGCACCGGCCGCGGCGGCACACAGCGCCTGACATGACCACTCACCGCCGCTGACGAATCCGCAATGCGCTGGCCACCACGTCGGCGGCGACCACAATCGTGCGTGGGGGAACGAACGCTCCGGCGGGGACTGTCGCTTGATTCGCTGAATCTGGCTGCATAATTTTGATATTGATGGTATCAATAACCGAGTGGTTGCGTCGTCGCGAAAGAAGAACCTCATGCCCGAGTCGCTTACCCAGAAGATCAGGGTCGCCGGCCAGTTGGGCCGAATCGGCGCGCACATCATCAGTGAGCGTCTAAGCCGTCCGAAACCCACGACCCTCGCTGAAATCCCGCCGTCGGTGGACGCGCTGACACCCGAGTGGCTGACGGCCGCCTTGTGCCACGGACACCCGGGAGCATGGGTCACCGCGGTGTCGAGCGGCTCAGGAAGCGACGGGTCGACCAGCAGGCGAGTGCTGACCATCGACTACAACGACGTTGGCCGCCAAGCGGGACTTCCGACGTCGGTATTTACCAAGTCCACGCCCAAGTTCACCTCGCGAGCAATTACCGTTCCGTCAGCAGCATTGACGTGCGAGGCGCTGTTCTACGACCGCATCCGACCCACCCTCGACATCGAGGCCCCGCGTGGCTACTACATGACGGTGGATAACAGATCCGGACGCTCGATGTTCCTGATGGAAGACGTGGCGAGCGCCAAGAACGCGACATTTGGCGACCCGACCAAACATTACATCGACCGGACCCGGGCCGAAGCGATCGTTAACACGTTGGCTACCGTCCACGGAACACTGTGGGAGAGCCCCCGCTTCGCCGGTGATCTGGCAATCGTCAAGGATGCGCACAGGTGGCAGATCGACGTCAACGAGACAATCGCTTTTCCGCGTCGCACGCTGATCGGCTTCGACCGCGCGGCGTCGGTCTTCCCCGCGGGGTTCCGTCGTCGCCGGGCCGAGGTCTTCCCGGCGCTGATGACCTCCCTGGCGATGCATAACTCGGCACCCAACACACTGCTGCATTCCGATGTGCATTCCCGCAACTGGTATCTGACGCCCAACGGTGGGATGGGCCTGTACGACTGGCAACTCATCAGTCGCGGCATATGGGCCCTCGATGTCTCCTACGCGCTCAATTCCGCGCTGACCGTGGATGATCGGCGCAGCTGGGAGCGGGAGCTCATCGAGTTGTATGTCGACCGCCTGCATGCCGCGGGAGGACCCGCCCTCTCGTTCGAGGAGGCCTGGCTGGCGTACCGCCAACAAGCCTTCCACGGCCTGGTGTTCTGGCTGTACACCATCGGCGCCGGCCGGCTCCAGCCGGCCATGCAACCCGACGAAGTATCGCTGGCCAACCTCGAGCGCATGACGACCATGATCGACGACTTGGATTCCTTTGGCGCCTTGCAGCGGTCTTCGGCTGCGTCAGCACGATTGCCGTAAACCGCTTTCACCGCGCCGACCCCGCTGAACGTCAGTTACGCGCGCTCTCGAACGGAAGCGTGAGATACCGCCGCCTCCTTCACCGAATAGCGCTGCGCGAGCCGCGCGCGCCAGGCTTTGATCTCTCCGGCGAAGTCGTAGCCATCGCGGCGCAGGGCCGACCTGAAGCACAGTCCGATCGCGTACGAGACGAACACTTCTGCCTCGCGCGCGGGATCGAGGTCGCTTCTGACCGAGCCGTCCGCTCGGCCCCCGGCGAGGTGGTCGGCGAGTTCAGCCTCGTAGTCGGCGATGAGGCGATCGAACCAGCCGGCGAAGTTCTGCAAAGCGGCGGGCGTCTCGAAGGTGAGCACCATCATCGCCCGCATCGTTTCGGGTTCTCGCTCAACCGCATCCAGCAGATCGTCCAGCTGACCAAGAACACGATCCAGGCCAGTGCCGCCACGCTCGCGTCGCACTGCGGGAAGCAATAGTTCGGCGAAGGTATCGAAAACCGACTGCAGCAACGCCTCTTTGGAACCGTAACGGTCACGGACCATGTTGCGGCTAAAGCCCGCGTTGATGCCGATCTCGACCGCGGTCGTGCGTTCGTAGCCTTGACGGGCGAACAGCTGGATCGCGGAGGCGATGAGGGCGAGCGTCGACTCCTCGACGCGCTCCTGATTGGTCCGCGGTGGGCGTTTGATCACACTGGGCACGTCATGAGTGTACGACGATTCTGTCGACAAACAGATAAATATCTGTTCACTGACAGATCGGTCTGTTACCGTGGTCAGATGCTCGATGAACGCCCGTTAACGGCAAAGAAGCCGGTGGGGGTCGACGCGGCGGGCCCGGATCCCGTCGCGGCTCAGCGGACATGGGCGAAGGTGTGGATCGTGCACGGCTTCCTGTGGCTTGCACTGATCGCCTACTGCTGGACCATGTGGGTCGTCAGCGGCGACTTCACCCCCAACACGCTCGGCCGAGGTGAAGAGCCCACCTGGTACGTGGTCCTGGTTCGCTGCGTCGAAGTGATCTTTGGAATTTTCATCACCGGCTGGATCCTGTGGCACTTCGTGATCGGCCCGAAGCTGCGCACCGGCCGCTTCAGCTTTGACGGCCTGTTCTTTCTCGCTGGTTGGTTGATGTTCTTCCAGGAGCCCTGGATCGATTGGACCGCTTACCAATTCCAATACGCCACAACGTTCGTCAACTTCGGCAGCTGGCTGTCGCACATCCCCGGTTGGAGTTCGGGCAACGGGCAGCTGATTCCGGTGCCGATGGTGTATTTCACCGCCTACTTGTGGATGTGCGCGATGTCGGGTTATGCCGGGTCCCGGTACATGACCCATCAGCGCAAAAAAGATCCATCCCGCAGCGTATTTCGCCTTATCGTGCAGACCTATCTCGTGATGATCGTCGGCGACTTCATCGTCGAGCTGATCATGACCAGGACCGGGCTGATCAGCTACTCGTCGACCATCCCGTGGCTGACGCTGTTCGCCGGCACCGATCACCAGTTCCCGATCTACGAGCCGCTCAGTTGGCCGGGAACGTTCATTATCTTGAGCTGCCTGCACTTCTTCCGCGATGACCGTGGCAGGTCCTGGCCCGAACGCGGCATCGACAAACTGAAGTTCAAGCGGGAAGGCACCAAGACCTTCGCGAGGTTCTGCGCGATCGCCGGCGCCGCACAATTGGCGATCTTGATCGCCTTCAATATGCCGTACTGGTTCTACGCGTTGCACTCCGGGCCCATGCCCAAGGCGCACATCGAACGAGCCTGGCGCAACGGTGGGGTGTGCGGCCCCACGACCGCCTTCAATTGCCCCGATCCGAAGCTGCCGATCTCACGTCAATCAGCACCGGATCGACCCGAGCTTCTGCCAAGGAGGCATCAATGACACAGCACAGCACCGCCGCGGTAGTCGGGGGCGGCATCGCCGGGATGGCGGCTGCCTACGAGCTGATGAAAGCCGGTTTTCAGGTCACTGTGTTCGAGACCCGCGACCGGGTGGGCGGGCGGATCTGGACCGTGCGCAAGGGCGACTTCGTGATGGATCTGGGTACCGCCGTGTATCTCGGGACCTACCGCGAGGCGGTCGCGATGATCCATGAGGTCGGCTTGAGCAACGAGTTCGTCGAAACGCCAGTGATTTTCGGGATGCCGCGACAGGGCAAGCAACACTACCTCGATCTGGCGAAGCCGATCCGTGCGAGCTTGGGCACGCAGGTGATCTCCTGGCCGGCCAAGATCAAAGCGCTGCGACTGTTCGCGGACGTCTTCAAGCACCGGGCCAGCCTCGGCTATGACACCTATGACGGGCTCGCCGAGATCGACAACGAAACCGTCTACGACTACTGCCACCGGGTGCTCAACAACGAGCTTGCCCGTTATATCGCTGCGCCGCTGGTCAGCGGCACCTGGGTCCACGAGGATCACGACACCTCGGTGGCCCTTCTGCACTGGACGGTGCGCAACATGCTGGTCAAGTCGGTGTTCAACCTGACCTCCGGCGTGGCCGGGCTCCCCGTCAAGTTGGCGACGCTGGTCGACACGAAGCTCGAGCACACCGTCACCAACGTCACCGACAACGGTTCCGCCGTCGAAGTCACCTACACGACCCCCTCGTCTGGCGAACAGACCCAAACCTTCGACACCGCCGTGATAGCGACGACAGCCCCACCCGCGCTGCAGATGTATCCGCAAATGGACGAAAACCACCGCGGCCTTTACGAAACCGCCCGGTACCACCGGTTGGGCAACGTATCGCTCGGGTTCTCGGCGCGACCGGACGATCCGGGAACCTTCTCGATGGTCTCCCCCTACGACGACCCCGACACCATCGCCGTGATCGCGGACCACAACAAGGCGCCGGGCAGAGCACCGGCGGGCAAGGGCCTCATCTCGGTGTTGCTGTCACCCGCCTATCTCAACCGAACCGACGACCGCGACGACGACTACCTGGTCGATCACGCGCTGGAGCGGGTCAAGTACTACTACGGCAAGCTTCCCGGCGACCTGGAGCAGCACGCACTGTTCCGCTGGCCGGAATCCGTTCCGGTGCTCGACAAAGGTCGCTTCAAGCGAATAGCCGACTTCCGCAAGAAGATCGACCGCAGTTCACGGGTGCAGTTCGCCAGCGACCTGGACCGCATCCCGGGCCTCAACGGAGGGTTGGTTAGCGGCAAGGAAGCAGCAGCCCGTGTCTCGGCTCTGTTCGCCGACAAAATGTCGGCGAGTGTCGGCTAGTCGGGGCTCATCGGTAACGCAACGGACGGGAAGCGCACCATGACAACCTCAGTACTCGCGATCGCACAGCCACCCTGGGGCATGACCACTCCGGCAACAGCGCAGACGATCATCACCGTGGTCCTGGCGGTGGTGGTGGCGGCCTTCGTGGCTGCGGCGCTGATTGATTGGAGACGATCCGGGTCGCCGGCCTTCTTGCTGATGTTGGTCGGCGGTTACGTCTGCTCATTCAATGAAGCGACGGTCGACGTGCTCGGCCATTGCTTCTTCCCCGTCGATGGGGTCATCGCCTATAGCGCCTTCGGCAGATCCATTCCGGTGTGGGTGGTGCTGGCGTACGTCGTCTTCTTCGGTGGGCTGTCGTACGTGATGGCGTCGGCGTTCAAACGAGGCACCAGCCACCGGGCGATGTGGTACGGCATCGGCATTTTCGGCGTTCTCAACGTCTTGCTGGAGATCCCGATGCTGCGCGCCGGGCTGTACGTCTACTACGGGAATCAACCCTTTGCGATCGGTGGCTTCCCGGTCAGTTGGCTGGTGATCAACAGCCTGGGTTCACTGTTCGGCGCCGTGGTGGCCGTCCGGCTGTCGTGGTTTTTCACCGGCGGCCGGCAGCTGTTGCTCGTGTTCGTGCCGTTCGCGACCTATATGGCGTCTTGGGTACTGGCGATGCCGTACTTCGCAATCACCAACACCGACATGCCCACCGGGGTGCGGATGGCGGCGGCGCTGCTCAGCATGGTGCTCGGGGTGATCGCGATCGACGGCCTCATTCGGATAGGAACCGGCCGGTGGCGCCTGCTGCCGCCGCAAACCTCTGAGACGCTCACCGGGAACCGGAAGCATGCGTATTCACATTCTTAAGCTACGACGGAACGATCGTTACGTTCGAGCCGGGGCGGAGCTAGTGTTGACCCCGCCAAAGGTCGATGAAAGAGCCTATATTCCCCGAATTCTTACTGCCCTATCCCGACTGACCTAGGATTCTAGTTATGGAAACGTTCGATTACATCGTAGTGGGCGCGGGACACAACGGGCTATGCGCGGCAGCCACCCTCGCTGAGCAGGGCCGCTCGGTGTGTGTGGTCGAGCGGCTGCCGATTCTGGGCGGTCTTTCGGCAAGCTACCCCTACCTGCAGGACGCGCCCGAGCACAAGCTGAGCATCGGGGCGATGGATGACCTTTTCATGGCACAGACACCGCTCGCCCGCCAGATGCGACTGGCCGACTTCGGTTATGACACAGTCCCCCTGGCGCATCCCTACGGGTGGATGAACGAGGATGGCGACACACTGCTGCTGTGGGGAGACTTCGCCCGCACGCTGGACGACATCCGGTACTTCTCCCCGAAGGACGCACGCACCTACGAGCAACTCCGGGGACCGATCGACTGGGTGATGGACCTCGTCGACATTCTCACGGTTCAGGACGCCTCGGCATGGGGCAAGCTTGATTTCGCCAAATACCTGCTGCGTCACCGCCCTGACCGGGCCACCCGCCGCTTCATCAGCAGCATGCTGGCACTCAACGTCTTCGAACTCATCTCGGAAACCTTTGAATCCGACGCCATGCGCGGCCTGTGGGCCTACTGGTCGTCAATGGTGGGCCCGGCGGACGCCGTCGGCTCGGGCGCCTACTTCCTCGGTTTCGCCGGCGTGCACCGCCACCTCGGTGTCCAACGGCCCCGCGGCGGCATGACAAACCTGGTCGAGGCGTTCAAGGGCAAGCTGCAGAGCCACGGCGGCGTGGTGCGGCTGGGCAACGGGGTCAAGCAAATCCGCGTCGACGCCGGACGCGCCACCGGAGTCTTGCTCGATGACGAAACCGAGCTACGCGCACGACGCGGGGTCGTCTCAAACGCCGCAGCGCAAATCACCCTGGGCAAGCTGGTCCCGCAAGACCAGCTGAGCCGCGAAGACCGCAACAAGGTCGCGCTCATTCCGGCGAATTCGATCAACGCCGCCGCGTTCAAGATCGATGTTGCGACGGCGGGCCGCGTCGGTTACCCGAAGGCCGAAGCGGCCCGAGCCAAACGTGATGGCGAGGACATCCGTACTACCACCTTTATGACCGGAACCCTCGAGGACCACATCGAGCAGATGTACGCGATGAAGCGGGGAGTCAATGTGGACACTCCCCCGGTGTACATGGCCATCTTGTCGGCGCCCGATCGGTCGATCGCCTCAGCCGAGGGTGACGTGCTCTACCTGCACTCGAATGTGCCGGGCTATCCGAGCAACGGGTGGGACGTCAACAAAGACGCCTACACCGAACAGATCTGGAAATCGAGCCTGCGCTTCCTCGGTGGTCTAGAGACGGAGATCGGGCGGGTCGTGTCGACCCCGCAGGATCTGGAGAACCGCTTCGCCGCACCCGCGGGCGCGTACTTCCACGTCGACATGCTGGTTACCCGGTTGGGTAAGAATCGCCCGGCACACGGCCTCGGCGGTTACAACACCCCGATCAAGGCGCTCTACCAGACTGGCGCCGGCACGCATCCCACCGGCGGGGTGGTCGGGTGGCCGGGACGGCTGGCCGCCCAGCATGCACTCCGAAACGAATAAATGCGACAAGGCAACTCGACGTGAATGAGGAGGACGGCCGATGCCTAACATGAACCTGACGGCCCAACGACTGTGCGTGTGGTGCGGTCCGGTCATGATCGCCATCTGGGCGTCGGCGTTCACATTTCTCTGCCGTTTCATCCCGCCGCCCAGCCCGGCCAAATCGCGCGCTGCGCTCGTGGCTCAGTTCAGCGACCACACCAACCTCATCCGCCTCGGCCTGGTGATCAGCCTCTTCTCGTGTGCGCTGCTGGTGCCGTTTTGTGCGGTCATCGCCGCCCAGATGCGCCGGATGGAAGGCGTTCGGTCGGTTCTTGCCGAGTCGCAGCTGGTCTCCGGCGGCCTGCTGTGCGTGGAATTCCTTGTGCCTTTCGCGATCTGGCAGACCGCGCTGTACCGCCTCCACGAATGGAATCCCGAAACGGTTCAAATGCTCAATGACATGGCCTGGCTGATGTTCCTCGGGATCATCTCCTCGGCCTGCATCCAAGTCGCGTCAATCGGTGTCGCGATCCTGCTCGACAAGGGCAGCAAGCCGGTCTTTCCGCGCTGGGCCGGCTACTTCAACATCTGGGTCGCGATGATCTGGGTGCCGGCCGCGATCATCCCCTTTTTCAAAACGGGCCCCCTGGCGTGGAACGGGATATTCGCCTGGTGGGTCCCTCTGTGCGTTTACTTCTGCTGGTTCGTCCTGATGGTCGTGCTGCTGCTTCGAGCCATCGGCGACGACGAGCGCGCACAGGAGCAAGCCGGCATCACTGACTGGCTCACCGGTAACAGATCTGAACTGGCGAGCCCGAACACGAGCTGAACTAATCAGCCAATCCGCAAATGCAGCTCGCCGAAGTGGAGCGTCCCGCATGGCCACCCGACTGTGGGCTCCTGCAAGACCGAGTACGCGGGAATCCGCCGGTTCCATTCCTCGATGATGAGGCGTAGTTCCAGGCGAGCAAGGTGTGAACCGAGGCAGCGGTGTGGACCCCGGCCGAATGTGAAGTGATTGTCCCGCCTTTGGTGGATGACGTCGGCATCGGGGTATCGTGCGGGGTCGCGGTTGGCGGTTCCCAGCCCAAGCCAGCAGTTTGATCCCGCAGGGATCGTCACGCCTGCGACCGTGACCTCTGCGGTGGTCATCCGAGGGACATAAGGGACTGGCGGGTTGATTCGCAAGACCTCTTCGATGAAGTGTGTAACCGCTTCTTCGTCATCAATCACCGTGGCTCGCAACGCCGGATTGCGGGCCAGTTCGTACAGCGCGAATCCCGTTGCGGCGGTTACGGTATCCAGCCCAGCGATGAGGAACAAAAAGCACAGCCCGATGATTTCTTCCTCGGTGAGTGCGCCATCGCTTGAGTCGGAGAGCAATTGGCTCAGCAAGTCATCGCCGTCGCTACCGCGGCGGGCGGCAAGGTGCCCGTTCAGATAGCTCACCAGTTCGCTGCCTCGCGCCAGAGTTTCCGGAGATGCCGCGGCGCCCTCGGCGGCGGAGAAGGCTAAAACTGCGTCCTTCCAGCCGATGAGAAGATCCCGGTCATCGAGCGGCAGGCCGAAAAGCGTCAAAAAGACCTGGGACGGAAACGGAACCGCGAGCGCGCTCATGACCTCCGGGTTACAGCCGGCCGCCATGATCTGATCGATGAGCTTGCCAACTTGCTCGCGCAACTCCGGCGCGCGCTCGGCCATGCGGCGGGGACCGAAGAACTTGTCCAGAACCCGCCGGAAGCGGGTGTGTTCTGGCGGGTCGAACGCGATCGGCACCATGGGAAACGGGCTTCCCACCAGATCGAACGCGCCCTGAGAGGAAAACAGCTCCGGATTTCTGGCCGCCTCCTCGACGACGTCGGCGCCGCTCAGGAAGTAAACGCCGGCATCGGACACCGCAACTTTGCCGGGCGCCAAGAGCATGTGCCATGCGGCGTCGCGGTCATGAGCAAAGGGCAAAGTTTCCAGCGCCGGCAGCGCGGGGCAGACGACCTCCATGATCGCTCCTCTGACTCTTAACACTGTTAACCAAGGTTAATTGTTGATGTTAGTGCTGCTGTACCTGGATATCAGGCATGCATCCAATAGATCAAAGTGTGAGCTGCGTCACATCACGTCGTTGGCGATTGGCAATAGCCAACGAGACCCAGCGTGGTGCCAACCGGCGGCGCGCGGAGCTCAGGAATCTTGCGTGAGCAACACGGCGACCCACACCCGCGACACGATTCCCGACGCGCTCGACCGAAACCACCGTTCACCGCCGGGATTGCGCTGGTACCGTTGACAAACGGAATTTAGGGCCGTACTGTCTCAAAATAATCGCCGGTGCGCGCGAGCATTGGGCCGTCGGTGAGGCAGCAAGTCAGTTCACGGGCGAGCCAAAACCACTCGACACCATGAGGAAAATGCGTAAATGAACGTTAACGCACCCTCGAAGATGGACGACATGCAACAACACCTAAACCAAGCTTGCACCATCGGTGCCTCAAGGGTGGGTGGCCCACCACCCCGGCGCGTCAACGACCGCTATCGTTGCGCCGGCCAGGCTTCTAGGTTGGACTGGCGAAATGGTTCGTGACGCCATTGGCAACATCCTGCGCGCCCGCGCCGCACGTATGCCCGATCGCGTGTGCTGTGCCATGGACGAGAACGTTTACACCTACGCCGAGATGGATCAACGGTCGGACGCGCTTGCCACCGGGCTGGCGCAGCTGGGTGTTGGCCGCGGCGAACAGGTTGCGATGCTCGCGCCCAACCGTACCGAGCTTCTCGAGCTCTTCTACGGCGTGGCGAAGACGGGTGCGGCGCAAGTGCCCTTGAACGCCTACCTGAAGGGCGAGTTTCTGCTGCACCAGCTGCGCCAGTCCCGATCGGGCTTTTTGGTCACCGACGCCGCCGGCCGCGAAGCAGTCGCTCCGCTGAGGAGCCAACTGCCCGACCTCCGAGCGGTGATCGTGCTCGATGACGCCGACGGTGATGAGATCGCCTATGCGAGTCTGTTCGACCGCGGCGACACACCGCCACGGGTGGAACTGACCGCGGCCGACACGATGTCGATCCTCTACACCTCCGGCACTACGGGACTGCCGAAGGGATGCGTGGCCAGCCACGGCTATTACTGCCGGAGCGGAGAAATTGTCGGGCATGCGCTCGAGGTGGTCGAGGGCGATGTCCTGTTCGCCGGCCTGCCGCTGTTCCACGCGGGTGCACAGCTGATCACCGTCACGCTGCCGCTGATTCACGGTATACCGGCCTACCTGCAACGGACGTTCAGTGCCCGGGCGTACTTCCCGCGCGCAAAGGAAGTCGGTGCGACAGTGATGATCGCCGTCGGCGCGATGGGCGCAGCAATTCTCGCGACCGAACCGTCGCCGGCCGACCGCGGCCACAAAGTCACCCGGATTATGTGCGCACCGCTAACGCTCGCGGCGCAGGCGACCTTCCGGGAGCGTTTCGGCGTCGATCCATGGGTCGACATCTTCGGCCAGACCGAGTGCATGCCAACCACATTGACACCGCTCTCATCGGACCGACGTGACCCGAACGGCTGCGGTATCGGGGCACCCGACCTCGATGTTGCCCTCCTCGACGACGAGGGCAACGTGCTGCATGGCGAGGCAACGGGCGAAATCTGTCTTCGCCCCGAGGCACCGTATGCGATGTTCGACGGCTACTTCGAGAACCCGACGGCGACTCTCGAAGCGTTGCGGGGTCTGTGGTACCACACGGGCGACTATGGCCGGCGCCTTCCCAGTGGAGCGTTCACGTTCGTCGACCGCAAGAAAGACAGTCTGCGCCGCCGCGGCGAGAACATTGCCAGCTTCGAACTCGAACAGGCCATCGACGCCCACTCGGCCATCGTCGAGTCAGCGGTGGTCGCCGTGGCATCCGATCTGGGCGAAGACGACATCAAGGCCTGCATTGTCACCAGCTCGCCGATCGAACCGGCCGAGCTGTTCGACTTCTTCAAGACCACCTTGCCCTACTTTGCAATCCCGCGCTATGTCGACTTCCTCGACGCGCTCCCCCGCAACGGTGTTGGCCGTGTGATGAAGCACAAATTGCGTGAGGCTGGAAATACCACTGAGACATGGGACTTCGAAGCGCTGGATCTGACCGTCGCCAAAGAGGAGCGCCGTTAGATGGACTTCACCCTGACTCCGGAGCAACAGGACCTGCAGGCGCGTGCCGAGAAACTCGGCCGGTCGTTCGCCGACCAGGCCCGCGAATGGGACGAGTCGGACGACGCGCCCTACCGTGAGATCTTCGATCGTGTTGGTGCAGAAGGGCTTTTTGGTGTCGCAATGCCCACAGAGTACGGCGGTCAGGGCGGCGGAGCGGTCGAGTACTTGATCGTCGTGGAAGCGCTGTTCCGCTACGCCCAGTCCTGGCTGCCGCCCGAGCCGGTGTTCTGTACCAGCGGTCCGGGGCCATCGATGTTCCTACTCGGCAGCGACACCGTACGGGAAAAGTACTTACACGATATCGTCGCCGGCCGTCGCGCATGCAACATCGCGCTCACCGAACCGCAAGCGGGCTCCGCCCTGACGCATCTAAGCACCACCGCGGTCCGCGATGGTGACGCCTACATTCTCAACGGCGCCAAGAACTTTCTCACCGGGTCGAACGTCAACGACCTCAACGCGACTTTCGTGCGCTTCGACGACGTGCCAGGTGCCAAAGGGATCGGCGCCATCGTGGTGGAGAACTCAATGCCGGGCGTGGAAATCCGGCGCGGCCCGGTCTACATCGGCGATCGCGGGATCCATCACGGCGACATGGTGTTGCGCGACGTCCGGGTGCCCGCCGAGAACGTCATCGTCGGCCCGGGCCAGTTCGCCCGGTTGATGACGGCCTTCAACCTCGAGCGGCTGCACAATTGCGGCTTCTGGCTGGGCTTCAGCCAGGCCGGCTTTGACGAGGCTGCCAAATACACCCAAGAGCGCGAGGCGTTCGGCAAGCAGATCATCGACTTTCAGGCCGTCTACCATTCGCTGGCCGACATGTGGGTCCAGATCGAGGCCTTGCGGCTGCTCGCCTACCGGGCCGCGGCCTCGGCGATCGAGGGCCGATTCCCGAAGCTCGCAGAAGTGACCCAGGCCAAGCTGTTCGGCGCCACGGTCGGTCCGCAGATCACCCTCAAGGCAATGGAATTGCACGGCGGCTATGGCGTGACTACCGATTTCCCCATCCAGCGCATTCATCGGGACTGTGTTACCAACGTGGTCGCCGGGGGCGCACCGGCCGTGCTGCGCAACGGTGTGGCCGCGGGGCTCTTTCCCGACAGACGGTTCCCGCAAGCATGACCCTCACGGTCGAGCAGCAGGATTTTCAGCGGGCGGTGCGCGACTTCTGCGCGCGCGAATGCGGCACGCGCGAACAGCGTGAGGCGTTGCTCGACGCTGACGAGGAGGATCAATCTTCGGTCCTCTACGAGAAGCTTGCCGAACTCGGTTGGCTGGGCATCGCAATCTCGGAGGATTACGGCGGCTCCGGTGGAACCTACGTGGAGCAGACGATCCTGTTCGAGGAGCTCTGGCGCGGTCTTGCGCCGGTCAAGGCGCTCGGTCCGACGACGACCGTTGCGGGATGCTACAAGCGATTCGGATCCGAGCAGCAGAAGCATGATGCGCTGTCCGCGATCGCAGGCGGCGAGATCATGTCGATTTCGATCTCTGAGCCCGGCGCGGGATCCGATGTCGCGGCCATCGCCTGCAGGGCGGAGCCGGTTGCGGATGGCTATGTACTCAACGGGCAGAAGACGTGGTGCTCGTATGCACACCGGGCGGGTCGAATCTTGTTGGTCGCGCGAACCAGCCGCGACGAGAAGCCGCATGTGGGTTTGACCATCTTCGAGGTGCCCCGCGATGCCGAAGGCATTGAAACTCGCCGCATCTCGACGCTGGGAGGTCGCGAGGTCAACGACGTCTTCTTCACCGACTGCTTCGTGCCCGCCGAGAACGTCGTTGGTGAGAACGGGCGTGGGTTCCCGCAAATCATGGCCGGTCTGGACGGCGAGCGGCTGCTCTGCGCCGCGGTCGGCCTGGGCATCGGCCAGCGGGCGCTGGACGACACCATCGCGTACGTCAAGGAGCGCAGGCAGTTCGGGAAGGCCATCGGCACGTTCCAGGCGCTGCGTCACCGGATTGCCGATCTGGCCACCGAGCTCGAGTGCGCCCGCCTGCTCACTTACGAAGTCGCCGAACGGCTCGAACAAGGCGCCGACCCAGTCACGACGCGTATGACGTCGATGGCCAAGATCAAGAGCTCCGAAGTCGCCAAACGCATCGCACTGGAGGGCATGCAGATGATGGGCGGCTACGGGTACGCGACCGAATACGACATGGAAAGCCACGTGCGCCACTCACTGGTGCTACCGATCTACGCCGGCACCAACGAGATTCAGCGTGAAATCATCAGCGGTTCACTGGGTTTGCGCTAGCGGCAGCTGTAGCCACGGTTCTGAACGACGCACCGTTGGCGGCCGACGCTGCCGCGTTCCCGTCCGCTGCGGCCCACGAGCGTCCAGCTGCGTTACATATCACGGGTCATGTCTGCGGTATTTGTAAGGCGATCCGGCGGTAGTGTTGCCCACGTGGCTTCAGTTATCCACGGAGAGGTTCCCGCGGACCCGCGCTCGAGCATTCTTGCCGCCGCCGAAAAGTGCTTTGCGCGATTTGGCATCATGAAAACGACGATGGAAGATGTTGCGCGTGCTGCGAATCTATCCCGGGCGACGGTATACCGGTATTTCGCCGACCGGGACAGCTTGATCTTGGAATCCGTCGTTAGACGCTCCCGCCTGAACATGCAAGCAGCCCGTGAGTACATCTTGCAATGGCCCACCACCGAACAGAGGATTGTGGAAGGCATTCTGCATGACGTGCAGCGAGGTCATCGCGACCCGATGATCCACAAATTGGTTTCGCCGCCCGAAATGATGATGGCTACCTCCCTGCTCGCTACGTCGGGTAAAGCGATCGAACTCACGCGCGAGCTGTGGGAGCCGATTCTGGTCGCCGAACAAGAATCGCGTGCGCTCCGTTCAGACATCGACTTGGCTCTGCTGTACGAATGGATCGCCGAACTGGAGATGATGTACATCAGCCAACTGACTGCCGGAACCGGATCGATCGACAGGTTCCGCCAAAAGCTTCAGGCGTTCTTTGCGCCGGCCCTGCTTGGGACCAACCAAACCGTGAATTAGACGTTTCGACCGTCCTTGTGACGGCGCGTGCGTATCTTGCTCACGCCCCGCAACATCGGTCAGCGATTGTTGTACCCGGCATCGACCGGCAACGTGACACCGGTGATGTATCGCGCCTCGTCGGAAGCGAGGAAGACGATAGCGTTGCTGATATCGACGGCCTCGATCAGCTCGACGGGCATCGGGTTCTTGTACGCCGGGTCGTTGGCGACCTCGGGATGCGAGTTGACAAAGGCTTCATATTCCGCGTTCGCGACCATTGGTGTGTTCACCCCGGTCGGATGCACGGTGTTGACTCGAATGCTGTGCTTGGCGAGCTGATTCGAATACAGGCGCATAAGACCGACCACGCCGTGTTTGGCCGCGGAGTATCCGGCTTGACCGGGAAAAGTATTCAAACCAATGCTCGTTAAGCCCGCCGCCGAGCTAGTGATCACAATGGATCCGCCTTCGCCGCGTTCGATCATGCCCGGAACCGTCACCTCGAGCACATGCCACACGCCTGTGAGCATCACGTCAATGGCGTCATGCCAGGCCTGTGGCCTATCCCCCGGTTCAAGAACCGGCATGATCCCAGCGTTAGGCAGGACAATATCGACTTTGCCAAACTGTTGAATGCCCGCGTCGTACGCGGCTTGTACGTCGGGTCGGTTCCGGACATCGCCGACCGACGTCAAAATCGCGCCACCGACCTCCTTGACCAGGCGCTCCGTCTCCTCGAGATCGCCTGGCGTGGCCATCGGGTAAAACACAGTTGGGAATTGCTGACATATGTCGATGGCGATAATCGACGCGCCTTCTTCTGCAAGACGTACGGCATGCGAACGGCCCTGCCCCCGGGCCGCGCCGGTGATGAAGGCAACTTTGCCGTCGAGCCTTCCCATGAGATCTCCTATCGTGTCGCCGCCCGGAGATGGAGGACGTTCACGCCCATAGATACGGCTCTGCGCAGGGCCCGAGAGGCAATCCCTCACGGCACCGTACCGCGGTGGCGTTCGACGTGTCAACATATAACAATATTCGCCTCACGTATCGCACCTGTGCTGACCGGCTGCCGACGCTATTACCAGGACTGCCAAGCGGCTGACCGGGTCTGCGCGGCGGTTGGCTCTCGGCGCTACCGCCGAGATATTGGTCGAATCCTGTATTACGCCATGCCAGCGCAAGTGCCGGGATTGTCGATGACGTAGCGAGGCAGGCGGCGGTCGAGCTCGGCGAATGCGCCCTCCCGGCTTGCCGTCCGAAACTCCAATGGAAGTTCACCCGCCGCAGCATCCACGTTATGAGACATAATACGATAATTGATATATGATGCTGACGTCCCGCGTTGAACGGTGATAAGCCGGCCGCACGATCGGAAGGATCTGATCTGCACAATCCGCTCTCCCACGCCTCCGGGCAGGACCCGCACAACGATTTCGCTCGACTCTTGTGCCGTGCGCTGAGCGCGCGGACCGTGGTGGAGTTGCAGGCCCGCGACGGGGCAACGACAGCAGCGCTCGCAGGCGTCGTCCAGGCCACCGGGGGTCGCGTGATATCGATCGGTGACCCGTCGGTGCTGAACTCGATCGATCAGCGGCTGTCGGCCGATGCGCTCACCGGGGTCGCCGAGCTCGTCGCAGTCGATTCGGTCGAACCCTGCATGTCCACGGTGCCCGCGGAAATCGACGTCGTATTCGTCACCCCGCCTGCGCAACCCACCGACAGATTCCTCGCGCTCCTCGGCGTGCTCACCGCGCGGTTGCGCAACGGCGGAGTTTTGTTCAGCTCATCGCGGGCTGCCTGGTACGCGGCCTATGTGCGCGATCCGGCGCACGGCTTCCGGACGTCGCTGTCGCCACTCGGCGCAATCTCACTGTGGTCAAGGTCAGCGAAGAACCCTTGACACTCCGCACCCTTGTTCTATAGTCGGTCTATCAACATAATACAAACTCTGTTCTATGTATCTCTGGAGTCCTGTGAACCTCGGCGAACTTTGCGAGTACTGGGCGGTCTGGCGGCCGCAAGCCCCCGCAATCCGCACCCGCGAGACGACCATGAAGTGGAGCGAGCTAGAAGACCGAACGGCACGGATTGCCGGTGGCCTCAACGCCCTTGGAACCTGCCACGGTGACCGGATTGGTATCTATGCGGCGAACTCCCTCGCGTGGTGCGAACTCGCCCTCGCCGCGTTGCGTATCGGCGCGATCGTCGTCCCGCTTAACTTGCGGTTCACCAGCAGCGAGTTGCTACCCGTCGTCAACGACGCCCAACTCAGCTGCATTGCTTACGATTCCGCGCGTGCCGAACGGTACGCGCCGCTGGCGGCCGACCGACCGGACATCGTCCAGATTTCCCTGGATAACGCTGCGCCACCAGAACTCTCGGTCGACACGTTGGCAGCATCACCGCGGGCGGGGACCCCAGGCCGCGTCGCAGCGGACGACGTAGCCATCATCAGCTTCACCTCGGGCACCACCGGAAAACCCAAGGGGGCGATGCTCACTCACGCCAACATCCTGGCTCACGTCACCCAGTGGTCTCGGGCCAATGATTGGACGACCTCGACCGCACTGCTGTGCTGTCTGCCGCTCGCCTTCACGGGTGGGATCGTGAACAACTTTCTCGGCGCTTACGGGGTCGGCGGAACCTTGGTTCTCGAAGACGCCTTTGAGCCGGCTCGGGCACTGGAATTGATCACGTCGGTGCCCGTCACCGCGATGACCGGCGTTCCAGTGATGTTTGAGCAAATCGCCTCAGCCCCGGGCTTTGATGAGGCCGACCTGTCACACCTGACCACGGCTGTCACGGGGGGAGCGACCGTATCAGAAGCGCTGTTGCGCGCGTACCAGGCCAAGGGTGTGATGATCCGACAGGCCTACGCGCTGACGGAGGCATCGGGCAGCGTATGCATGCTTCCGAGGGAGCTGGCAATTCAGCGACCGGACTCGGCCGGTCTTCCCAATGTGCATACCGCGGTGCGCATCGCCGACGACCACGGTGTGGAGCTACCCGCCGGGGAAATCGGTGAGATCCAGGTCAAGGGCCCTCAGGTCTGTGTTGGGTACTGGCGCGACCCGGAAGCAACCGCAGCATCGCGGGTGGATGGATGGTTGCGCACCGGGGACATCGGCTACAAAGGCCACGACGGCCTGCTGCAAGTCGTCGATCGAAAAAACGACAAGATCATTTCGGGCGGGCTGAACCTTTATCCGGCCGAGATCGAAAAAGTGATCTCCGACTATCCCGGTGTTGCCGAGATTGCCGCCTTCGGGGTACCCCATGAGCGATGGGGCGAGACCGTGGCCATCGTTGTCGGAAGTAGCGAAGTCGAGTTCGACGGGCTGCTGTCCTACTGTCGAACGGTCCTCGCCGACTACAAGCGGCCACGGTATATCCAGATCCGATCGGAGCCACTGCCGCGGAGCGGGAATGGAAAAATCCTCCGGCGAACGTTGCGCGAAGAATTCGATGCTGCCGAGTATATGCGCACCAGCTCAACGTGAGACTTACCCGAAATGTCAGCCTAAGCCTAGAAATCCCTTGCAACTGGGAGTGTGAACCATGACCGTTCATGAAACTGAGAGAACCGAATTCGATCCCGCCGCGTTCGATCATTTCAGCCAAGAGCATGCCGACGATCCCGACCCCGTATGGCATGCATTGCGACAGATCCGCGGACTCGCCCGCAGCGAAAAATACGGCGGATTTCGCATCGTCTCCCGCTATAGCGACATCTGCGAAGCGGCGCGAACGCCAGAACTCTTCTGCTCTGGTGAGGGTAATTCGTTACCCCGCCACGATTTTCCCAACTTGATCCCGTCAGATGTCGACCCACCACTACATCATCAGTACCGCAAGATCCTCAACGTGTCGATGGCGCCGCAGGCTGTCAAGGAGCGTGAAGCCGAGATCCGCGAACTGGCCGACGAGCTTCTCGCTCCGCACGCCGGTTCCAGTGGCGAGATCGACTTCTGCGAAGTGCTCGCCACCCCGTTCCCTCAGTTTGTTGCGTTGCGCACCATTGGATTTCCAGATTCGGATCGCGCGACGTTGGGCCCGTGGATGCACGCACTTACCCATCTGCGCGGAATCGACGACACCGCCGTCGCCGAAGCGGCCGGCAACGTCTTCGCTCGCTTGACCGAGCATCTCGCACAGCGTCGAGCCGAGCCTCGCAGAGACGACCTATTCAGCCTGTTGCTCGACGCCGACATCGACGGCCGCCCGATGAGCGACGAAGAGATCATCATCTACACCCTGCTGCTGTTATTCGGTGGCCTGGACACCACCTCGAGCGCGATCGCGGGATCGATCTACTACCTCGCTCAGCACCCCGACGTCCGCCAGGCGCTGTTGGACGACGAAGACGCGATGGACCGAGCGATCGATGAGTTCCTTCGATGGACCTCGCCGATCCAGGCACTAGCGCGGACGGTTACACAAGACACGGAACTCGCCGGCTGCCCCCTGCACGCGGGCGAGAAAGTTCTTCTGTTGTGGGGGTCGGGAAATCGCGACGAATCGGTCTTCGACGACGCGGAAAGTGTTGTCATTGACCGCTTCCCGAACAAGCACCTGAGCTTCGGTATGGGGCCGCACCGCTGTATCGGATCGCACCTGGCCAAACTCATGATCAAGGTCGCGATCGAGCGGTCGATCCACTTACTTGGCGACTTCTCGCTGGCCGATCCCGAAGGGGTGCGGTGGGCGATGGGAGAAGCCCGCGGACTGGAGAAGCTTCCTTTGCGTATTGGCCTGTCCTACACGGGAACCGAGACATGACGCTGCTGCGACACGAGCTGCTCGCCGACGGCGTCTTGGTCCTCGAGATCAACCGGCCCGAAGTCCTCAACGCCGTGTCCGTGGAAGTGCAGACCGCCATCGAGCGCCGGTTGACCGAGGCGGAGAATGATGCGGCCGTCCGATGCCTCGTGTTGTGCGGCGCCGGCAACCGCGCGTTTTCCGCGGGCTGGGACATTCACCAGCTCGCACGGATGAGCGAGGAACAACACACCCTTGTCCAGTTGGAGCGAGAGGAATGGCTGTGGCACTGGGCGTCGACACCGATCCCCACTGTTGTTGCCTTGCAAGGAATTACCTACGGCGTCGGCGCGCTATTGGCTGTCACGGCAGACCTTCGCGTCGGCTGCGCTGAGACACGATTCAAAATCACGGCTTCCCAGTACGGAGGAGCGAACCTCACCTGGGTGTTAGACGAGCTGATCGGCTGGTCCAGGACCAAGGACCTGCTCATGACTTCTCGCGTGGTCGAGGGGACAGAAGCAGAGCGAATCGGCCTGCTCAATCGTCTGGTCGAATTCTCCGACGTACGGCACGCCGCAATTGCTCTCGCGAGCCAGGTAGCTGCGCTGCCGCCCGAAGGGGTCCGCGCCGTCAAGCAGTTACTCCAGGCGGGCCCGGGACGAGACCTACGCGCGAGATACGATGCGGAAAACACCGCGATGATGACCACGGTACGCCCCGGCCCGATGACCGACGTCTTCTCGAGATTCCTGGCAACGCACCCCGCAGATCATGAATGAGATAGCCAGGAATCGCATCCTCGCCGGCACCTCACACGTTCTGGAAGACCCGCAAATCGAGCTCCTGCTAGAACGGATGTATTACGACGCGCAAGTGCGTGCCGACATCGCCAAACAGCAGTGGGATCCGCGCGATCCGTACTCGGAGGAGCTCTCTGGGGATTTCGGATACTCACTTCGACCCGCGCAAGGCGAATTCATTTACATCATGGCCAGGGCAATGAACGCACGTCTCGCCGTGTGCGTGCCCGTGTCAGCAGGTGCGCCGGTGCTCTATCTTGGTGCCGCTATTCGCGACAACTGCGGCGGACGGGTCGTCGGAGTCGAGCCGCGCGAAAAGTACCGGCGGCTCGCCCGCGAGGCGGTAGCCAAGGCAGGGCTCGACGATTTCGTGCAGATATACGGCGGTGACCCGGCAACCGAACTGGCCGGCGTCCCAGGTTTGGTCGATCTTGATATTGCCCTCATCGATGGCTGGCCCGATCTGTCTGCGCCGTCGCGGGCTCGCTCGGTGCTTGATGTCCTCGCGCCGCGGATTCGACAGCACGGAATGCTGGTGAATGACAACCGAGAACCCGACTACGTGGCCAGGCTCATCGAGCTCGGCTATGACAGTCTGCCAACCGATCTCGGGTTGATATCGGTTCGTCGGTAGCGGTTAGCGGCCAGCCCCGACCGGCGGCAGGTCTGCCGACAGCTGCCGATGAAAGTGCTGGTTCGCGGCCTCGTTGCGGCCGTACACCACTGACTCCACGTTGCCGTGAGCGATGCCGTCAGAAATCGTCTTCGCAACTACCCAGTCCTCTTCGCGAACGGTCTTGACTAGCAGGTCCCAATTCTTATCCCAGTAGTGAGATTGCTTGGCGGATCGTGGTAGCTCGGGAACGAGGAACCTCAACTGCACAACGGAGCGTCGAAAGTCGGTCGCGTCCGGACGCACCGACCAGATCTCGAAATGACTCGGTTCGATCGTCATGATGGTACCCGGATACAAAGTGAAATTGCCGATCGCGTAATCGGTGAAGTTCAATTCCGCAGCGTCATCCCGCGTATCTTCGATCCCCCGGCGAGCGACGAAGAGACGTGAATGCTTCCCAAATGCGTCAAACGTGTAGATGTTCGTGTGGAAAAACGGCCCGACCGTCTGTGGATGAACGAATTGCAGATGGTACGCGTCGAGGAAGCCATCCATCACAACTTTCCAGTCGATGTCAACAACGAACGTTTCCTGCCGATAAAGTTCGGCGCTCGCGATGCCGGATGCGGCGACGTCATCCGAAAGGTCGGATCCAACGAATTTCGCCATGTCGAGCGGCTCGCCCCGCGTAGGCACAACCCACACCAATCCGGCGTATTCGTCGGCGGGAAGCTCGATCAACCCATGGGCGGTGCGGTCGATCGCGGCGAAACCGTCGTCAAAAGGAATGGCCCGAATTGAGCCGTCCCTGTTGTAGCACCACCTGTGGTACGGGCAACTGAACATCTTGCGGCGGCCGACGGGTTGATCCTCGACCTTCGCACCGCGGTGCCGGCATACGTTGCTGAACGCCTTGAGACTGCCATCATCTTGCCGTACGACAAGAATCGGTACACCGCAACAGTCGACAGTGACGAACGTCCCGGGGTCGCGCAGCTCGGAACCATGGGCGACGATCGTCGGCATCGTTCTGACAAAGTCCACCTCGCGGCGAAGGCGCGCCTCATCGAAGAACACATCGGCGGGGACGTAGACCTCCGAGGCGGCATAGTCAGTCGTTCGCGAGTCGATGAACCCGATCAGCCGCTTCTTGACGTCCGCCTTGTTGTGGTCCTGCATCGAACACTCCGTCCGCCACGCGACGCGTCTTGTCGTGGAACTTACGACGAGAATTGTATCATGTATCGCAAAGCTGAACGATCCCTAGCTGTGTCAGCCGGTAGTGCTGAGGAATGTCGCCGTAAGACAGCAATACATAAGTGGACATGTGATACTCGATCTCCAAACCGTAGCGGCGATGAGGGAGTGGTTACTGTGCGTCCGCAGAGGAACGTACTGGGTGCGACCGTTGAGGAGTCGCGGGAACAGCTGATTGCCGCAGCCGAAAAATGCTTCGAGATCTATGGGGTCGCCAAGACGACCATGGACGACATCGGACGGGCAGCATCGGTCACTCGCGCGACGGTATACCGCTACTTTGCCGACAGAGACAGTTTGATCCTGGCTGTGGTGATCCGGCGCTCAAGGATGTTGTTGGACCGCGCCCGTGCTTACCTCGACTCCCAGCCCACGTTTGCCGACAAGTTGGTCAAGGGAATGGTGTACCTGGTCGACCATGGCCGCCGGGATCCCATGGTCAGGCTGCTCGTTAGCCCCGAGCATCTCAACCTCGCCACCGGCATATTGGGCAACTCGAAAGCGGTAATCGACCTGACTTATGAACTGTGGAGCCCGATCATGGCCACCGCTCAGCGCAACGGTGAGATGAGGGAGGGCATCGACGTGCACAAGGCATGCGCCTGGCTGGCGTTTCAGCAATTGATCCTGATCGGCAGGCTCGATCTGGTCGACCCCTCAGATCCCCAGCACGAGGAGATGCTGCGGGAGTTTCTGTTGCCGGCATTCGTTCCAGCGGGCTGACAGCGGCTGGCTTTCTAGTCGTGACGGCGTGACTCGGCGATCCGACGAGTTTCGGGCGACGCTGCGGCCGTGAGCATGGCGACAACAAGGTCGATGAGTTGGCTGATGAAGACCCGGTCGTCGGTGTGCGGCGCAGTCGCGGCCCGGCGTGCCAACTCGCCGATGACGAAACGTATGACGACAAGGCGCCGGTGCAGCTGCGCAGCAGTGCGGTCCAGGAAGGGGTCGACGAGTTGGCGCCAGCGAACAATGCTGTCGCCGTGATCCTCGAGATCTCCGGGCGGAAGGATCGGCTGCCGCCGGTTCATCAAGTCGGCATAGATGCATAGATAAGCGCAGCCGCCGGTAGATTCGGCCAGTTTCGACGCCAGCGGTTGAACAAGCGCTTCGGCGAGCGCGCGTACGTTCTGGTCACCGGCCGCCTCGTAGCGATCCAGCAGTGCATGACGGCGCAGCTCGACGTCATAGCTGTGCTTCTCCAACACCGCCGTCAGCAGTCCGGCCCGGTCGCCGAAGTGATACTGCAACGCGGTGGCGTTCTTCACCCCGGAAGCCCGTTGAATCTCGCGCAGGCTGACCGCATCGATTCCCTGCCCGCCATAGAGCTCCTCGGCTGCTGCGAGCAGACGTTCCCGTGTAGACATGGCGCCGTCATACTATCGAGTAATGCACCCGCATTGCAATTCAATTCATATGCCTGTACGGTCCTGTGCGTGACTGAACTCGTGAACTCGGACGTCAGCCCCTCGGACGACTGCCGATCTGCCGCACACTATGGCGGTCGGGTTGCGGGACAACGCAACGGTTTTCATCGAGAAAGGGCTTTGAGGTGGCCGACGTCGATCTATCCGGAAAAGTAGGAACGAAATAGCATGTGGGACTTCAGCACCGAACCCGAATTTCAAGCAAAGCTCGACTGGATGGACACATTCGTCCGAAACGAGGTCGAGCCGCTCGACCATCTGACTCATCAGGCTGAGCACGTCATCTATGCGCCCCTGTCGACCGAGCTGGCCACGATCGTGCGGCCACTGCAACGGGAGGTGCGCGAACACGGTCTGTGGGCATGCCATCTCGGACCCGAGCTCGGTGGTCAAGGCTACGGCCAGGTGAAGCTCGCACTCATCAACGAGATCCTGGGCCGAACGGCTTGGGGTCCCGTTGTTTTCGGATGTCAAGCACCCGACACGGGTAACGCCGAGATCCTGGCCAAGTTTGGCACAGAGGAACAGAAACGGCGCTATCTGCAACCCCTGCTGGATGGTGAGATCTTCTCGTCCTTCTCGATGACCGAGCCCCACGGCGGCGCGGATCCGCGCCTGTTCCGCACCCTTGCGGTGCAAGACGGCGAGGACTGGATCATCAACGGGGAAAAGTATTTCACCTCCAATGCGCGCAACGCGGCATTCTTCATCGTCATGGCGGTAACCGATCCAGACGCCGGACACCGCGAACGGATGTCGATGTTCTTGGTGCCTGCCGAGACCCCCGGCATCGAACGGATCCGCGAAACCGGAATGATCGGCGATCCCCTCGGCGTCGGCAACCACCCGCATATCCGTTACACCGACGTCCGCGTCGGCTCCGATGCGCTGCTGGGTGAGCGGGGCAAGGCCTTCCACATCGCACAGGCCCGCCTCGCCGGCGGCCGACTGCACCACGCCATGCGCAGCATCGGCTTCGCCAAGCGCGCATTCGACATGCACTGCGAAAGAGCTTTGTCCCGTACGACTTTCAATGGACCCCTCGCCGACAATCCCGTCGTTCGGGCCGGCATCGCCGACTCGTACATCCAGCTCGAACAGTTCCGCCTGCTGGTGCTGCATGCCGCATGGCAGATGGACACCCACGGTGCTGTCGCAGCCATGCAGCACGTCTCCGCATGCAAGGTCGCCATGGCCCGCGTGGCCCACGATGTCGTCGAACGGGCATTGCACCTGCACGGCGCCCTCGGCGCGTCGAACGAGACTCCCCTGGCGCGGCTATGGCAATCAGTGCCGACCTATGGGCTCATGGATGGGCCGACCGAGGTCCACCAGGACATCGTCGCCCGACGAGTGCTCGGCTCCTACTCCCCCGCACCCGGCAACTGGCCCACCCAGTTCCTGCCCGACCTCACGGCCGCCGCCCGTAGGCGGTACGGCACGCAGTACGCGCAGATCGCGACCTAGCGGCGGGCCGTCCAACGAGAAGCGCTGGATTCGATGGGCAGCTGACGCCCAAACAGGTCCCACTGACGGAGGTAGCATGCGCGCGGTACAGGTGACTCGGCTCGACGGACCGGACGGGATCGAGGTGACTGACGTCGAGGAGCCCACCGGGGATGGCATCGTCGTCGACGTGCACGCCGCAGGCGCGGCATTCCCGGACGCATTGCTCACCCGCGGCCTCTACCAGTACCGACCGGAGCCGCCGTTCGTGCTCGGATCGGAGATCGCCGGGGTGGTGCGGTCCGCACCAAACAACGCACATATCCGTGCCGGCGACAGAGTCGTGGGTCTGACGATGCTCACCGGCGGCATGGCCGAAGTGGCGGTCCTGCAATCCGACAGAGCGTTCAAGCTGCCGGACAACGTGACCTTCGAGGCGGGCGCCGGCGTCCTGTTCAACGATCTGACGGTGTACTTCGCGCTGAGTGTTCGAGGCCGGTTTCAGCGGGGCGAGACGGTGCTGGTGCATGGGGCGGCCGGCGGGATTGGAACGTCGGCGCTGCGGCTGGCATCCGTGCTCGGCGCGTCTCGCACCATCGCGGTGGTCAGCACCGAGGAGAAGGGCCAGATCGCCACGGCGGCCGGCGCGACCGACGTGGTGTTGGCCGAGGGCTTCAAGGACGCGGTAAAGGAGTTGACCGGCGGCCGCGGCGTCGACGTTGTCCTCGACCCGGTCGGCGGCGACCGGTTCACGGATTCGCTGCGCTCGCTGGTCCCCGGGGGACGGATGTTGGTAGTCGGCTTCACCGGTGGTGAGATTCCCACCGTGAAGGTAAACCGGCTGCTGCTCAACAACATTGACTTGGTCGGTGTTGGCTGGGGCGCCTGGACGCTGACGCACCCCGATGCGCTGGCCGAGCAATGGGCGGCGGTGGGGCCGCTGCTCGGCTCGGGCCAGTTGCATCCCCCCGAGCCAGTGGTCTATCCGCTCGATGAGGCCGCCGCCGCGGTCGCATCTTTGGAAAATCGCACCGCCAAGGGCAAAGTCGTGCTGCGCATCCGGGATTGATCTAACCGCACGCAGCCGATCAAAAACATTCCGATAAAGACGAATACCGAGTCAAGACGCCACTTCAGCATGCGTTATCGCTCATCGTGAGGTCGCTTGTGGTTCGGTCGTGATTGCTCGCCGCTACCCGCGGTTGTATCGAAACTGCGGCGGGTAGTCTCGCCCGAAGTCGCGGCCGTTGGCACCCTGGTCGCGGTTGTCGTTGCGCAGCAGCGGGATATCGGGTGCCGGGCAGGCGATGCCCGCTCCTTCGCCGCAGGTGTAGGTGAGGTACGACCGGGTTTGGATGTCCCGATTCCACGCGGTGGAGTGGGCACCGAACCATGTGTTCGGGATCGTGTAGCCGACCGTCATCGCGAGCGTGACCAGTCCGATCACCGCTAGCGCCCTGACCGCCGTGACGCGCACCGGCCCGCCGCCGAGCTGTTCGGCTCCCCGCTCGGCCAGTGATTGCCCGCGGTCGTTGGTGAAGTATTTGATGCAGGCGAACATTGTGAAAATCAGGCCGGTGGTCAAGGCCTCGTTGAGCGGATACGCGTGGTAGGTGCCGGCGAAAATCTTGACGTGCCCGCCCGGATACTCCCAGGAACCCATGGGCATGAAGACAATTCCCTCGAAAACGATGTCGAACGGGACCATGACCGCAAAACAAATCGCGGCCAGACCCAGTCGCGAGATTCCGGGCCAGCGTGCCTTCGCGCGGCGCATGATCGTCGCACCCATCATCGTCACCAGTAGGAAGATCACCATGTAGGCGCCGGGCACGATGAGGAGCGGATAAGCCACTTGGTGGGTCGGCGTGCCGGGGGTTAGCGCACCGGGCAGGCTGTTCACCCACGAGCCCATGTTCACCTGCCAGGCGTTGTAGGTGTACCAGTGGCCGATGTATGCGCTGAGTGGGTCGTCGAAGGACAGCACAAGAAACGCGACGACCATCAGCCCGTCGAGCCCGATGCGCCGTTCGCGCCACCACGGGCGTATCACAAACCGATACAGGATCACCAAACCGGCGATCGGCAAAACGATCTGCCAGAACGTCAGCGCAACCTTCATCCACCCGGGAAGCGGGGTCGGGCCGGGATCGACCGACTTGAAATACGGGCCGCTGATCCACCGCACCAGCACGAACAGCTGGAACGCGAGCACCGCCGCGCCGAGGGCGGCCCACCCCTTGACCGCCACCACCGGTCGTTCCCCGACCGCAACCGGAAGTTGTCTGGTCGGCGCGGACGAAGCGGTGCTCACGTCGACACCTTCTTATCCGCGGTCATCTGGTGGACGATTCGATCCCCCGCGGCTTGGCCGGACACCAAGGCGCCGTTGACGCCGGGGATCGGCCCGACATCGCCGGCCAGTTGTACGCGGGCGGCCGGGTCGGTCTCGCGCATGAAGCGGTCTACCGCGCGGAAACGCCCCTCGTACATGATCGGAACGACGTTGCGCCATCGTCCTATCTCGTAGTCGACGACGTTGGAGCTGAGGTCTCCGTAGTAGGGCTTTACGAAGCCCAGCACGGCGTCGATGACCTTCTCGTCAGGACTGTCCAGATTGTCCAGGCACCATTCATGGCGGCAGAAGGTCGTGATCATCCCCTTGTCGTCAGGGCATCGGTTGTTGGCCTTGAGGTGGTCGACGATCACGCCACACAGGTCGGGCTGCTCGCGCGGGGAACACATGATGTATGTCGCCGGGTTCGACGGCCGCTCGGACAACGCGATGTGGCAGTTGACGCTGCAGATGTAGTCGGTCTTCTCGTAATACTCGCGGGCGAATCCCGATATCTGGGGATAAATCTCCAGCGCGGTATCCGTTGTCGTCGTCACGACGGCGTTGGCGAACTCCTCGGTGTGCTCTGCACCGTCTCGGCTGAAGGTAACCTCGACGCGATCACCTGCATCGGTCACATTGGCGACCGGTGTCGCGAGCCGAACATCGTTGAGCTGAGCCGCCATCGCGCGCGGCAACGCATCCATGCCGTCGTCGAGCCCATAGAAATAGGGTTTAAAGAAATTCTTCATGGTCCACAGCAGCTGACCGACCGACGCGTAGGAGGGATCGCTCAACCACGGTCCCCGGACCACCACGGCGGCAACATAATCGAGGACCTCTTCGCCTAGTTCGCGCCGACCGTATGTGGTGACGGTATCCGTGTCGATGGCGGCAACACCCGACGCGTCGGTGTAGTTGAGGTCTTTCCAATGCTTGGCCAGGAAGAACAGAAGCTTGGCCAGCTTTAGCTTGGCCCGGCCGGACAGGTACGGCGTTCGCAGTAGGCTCAGTGGCTTGCTGAGGTCGAGGAAGTTCAGCTCACCTCCACGGGGCAGCGCGCCGAAGGCGTTGAACTTGTGCATCTGCGTGCCGAGGCCAACCTCACGCATTTCCTGCGTGGCCTCGACGTAACTGCCGAGATAGATGAACGCCCCAACGTCGTAAACGAATTCGCCGCGTCGGATCGTCTTGATCCGGCCGCCGACACGATCCTCGGCCTCGAACACCACCGGCGTACCGCCCGCTTGCTGGATCCGTCGCGCGGCGGCGAGCCCGGCGATACCGCCGCCCACAACTGCTGTCCTCGCATCTGTTGCCATCAGTCACACCGTAGCCTAGAAGTGATCGTTGAATCAACAATGATTGTGCGATCATTTCCCTTGCTTTTCGCCGCCACGATCGTCCTCTTCGTGCAGACAATTCGGTTCGGCCGCGAGGAGCTCGCGCCCACTGCGAATCAAGCGCAGTGCACTACCCACTGCCTCGGCGCCTTGGTAACCGGCGTGGCCTTGTGGGCGGTGGCCAAGAGTGCTACCCGGATGACCCGCTCTATCTGATGACGCTCTTGGGCACCTTGGGAATGTGCACGTCCGCAACGATTCCGCTCATGGCGCGGCGCGGCATCCGCACCGGCGTTGGGCAATCATTAACCATCTGGGAACAACAACGCGATCGCTGACGCGGCGATGTTGGCGGTGGCGATGCCTTCGTTCGGCCGGTACCAACGCGACACCCAGATGCACATACCCAGGATCAGCCGGGTGGCCACGATGACGTTGGTACTGTCCAGCACACCCGCATCCATCGCCTCTCCGACGCATCGAGTCCACAATCCCTCGTATTCGCGACTCCATGCGTGCCACCGGTCGACCACATCCGCCGGAAGATCGGCACTGCCGAAGAAAACCGAGAGGTAATGGCGCATCCGGGCTGCGGCGTCAACTTGAAGCTCAACCAAGCGGCGCAGGCGTTCGGCCACGGGGATGTTGGCCTCCATCGTCGCTGTGGCCAACTCGGTGAGTTCACGGGTGCTTCGCTCGAACAGAATTCCGAGCAGGTGTTCCTTCGTCGGAATAGCCCGGTACAAGGTCGCCCGTGACAGGTCCAGCTCTCGCGCAGTGCTGACTATCGATACCGCTTCCATCCCGCCTTCCGCGAAAAGTTTCGCCACCGCATCGGCGACCGCATCGGGGTCAATCTCGGTGCGCGGGCGGCCGCGCGGACGCGGACTCTCCTCAACGAAACCGTAGCTTGGAGTGTGGCCGGCGGTGGAACTGCCTGACGTGAGCTCCCAGCCACCGTTCGGCGGTCTGCGCTTTGCCATCAGAACCTCCGGCGGCCAACGCGTTTGAACAGCCCGCGGATATTGGTTAGCGCTTGGCTGCCGCAAGGATGGCTGCCGTGACCCAGTAGCACGCCTGTAGCGAGGTAACCCAATGACATCTCGCCGCTTCCCTCTTTTGAGCACTCGCGTCTCAAATAGTATGCGCTGGCCATGGCATCGTCAAACCCTTGGGATCACGACGTAGCAAAGTCGACGGGGAAACCTGCAACGCCATCAACATGGCCGCGATCGCGGGCGGACGATTGGCCCTCCACACCGCCCGGGCCGAGCGCGCCTTTCCCATCTTTGCCCCCTTCCCGGCGGAGTGTTTTTCGTCTAGCCGGTGCTGATGACGGGCACAGCGGCCCGTGCGAGTCAGCTTTCTGCGAGTGGTCATTCACGTGTTGAGGATGTTGTAGGAGACGAGCATGATCGCGTCGAGCCGCTGATGATAACCACTGCTCGCAGCAAGCTCTTTCGGGGGCGGACACCCTCAGCGGCTCCAGGTCCGCGGTGGGCCAGCGTTTAGGCACGATCTTCTTGAAGAACCGCAGGTCGATTCCGCGGCGAACATCCCACCGTCAGTGACGATCTGGAGCGAGAATTTCTAATAGGTATTCGAAGGGAGTCGAAGCGCCCCGGGCGACGAACGCTTCTTGTGATGGAGCAGATAGATGTTGTTTTTTAAGTTGTTCTGTCTCATAATTGTCTGTATCGAGCGTTTTGTCATCGGTCACTGCCTCGAGACGGGATGACCGGCCGCAATTAAGAACGATCGTCAACGGTCATAGATGGTCTTACAGAATGAACGACTGACGGGAGGTACCATGACCACTTCTGGAAGCGTCCCGTCTGCCCAATCGACGTCTTCCAACGCAACAGGCTCAGCGTGGACCACGGATCGCCGTACACCTCCCGTGGAGGACGACCAGCTTCGCTACCGTACTTTC
>NZ_DATMLH010000326.1:0-10631 GCF_035570115.1 Mycobacterium sp.
AGCCTTCGCACCTGCGAGGCGTTCCCGACCGATTTGCGCCCACAGCTCGCCGACCTCCGGGTCGCATCCGGCCGCGCAGTGGATCACTTCGCAGATCGCTGAGACCCGTTCGGCTGCCTCGGCGACGATGCGCGCATGCCCGACGATGATCTCGGCCGGGTCGCTCATCTCGAACAGCTTGCGCGCCGCCGGACGCTGGAGCAGTGGCACCGGCTCGTCGTCACCGACAATCGCGCGGTCGTAGGCGGTTTTCAGCAGGGATGACTTGCCGCCGGCCGCGGCGAACACCGTCGAGCGACCGACACCCGCGGCTTCGGCGATCGCATCGATGGACGTCGCCGCATATCCACGCTCCACGAACAGCCGGGTCGCCGCGTCCAGCACCAGCCGGCGGGTGGCCGCGGCCTGCTCCGTGCGCAGCTGTGACCGGTAACGACTTTTTTTCGCCGGACGGGAATTCATCGGACTCCTGTGACATTGACCATACTGATGGTACGACGAACTTGGCTTGCGCAACTGAAAGGACACTCTCATGACAACTCGCCCGATCAAACTGGGCCTGGCTCTGCTGGGTCAGGGACCGGTCTCCGAAATGATCGACCAGGCCCGGCGAGCCGAATCCATCGGCTTCGAGGTGATACTGCTACCCGATCATCTGGGCTTCACCGCGCCGCTGGTGCCACTGGTCGCCATCGCCCAAGCCGCACCCACCGTCCAGGTCAGCAATCTGGTCCTCAACGCGGCGTTCTACCGGCCCGCGCTGCTGGCCCGGGACCTGGCGAGCGTGGACTCGGCAACCGGCGGACGGCTGATCGTCTCGTTGGGCACCGGCTACGTCGAAGACGAATTCGTCGCCGCCGGCCTGCCGTTCCCCAGCCCAGGCGAACGGGTGAAACGGCTCACCAACCACGTCACCGAGATCCGTCGATTGTTGTCCGACCCCGGTCACATCCCGCCGCCGGTGCAAGCTCCGCCGCCGATCATGGTCGCCGGCAACGGCGACAAACTGCTGACGATGGCTGCGCAACAGGCTGACATCGTCGCGATCGCGTCCACGGGGACCGAGGCCGACCTGGCCGAACGCGTCGCTTTCGTCAAAGACCAAGCCGGTGCACGCAGCAACGACATCGAATTGTCGTTCGGATTCTTTCAGGTCTCCATGGACGATCCCAGCGACCTGTCCATCCTGAAGCTGGTCACGCCCGACGCCAGCGAGTCCGAAATGCGTCGCTGGACAACGTTGCTCGACGGAACGGTTGACGAAGCGGCCGAGCGCATTCACCGCCTCCACAAGAACCTCGGCATCAGCTACTTCACCGTCAACGCCACCCCCGGCACCTCCTGGGACACCCTGGAAAAACTCGTCGCCGCCGTGCGCTGACACCAAATCCCTTACTAACGAAGGAGGCCTCATGGTCCGCAAAACCCAAACTCCAGCCGCACGTGTCAGCGTCGGCGACCGATTCCCGGAACTGCAGCTCACCGCGATCACCGGCGAAACCGTCCCAATCCCCGATGCCGCCGGCGCATTGATCCATCTGCAATTCCGTCGCTTCGCGGGCTGCCCGATCTGCAATCTGCACCTGCGGTCGATCATCGCCCGTAGCGAGGAGATCAGCGCCGCGGGCGTCCGTGAAGTCGTTCTCTTTCATTCCACCGCAACCGAGTTGCGCAAATATCAGGACGACATGCCGTTTCCCGTCATCGGTGATCCAGAGAAGCTCCTCTACCAACGGTTCGGCGTCGAGGCGTCCGCGAAGGCCGTACTCAACCCGCACGCATGGCGGGCCCTTCCCGGCGGCTGGCGCCATGCCATTGCCAACGCAGTTGCCCGGCGGCGAGCCCCGCTGCCGCTGGCGCCCACCAACGGCAACCTCGGCCTGCCCGCCGATCTGTTGATCACCGGCGACGGCCGCATTGCGGCCGTCAAATACGGCGTCCACGCCTATGACCAGTGGTCGGTCGACGAATTACTCGACGCGGCAGCGGGTTCGTAGTCGAAGTCGTCGAGCTCGACGCGGGATAGCCGCTCGACGAACGTCTGGCCGTTGTAGGGAAACTGCGTCACCACCTTGCCATTCGGATGACGGAAGTAGTTGTTGCAGTTGGCAACCCACACGGTTCCGGCCAAAGCGGCTTGGATTTCGGCGTTGTACGCGTCGTGGACGTGCTGTTTGACGTCGACCGACTGAAGCCGTCGGCCGCCCATCTCGTCCAGAACGCGACGGACGAATTCGGATTGCGCTTCCAGGATGTAGATGATCGAGGTAACGCCGTTCGTGTTGGGGCCATAAAGCGTGAACAGGTTCGGATAGCCCGGCACCACGGTGCCCAGGTAGGCCTCGGCGCCGTCGATCCAATCGTCATGAAGCCGGCGCCCGCCGCGGCCGTACACGTCAAGGCTGCCGAGGAAATCCACTGCGCGAAAGCCCGTTCCGTAGATGACGGTGTCGACATCATGCTCTCTGCCGTCAGCCGTGCGCAGACCCCGCTCGGTGAACTCGACGATGGGCGAGGTCTCCAGCGTCACGTTGGGCAAGGCGAACGTCGGGAACCAGGAACGCGATTGCAGTGGTCGCTTGCAGCCGACGGGATACGTCGGGGTCAGCTTGGCGCGCAGCTCCGGATCCGTCACTTTCCGAAGCAGATAGCTGTGCGCCATGCCGGTCAGCTCTTTGGTCATTGTGGAATCAACGGCGAAATTTGCCGACTCGTAGTCTTGGTAAGCCGCATCGCGCACCTTCAGCGCTTCGGCGGGGTCGGATTCGAAGAGTTCTTGCTGCTCCGGGGTGAACGGCTCGTCGTACCGCGGCGAGACCCAGATCGGCGTCCGCTGAAATACTGTCAGACGCGCGGTGTCTGCGGCGATCGCCGGCACATACTGGATCGCGCTTGCCCCGGTGCCGATTGATGCAACACGCTCGCCCGCAGTCGATTTAGAGTGATCCCAGTGTGACGAGTGAAAGGCGCGGCCACGGAATCGGTTGGCGCCGGGGATGTCGGGAATCTTCGGCACGTCCAGCATTCCCACGGCGCTGACCACGATGTCGAATTCGCGGGACCGTCCGTCTTCGGTGGTCAGCGTCCACCGCTGATCGGCATCCGACCACCGCAACGTCGTGACGCGCGTGCGCGGGACCAGATGCTCGGCCAGACGGTAGTCGGCGGCGACCTTCTCGATATACGCGAGGATCTCCGGCTGGTTGGCGAACGTCTTGCTCCACCGCGGGTTCAGTGCGAACGAGTAAGAGTAGAAGTGCGAGGGCACGTCGCAGGCCGCACCCGGATAGGTGTTCTTGCGCCAGGTCCCGCCGAAGTCGTCGCCGCGATCGAAGATCGTGAAGTCGTATCCGCCGTGGGCGAGTTGGATGCCCATCGCGATCCCACCGAGACCCCCACCGACGATGGCCACCGTCGGCTTCTTCGGCCCTGTGGTCATAAAAGAAATTGTGCCTCACGAGGCGAGTCACAGGAGCCACGCCCGCACCAAGAACTGTCCATAACATGGGGTTCGGAAACGGTGTCATATGCGATATCAAGCCGGGACGGGTAGTTATCGCTCCTGCGTGCGCCGGGGTCATTGGTGTAGGTCATGTGTTCTACCTCAGTTCGCGATCGTCGTTCAGCAAAGTTCGTCGTCAACCCGATCGGCAACCTGCAGCGTTGCCTGCACACCGCGCTTCTGTGGCAAAGCTGGGTCGTCGGTGATCTACCCGCGCTCATTCCCTCGAGAAACATTATCGCAAGTCATCATGCGTTTAATGTCACCTCGCTCGCACCGGTAACACAAGCCCTACTGCGTTATGCTGTTGCGGTGGGCAATCAAGACAACGCGGTCCGCCGTCGCTACGGCGGTCGCTCCGCACGCGTGCGCACGGCGGTGCTCGATGCCGCGATGGAGGTGTTGACCGACTTCGGATGGGGACGGTTCAGCGTCGCTGAGGTCGCGAACCGCGCCGGTGTGCATGAGACATCGATCTACCGTCGGTGGGGCACTCGCGAACGGCTTGTCACCGAGGCGTTGTTAATGGCTGGGGACCAGCAGCTGCCGATCCCCGATACTGGTTCGTTGCGGGGCGACCTTGTCGCCTTCGCGCGCGACCTCGCCCAGTACCTGACCACTCCGCTTGGTGCGGCCCTGGCGCAAGCACTGGTCGCGCCAGCGGAGGATGACCTGGCAATGGCCGACGCCCGCACTCAGTACTTTCAGGCCCGATTCCAGCTGGCCAGTGTCATTGTCAATCGCGCCGTATTGCGTGGTGAACTGCCCGACGGCGCGATGACCGACGGTGCCATGGCACTGGAGATGCTGTGTGCCCCGCTGCATTTTCGCTACCTGGTCAGCCATCAGCCGATCGACAACGAACTTGTCCATCGTCTGGCTGATTTGATGATCCAGGCGCTCGGGGGCAGCGCTCCGCGCCGCCCCCGAGCTGAGGCCTAGGCCCGACATCATCAAAGGCCGCCCAGCGCGGCCGGGGCCAGGTCGGCGAATCCTGTCTCGGCCCACTGGGTGCCGGTTGCCGCGACTTCGACCAGACCGTTGGCTCATCGGCGAGTAATCACAGTGCCCGCCTCCCGGTTACGCGGTGCTGCACGCCGGCGCACAGCGCGGAAAGCCTGACGCAGCCCCTCTTGCCTTAACGACCATCCGCGTCTATCGTGAACATATTTAATGCAATGAAACATGCATTAATTTTGAAGGTGCCAACGGTGCGGCGGTCGACGGCGCTCTCATCGCCTGGCCCGCAGCAAGCACTACCCAAACCGGAAGGCATGGGCTATGACAGACCCCAATTGGCGGCCCGCCCCCGAGGCGGTCAGCGCCTCGGCCATTGCTCGCTTTGCGTGCGGCATCTCAGCGTCAACTGGGCGATCGTTCGACGGTTATCTGGATCTGTGGACGTGGTCAACCGACCATCCCGCCCCGTTCTGGTCTGCTGTTTGGGATTTCTTTGATATTCAGGCCGATGGTGATCGCCAACCAGCACTTACCGACGAGGCGATGCCAGCTACTCGATGGTTCCCCGGAGCACGACTGAACTACACCGAGCACGCGCTGCGCGCAGCAACCGACCCCCTGCGGGCCAATCAGGTTGCGATCACGGCCATCACCGAAGATGGGGCCGCCACCAGGACCACATGGGCGCAACTGCGCGCTCACGTTGCTGCGTTGGCTCATTGGCTGCGTGCGGTCGGAGTGGGGCCAGGGGACACCGTGGTCGGTTACCTGCCGAACATTACCCACACGATCATCGCGTTCCTTGCTACAGCCAGTGTCGGGGCGATCTGGTCCTGCTGCGCTCAGGACTACTCGGCCGCTGGCGCGGCCGCAAAGTTCACCCAACTCGAACCTGTCGTACTTTTTGCAGCTGACGGCTACCGGTGGAACGGAAAGGCATACCGGCGCGGCGGCGCGGTCGCCGACCTACAGCGCGCACTGCCGACGCTGCGGGCCACCGTCCACGTACCGCACCTTGGCACTTCGGCGCTCGCCGACAAGCTGCCGCACGAAACGTGCTGCGGCGGTGTGAATATCGAGTGGGCGGAGGCGGTAGCCGAACCTGCGGAGCTGAAAGCAGAGCGCGTCGAGTTCAACGCGCCCCTCTGGGTGCTGTTCTCGTCGGGCACGACGGGTACGCCCAAAGGGATCGTGCACAGCCACGGCGGCATCGTTCTTGAGCATTACAAAACTTCTGGGTCTGCATCTGGACCTCGGCCCAAGTCAGCCATTTTTCTGGTACACCAGCACCAATTGGATGGTATGGAACGTCGCCGTATCGGGACTACTCGTCGGGGCACACATCGTCCTCTACGACGGCAGCCCAACCCATCCCACACCAAACCGACTCTGGCAGATCGGGTCTGGCGAGCAGACCGCTGTTCTCGGGGTGAGCCCAGGCTACCTCTCTTGCAGCGCCAAAGCCGGCCTCGCACCAGCACATCAATGCGATCTGCACGCATTGCGAGTACTGGGTATGAAAGCACCGACCCACTAGGCCGTATCGTCGGTCATCTGGCTCGACAGCGGTTGCGGCACAACATAATAGACCTGCCGGTCGCGATTGCGCAGAAGAGCAGGCCACGATGCGTGGATCCAGAGAGCGAAAGTTGGAACGAGATGACCTGCATACCAGGCCTTCGCAGCCCGGGTGGCGGTTGCCGTGCCTGGCTGCCGGACCGCGGTTTACCGGTTACATCAATGTTGAGGAGGAAATAGTGACGCTCAGGTTGGAAGGGAAAGTCGCGCTCATCACCGGCGCCGGGTCTGGTATGGGACGCGCAGCTGCTGTGGCGTTTGCCCGCGAGGGCTGCAGGGTGGTCGCGGCCGATAAAGATGGTGAGGCAATTAAGACCCTGGCTGACCAGGTGGGCAGTCAGGTGTACCCAGTGCAGTGCGACGTTGCCGACGAAGGGTCCGTGCAGACAGCAATCGCCGCCGCCACACAGGCGTTCGGACCAATCAGCGTCGTCTATAACAATGCTGGCATTTCTCTGGCCGCTGGCGCGGGAGACTGCGTCACCCATGAACTCGGCCTAGAAGCATTCGACCTGACCTTGGCCGTTAATCTTCGCGGGACCTACCTGGTCACCAAACATGCGCTACCAAGCATGCTCGAACTCGGTCAGGGCTCAATCATTAATGCAGCGTCAGTAGCGGGGCCATTCTTGGGTTCCTCCCAGCATGCCTACGCTTCGGCCAAGGGCGGAGTTGTTGGTTTCACCCGAGCGCTCGCTTTGAGCTATGCCCCAAATAACATCCGGGCAAATACGATATGTCCCGGTCTCATCCGGACACCGATGGCTGAGTTCATCTTTCGAGGCGAGACCGCGTCGGCCAGGCATCTAGACGCGACGCCGATGGGGCGGCCTGGGGAGCCTGAGGAGGTCGCCAATTTGGCCCTCTTCCTCGCATCCAACGAATCGAGTTTCATCACCGGTGCGGTGATAACGATCGACGGAGGGGTGACCGTAAATTGATGAGAGAAGAAGCACTCTCCCGCCGTCGCCACGTTACGAGCGGTGGATGACGACCCCGGGCGATGCCGACGGGCGCTGGCCTAGCGCAGAGCGCGTGCGCCACACATACCCGAACGTTCCCCGGCACGACACCACCGCCTTCGACGGGCGCTGCCGCACCGAGGCCGAATTCCTCCCCGACGGCAGGAACTGCGGGGCCGCGCCGTTCGACCCGATCACATCGCAAGTCGGGATCGGTTCCGCTCGCCGCTGGACAGCACGACCTTGCGGGCACCGCCGAGCGCCCATTGCACGCAACTCCGGCCGGACCGCACCGAGTGCCCGCTCCAACCCACCCTGGGGCGTCGGCGTTTTGGAAACCATCGAGCAGAACAGGACACACCAGAGATGACCGATAACGTGACACCAGAGGTCGTGCCGGACGCGGTACCGCATGTGGTGCGCGACTACATCGAGCGATACAGCAACTGGGGCCGGTGGGGCGAGAATGATCAGATCGGGACGCTGAACTTCGTTGGCCCCGAACAGGTCCGCGCGGCAGCCTCCCTCGTGCGCACCGGCGAGGTGATCTCGATGAGCCTTCCGTACGACGATCAGGGCTGCCAGGTCGGCGGGACTCGCCACAACCCCCAGCTACTGCTGACCGCCACCGGCACCGACCACCTCTGCGGGGCGCAGGACAGTCTCGGCGCCTGGGGGCCGGCGAGGGGCGTGGGCTACTCCGACGACGTCGTCATCATGCCGACCCAGGCCGGCACCCAGTGGGACGCGCTCTCGCACGTCTTCTTTGAGGGCCGGATGTACAACGGGTACGCCGCGGCCGAGGTGAGCTGCGCTGGCGCCGGCCGCAACGGTATCGAACACGGGACCACCCGGTACGTCATGCGGGGAGTGCTCCTCGATGTAGCCCGATGGGCGCGGATGGATGCCCTCGAACCCGGGCGCGCGATCACCGTCGCCGAACTTGAGGCCGTCTCGGCCGCCCAAGGCGTCGAGATTCGGCCCGGTGACGCGGTGATCGTCCGCACCGGCTTCCTCGGCGCCCGCCGAGGCCGCTGGGGCGATTATGCCGGCGGGCCGGCACCCGGCCTGTCGTTGCACACCGCGCCGTGGTTGTACGAAAACGAGGTCGCCGCGGTCGTCTCCGACACCTGGGGACTTGAGGTCCGACCGAACGAGATCGAGATGTTCCAGCCGCTGCACATCGTCGCGCTGGTGCACATGGGGCTGGCAATCGGGGAGATCTTCGACCTCGAGGCGCTCGCCGAGCACTGCGCGGCCGACGGGGTGTACGAGTTCATGTTCGTCGCACCACCGCTGCCGCTGACCGGTGCCTCCGGTTCACCAATGAGTGCGGTGGCCATCAAGTAACCGTGCCGACCTGCCAAAACCCATCACGACCGCGAGCCCGGTGCAAATCTCGGCGCAGGCCTACCAGGCGCTCCGCGATGCGCTGCCTGCAATCATGTGACATAAGCGGGCCTTCGAGTCGTTTCTGCGCGATGGGCTGCGTAGCCACCCGGAGCTACTGGCGGGGCTCGACTTCGATGGAGCGACTAAACGGGAAACGGCCGATGCGCTGATCAGCCGGCTTGCCACCAACGAGAGCACCTATCAGCAGACGACCATCAACCTCGTGCTCGACGTTGGCGCAATGACGCGGTTTCGAGACGTCGAGACGATCAAAGAAGCCGATAATCGAGCTCTCCGCCTGGAGGAGGCCCACGATGCCGTCGGCCGGCTCCGAACATTGACAGCTCGTTACCGCGAGGAATCCGAAGCACGAGAACGGTCAGCAGCTGCCCGGGAAGCGCAGTCCGCGAAGCAAGCGGGGATCAAGCAGTTCTCTGACGACCCCGGAGCCCTTCGTGATCGATACATGGCGATGCACAGCTCAAACGATCCTCGCCAACGCGGCAGAGCGTTCGAAGTCCTGTTGACGGACCTATTCGTCCTGTTCGACATGGAACCCCGCCTCAGCTACAGCCTGGCCCACGAGCAGATCGACGGTTCGCTGAGCTTCGACACCGATGACTACATCGTCGAAGCACGGTGGCGACAGGAATCGACCAGCCGCGAACACCTTGACGTCTTCAAGTCGAAAGTCGAGCGCAAGGAGCGGGCGCATACTCTGCAGTCAGCCTTCATCAGCTGGGGCGCAAGGGGCGCCGATGCAGACCGGTAGACCTCAAATCCAGTAGCCGCACCAAAAGGGCGATGCCGGCGACCCTGGAAGCTCGAGTTTTGCAAAAGACCTGTCACCAATAGCCTGCTGAAGCCGGTGCCTTGTGCCGACCGATTGGCTCGCCGGCACACCTGTCGACTATCCGCCATAGCCGCGGGCCACGGTCGCTGAGATGCCGCGGGTTAGAGCGGCTCGCGCGCAGTTCTGCGCCACTTGTGACAATCCGTGACAACCGCGCCCTTTGTTCGAATGGGCGCGGTGCCCACAAACAGCCTCTGACCTTGGTGGCAGATCCAGGATTCGAACCTGGGTAGGCGTAAGCCGACGGATTTACAGTCCGCTCCCATTGGCCGCTCGGGCAATCTGCCGGTGTGGTACGGGTAGCAAGAGTACAACGAGGATGTACCCGGGGCGAAAACGGCCAACATCGGCAGGAAAGGGAACGGATCCAATGGCGGATTCATCGTTCGACGTCGTCAGCAAGATCGATCGCCAGGAGGTCGACAACGCCCTCAACCAGGCCGCAAAGGAATTGGCCACCCGATTCGACTTTCGCGGCACCGACACCAAGATCGCCTGGAAGGGCGAGGAGGCGATCGAGCTGACCAGTTCCACCGAGGAGCGCGTCAAGGCCGCCGTCGACGTGTTCAAGGAGAAGCTGATCCGCCGCGACATCAGCCTCAAGGCGTTCGACGCCGGCGAGCCGCAGGCCTCTGGCAAGACCTACAAGGTCACCGGCGCCCTCAAACAGGGCATCAGCAGCGAGAACGCCAAGAAGATCACCAAGCTCATCCGCGACGAGGGACCCAAGACCGTCAAGACCCAGATCCAGGGCGAGGAGGTCCGGGTCACCAGCAAAAAGCGCGACGACCTGCAGGCCGTTATCGCGATGCTCAAGCAGGCCGACCTGGACGTCGCGCTGCAGTTCGTCAACTACCGGTAGCGCCTCGCTCAATCAACCGCCGGGTTCCTATTGTGGTGATCAGCACCGCACCGGCGCGGGAGAAGCGAGGTTCGCAATGAGCGTGACGCCCCAAGACGCAGAAGACGTCGACGTCGTCATCATCGGCGCCGGCTTCTCGGGGCTGGGCGCGGCCTACCGCATCACCGAGCGCAACCCGGGGACCAGCTACGTGATCTTGGAGCGGCGCGAGCAGATCGGCGGTACCTGGGACCTGTTCCGCTACCCCGGCGTCCGCTCCGACAGCAGCATTTTCACCTTGTGCTTTCCGTTCGAGCCGTGGACCCGGAAAGAAGGGGTGGCCGACGGGGTGCATATCCGCGAATATCTGACCGCCACCGCGCGCAAGTACGGCATCGACCGCCACATCAGGTTCAACAGCTACGTCCGGTCGGCGGACTGGGATTCGTCGACCGACACCTGGACCGTCACGGCCGAGCAGGACGGCGTGCAGAAGAGCTACCGCGGCCGGTTCGTGTTCTTCGGGTCCGGCTACTACAACTA
>NZ_DATMLH010000327.1:0-22437 GCF_035570115.1 Mycobacterium sp.
CACGAACGAAGACTCCGCCTATGTGCGCTCATATTTGCGTTCGTCGGCTGGTCGGTCGCGCGGCAAGGACGCCGCTGATGACGCCGACTACCGGAACGTCGCCGGCATCCACGCCGAGGTGGACTACCCGGAGGATGTCGCCGACGATCTCCACGATGGGGTCGAGGATTCCTCCGCGTGGTCCCGCGCCGAGAGCATGCGGCTCGGCGGAATGGTTGTGCTGGAGTCGATTCTGGCCGTTGGATTCGGTGCCGGGCTGTTCATCGCCTTCGACCAGCTGTGGCGGTGGAACAACATCGTGGCGCTGGTGCTGTCGGTGATCGTCATCCTCTTCTTGGTGGTCGTCGTGCGGGTGGTCCGCAAAACCGAGGACATCGCCAGTACGTTGATCGCGGTTGCGGTGGGGGCATTGGTCACGCTGGGGCCGTTGGCGTTGTTGCAATCCGGCTAGGCGCTGGGCAGAACCCGCGTGCGCCCAGCCATCAAGGTCGGTCTGTCGACGGCCTCGGTCTATCCGATGAAGACCGAGGCCGCTTTCGAATACGCGGCCAACCTCGGCTACGACGGGGTCGAGCTGATGGTGTGGGGCGAGTCGGTTAGCCAGGACATCGACGCCGTGGCCAAGCTTTCGCGGCGTTACCGGATGCCGGTGCTCTCGGTGCACGCTCCGTGTCTGCTGATCTCGCAGCGGGTGTGGGGCGCCAACCCGATTCCCAAACTCGACCGCAGCGTACGGGCCGCCGAAAAGCTCGGCGCCCAGACCGTCGTCGTGCATCCCCCGTTCCGCTGGCAACGGCGCTACGTCGAAGGCTTCAGCGAACAGGTCGCTGAGCTCGAGGCGTCCAGCGATGTGCTGGTGGCCGTGGAAAACATGTTCCCGTTCCGCGCCGACCGGTTGTTCCCCGGCCAGATGAAGGAACGAATGCGCAGGCGCGGCGGTGGACCTGGGCCCGGGATCTCGGCGTTCGCGCCGTCCTACGACCCGCTGGACGGCGACCACGCGCACTACACGCTGGACCTGTCGCACACCGCGACGGCGGGCACCGATGCGCTGGACATGGCGCATCGGATGGGTTCGGGTCTGGTGCACCTGCACTTATGCGACGGCAGCGGGCTGCCGGCCGACGAACATTTGGCTCCGGGCCAGGGTAACCAACCGGTGGTGGAGGTGTGCGAGATGTTGGCCGGCGGTGACTTCGCCGGCCATGTTGTGCTGGAGGTCTCGACGTCCGGAGCGCGTTCGGCCCATGAGCGCGAGACCATGTTGGCCGAGTCGTTGCAATTCGCCCGCACGCACCTGCTGCGCTGACGCGCGCCGAGGACGATGCAGTGGGGGCACCCCCAGCCGCGCAGCGGCGAGGGGGACGAAGCGATGAGAAGGAGCGGCGCTGTGAACCCCGAAGGAAATCCCGCACGTACATGACCGCGTTATTCAGCCACGCGATGGCGCTGCGTGAGGTCGACCCCGGCGTCTTTGCCGGCGAGTTGAACAAACACTGGACCATCGGACCGAAGGTCCACGGCGGGGCAATGCTGGCGTTGTGCGCCAACGCCGCCCGCACCGCTCATGGCGGACCTTCGCCCGGTGACGATGCGGGCTTGCCGACGGCCCGAGGAGGCGCCGGGCAATCGAACTGGCAGCCGGTGGCGGTCTCGGGCAGCTTCCTGTGGGCGCCCGACCCCGGTCCGATGCGGCTGGTGACGTCGATCCGCAAGCGTGGCCGGCGGATCAGCGTCGTCGACGTCGAGCTCAGCCAGGGCGATCGCACCGCCGTACACGCCGTCGTCACACTCGGCGAGCCCGAGCACCTGGTGCCGCCGCTGCTGTCGGCCAATCCGGTGGTGGGCCTGATGGATCCCGAGCCGCCCGACCACGTCGCGCCGATCGGTCCGGGGCACCCGCTGGCCGGGCTGGTCCACTTGGCCGACGGCTGCGACGTGCGGCCGCTGGTCTCGACGCTGGGCCCCACCGACGGCCGGCCACCGGTGATCCAGATGTGGGTGCGGCCGCGCGGCCTGGCACCCGACGTACTGTTCGCGCTGATGTGCGGCGATGTGTCGGCGCCGGTGACCTTCGCCGTGGGCCGCACCGGCTGGGCGCCGACCGTCCAGCTCACCGCATACCTGCGCGCATTGCCGGCGGACGGCTGGTTGCGGGTGGTGTGCACCTGTCTGCAGATCGGGCAGGACTGGTTCGACGAGGACCACACGGTTGTCGACTGTGAGGGCCGCATCGTGGTGCAGGCCCGCCAGTTGGCGATAGTCCCGCCGGCGCGCTAGTCCTTTCGGGCGACCCGCTGCGCCCGGCTTCGCCGCGCTTGCGATCGCCCGGTCCCCACGAAACTCGTGGGCTTCTGCCATGCTGTGCGACATGGCCAGAATCGCAATCATCGGCGGCGGCAGCATGGGCGAAGCCCTGCTGTCGGGCCTGCTGCGGGCCGGACGCCACGCCAAAGACATCGTGGTCGCCGAACGGCTGCCCGACCGCGCCCGGTACCTCGCCGAGACGTATTCGGTGCTGGTGGCATCGGTGCGGGACGCGGTGGAAAACGCGACGTTCGTCATCGTCGCCGTCAAACCCTCCGACGTCGGGTCGGTGGTCGGGGAGATCGCCAAAGTGGTCGCCGAGGCCCACGAGGACAGCCCCGAGCAGGTGTTCATCACCGTCGCGGCGGGGGTCAACACGGCCTATCTGGAATCCAAGCTGCTGGCCGGGACGCCGGTGGTGCGGGTGATGCCGAACGCGCCGGCGTTGGTCGGCGCTGGTATCAGCGCGATGGCCACAGGCCGCTTCGCAACCCCTGAGCAGCTCAAAGAGGTCGCTGCGCTGTTCGACTCCGTCGGCGCTGTGCTGACGGTTCCCGAGGAACAGCTGGACGCAGTGACCGCCGTGTCGGGTTCCGGTCCAGCGTATTTCTTCCTGATGGTCGAGGCCTTGGTGGACGCCGGGGTCGGGGTCGGGCTAAGCCGGTCGGTGTCCACCGAGCTGGTGGCGCAGACGATGGCCGGGTCGGCGGCGATGTTGCTGGACCGGATGGAGCAAGACCGCGGAACAGCCCGCGACATGCCCTCGGACCTGTCCCTGGACACCACTCCGGCGCGGCTGCGCGCCATTGTTACCTCGCCCGGCGGCACTACCGCTGCTGCGCTGCGGGAATTGGAAGGACGGGGTTTGCGCGCGGCTGTCGACGAGGCGGTACGGGCCGCAAAAACACGCTCTGAGCAGCTAAGAATTACATCAGAGTAATTTATAGAATTTTATTTATTTGCCCCCACCCGTCGCAGTAACCCCACTAGTCCCGCTATTCTCCTCTTGGTATGCACCTGTCGGTGCCAGCGGAGGGGAAGCCGCTGGGACTGCAGATGCCTGACTGATTGGGTTGCGATGACGTCTATGAACGGGCCATCGGCACGGGATTCGGCTGGCGGTAAATCGGGACGGGATGCCGGTTCCGCAGACGGCCAGCCGCCCCGGACGCAATTCCTGACTGTGGCCGAAGTGGCAGCGCTGATGCGAGTCAGCAAGATGACGGTCTACCGGCTGGTTCACAACGGTGAGCTACCTGCAGTCCGGGTGGGGCGATCCTTCCGGGTGCACGCCAAGGCCGTCCACGACATGCTGGAGAGCTCTTACTTCGACGCTGGCTAGCGCTCGGGTGTGGGTCTGTCGTCACTCTGACGTGACACCCGCCCGGTAGTCACGCTGACGTGACACTCGCCGGTCATCGGATACTGCCGGTGTGAGCCGTATCGGCCCACCGGTCATTTTGGTATTCGGCGCACCCTCACGGGTAGGGTGTTTGGGTTAATGCATGCGGTCGGCCATGGCGGACTCGGGCCGCCATACAGATAGCGGAGTTATGGGTTCAGTAATCAAGAAGCGGCGCAAACGGATGTCGAAGAAGAAGCACCGCAAGCTGCTTCGCCGTACTCGGGTGCAGCGCAGAAAACTCGGGAAGTAAGTTCCGTCAACGGCTGCCCGAGCTTGCAGGTCATGCGGCAGCTGCTGAGAGGTCGTTAGGCTAGCGGGGTGGATTCGTCGGGCGGTCAACCAGGTACCGGAACGGGCAGCCGGACAGGTGGCACCGGCGGTAACGTCGGCAATACCGTGCATTACCCGAAAGTTGTGCTGGTCACGGGCGCCTGCCGGTTCTTGGGCGGTTACCTGACGGCACGGCTGGCGCAGAACCCCTTGATAAACCGGGTGATCGCGGTCGACGCGGTTGCGCCCAGCAAGGACATGCTGCGCCGGATGGGCCGCGCCGAGTTCGTCCGCGCGGACATCCGCAACCCCTTTGTCGCCAAGGTGATTCGAAACGGCGACGTCGACACGGTGGTGCACGCCGCTGCGGCGTCGTTTGCGCCGCGGTCGGGTGGCGGTGCAGCGTTGAAGGAAATCAACGTGCTGGGCGCAATGCAGCTGTTCGCGGCCTGCCAGAAAGCGCCGTCGGTGCGACGAGTCGTGCTGAAGTCGACATCTGAGGTCTACGGTTCCAGTCCGCACGATCCGGTGATGTTCACCGAAGACAGCAGCAGCCGTCGTCCGTTCCGGGAGGGCTTTCCCAAAGACAGCCTGGACATCGAGGGTTACACCCGCGGGCTCGGCCGGCGTCGGCCCGACATCGCAGTGACGATTCTGCGGCTGGCCAACATGATCGGTCCGGCGATGGAAACCACGCTGTCGCGATACCTGGCCGGACCGCTGGTCCCGACGGTGCTCGGCCGCGACGCGCGACTGCAGCTGCTGCACGAGCAGGATGCGCTAGGCGCTTTGGAGCGCGCAGTGATGGCCGGTAAGGCAGGCACCTTCAATATCGGCGCCAGCGGCATCATCATGCTGTCGCAGGCGATTCGCCGAGCAGGGCGAGTTTCGGTGCCAGTGCCCGGATTCGGGCTGTGGGCGCTGGATTCACTGCGACGAGCCAACCACTACACCGAGATCAACCGCGAGCAACTCGACTACTTGAGCTATGGCCGGGTGATGGACACCACAAGGATGCGAACCGAGCTTGAATACCATCCCAAGTGGACTACTGCAGAGGCTTTTGACGATTATGTACGCGGCCGAGGTTTAACTCCCATTATCGATCCAGAGTGGGTACGCTCCATTGAAGGTCGGGCCGTAGCAGCAGCGCAGCGCTTAGGTGGCCGAACCAAAATCAACTAACGGGTGGGGGGAGGTTAACTAATGGCGGGCGATTCAAAGGCGAAAGTCATTCCGCTGCACGCGAATTCAAATCGCGCGGCGGCGCAGCGACGCGCCGGCCAACGCACCCAGGCGTCTCGTCAGCATCCCTCGCTACTTTCCGAACCCGGCGACCGGGCTTCGGCCGATCAGATCGCCGCCGTTGTACGCGAGATCGACGACCACCGGCGCGGTTCAGGCGGCAAATCCGCAGCCGACCAGTCCGGCAACGAGCTGGCGCACAAGGTCAGTGCCGTTGCCGACTTCCTACGACACCGGCTTGCCGGCGATTACAAGGTCGACGAGTTCGGGTTTGATCCACATTTCAACGATGCAATCGTGCGGCCGCTGCTGAGGTTCTTTTTCAAGTCGTGGTTCCGGGTCGAGGTCAGTGGAATCGAGAATCTGCCGGAGTCCGGCGCGGCGTTGTTGGTTGCTAATCACGCCGGCGTGCTGCCGTTCGACGGGCTGATGGCCTCGGTGGCTGTTCATGACGCGCATCCGGCGCATCGCGACCTGCGGCTGCTGGCCGCCGATATGGTGTTCGACCTGCCGATGATCGGCGACGCCGCCCGCAAGGCCGGCCACACCATGGCGTGCACCGCCGACGCCCACCGGCTGCTCGCCTCCGGGGAACTGACCGCGGTGTTCCCCGAGGGCTACAAAGGCCTGGGTAAGCGCTTCAAGGACCGCTACAAGTTGCAGCGGTTCGGGCGCGGCGGCTTCGTGGCGGCGGCGCTGCGCACCAAAGCCCCGATCGTGCCGTGCTCGATCGTGGGCTCCGAGGAGATCTACCCGATGCTGGCCGACGTCAGGCTGCTGGCGCGACTGTTCGGCTTGCCCTATTTCCCGATCACCCCGCTGTTCCCGCTGGCCGGGCCGGCCGGGCTGGTGCCGCTGCCGTCGAAGTGGCACATCGCATTTGGTGAGCCGATTCCCACCGCGCACTACGAGAGCGCCGACGCCGAGGATCCGATGGTCACTTTCGAGCTGACCGACCAGGTCCGCGAGACCATCCAGCAGACGCTCTACCAGCTGCTGGCCGGGCGCCGCAATATGTTCTTCGGCTGAGCCGCTACGCGGCCGGTTTGACCAGTGTGAACTGGCAAACGTCGGTGTTGCCCTTGCTGAACAGGTCGGCGCAGCCGGTCAGGTACCTCATGTAGCGCTCGTAGACCTCTTCCGACTGGATCGCGATGGCCTCGTCCTTTCGCGCCTCCAGCGCTGCCGCCCAGATGCCCAGGGTGCGTGCGTAGTGCAGCCGAAGCGATTGCACGAGGGCCACCTCGAACCCGGCCTCATCCGCGTGTTTTTCGACAAGCGCGACCGAAGGCAGCCGGCCGCCGGGGAAGATCTCCTCCATCATGAATTTGACGAACCGTGCCAGCGTCATCGTGAGCTTGACCTGACGCTGCTGGATTTCCTCGACGGTGGGGACCACGATCGTGTGCAGCATCATCGTGCCGCCGGCCGGTAGCGCGGTGTACGCCATCTTGAAGAAGTCGCTGTAGCGGTCGAAACCGAAGTGCTCGAATGCGCCGATCGAGACGATTCGGTCCACCGGTTCGTGGAATTGCTCCCAACCTTCCAGCAGCACCTGCTTGGAGCGTGGGCTGTCCAGCTCGTCCAGCGATTGCTGCGCATGTGCGGCCTGGTTCTTGCTCAACGTCAAGCCGATCGCGTTGACGTCGTAGCGCTCGATGGCACGGCGCAACGTGGCGCCCCAGCCGCAGCCGACGTCGAGCAGCGTCATGCCGGGCTGCAGGCCCAGCTTGCCCAGCGACAGATCGATCTTGGCCAGCTGGGCCTCTTCCAGCGTCATGTCGTCGCGTTCGAAGTACGCGCAGCTGTAGGTCTGGCTCGGGTCCAGGAAGAGCCGGTAGAAATCGTCCGAGAGGTCGTAGTGCGACTGGACGTCGTCGAAGTGCGGCGTGAGATTGGTACTCATCGGTTTCTGGCCTCCCCCTAACAGGTCCCGGCCGACACTATGCGCCGCCGCGGATGGATGCAATTGCAGCAATCGTCGCAGCTGCGTCGGCATCCGGGTTGGACGACTCGCCGAGCATCGTGACGATGCTGGTGATCACCGGGTTGGCGTCGGCGTCTGTGACTTCGCTGCGGATCTCGGCGATTACGGTGCCGTGTGATTCGATGACGTTGTCTAGGTAGGTGTCGAAGAACAGCCGGTCACCGGCCATGATCGGCCGGTGGTACACGAATTTCTGGTCCCTGTGCAGCACCCGCGCGAGGTTGATGGGGATGTCGAACTTGGTGAAGACGTCGAGCTGAACACGCCGTCCGGCGACCGCAAGAAAGGTGAGCGACGCCACAGTGCCGTCGTAGCCGGCCTCTGCGGCCGACGCCTCAGAGTAGTGCGACGGATGGTCGTCCTTGACGGCCTGCGCGAACTCGCGGACCTTTTCGCGTCCGACCTCGAAGTAATCCGGGAACCGGTAGTGCGTTCCGATGAGTCCTTGGGCGCCTTCGGGAAGTGACATGCACTGATCTCCACTCTTAGCGATGCTCAGCGGCGCAGCTTATCAGCGCGATTGGCGTCGGGAGGCGACCGCGGCCAGTGCACCACCCGCTGCCCCAAGCGCCAGGGCCGACGGCACCCCGATCCGGGCAGCCTTGCGCGCCGTTCGAAAGTCACGGATTTCCCAGCCGCGTTTGCGCGCCAGGTCGCGCAAGTGGCTGTCGGGGTTGATGGCGACAGCCGTCCCGACCAGGGAGAGCAGCGGCACATCGTTGAAGCTGTCGGAGTAGGCGGTGCAGCGCTTGAGGTTGAAGCCCTCGCGGATGGCCAGCGAACGCACCGCGTGCGCCTTGCCGGGGCCGTGCAGAATGTCGCCCACCAGCCTGCCGGTGAACACGCCGTCGACCGACTCGGCGACCGTGCCCAGCGCGCCGGTCAGTCCTAGCCGACGGGCGATGGTTATCGCCAGTTCATAGGGCGTGGCGGTGACCAGCCAGACCTGCTGGCCCGCGTCGAGGTGCATCTGTGCCAGATCGCGGGTGCCGGCCCAGATCTTGTCCGCGATGATTTCGTCGAAGACCTCTTCGCCCAGCCGAACCAGCTCTTCGGTGGGTCGGCCTTCGATGAAGGCCAGGGCCTTGCGTCGGCCCGCGGCGACGTCGTCGCTGTTTTCCCGTCCGACGAGCTGAAACTTGGCTTGCGCGTAGACAAACCCGAGCACGTCGCGATAGGTGAAGTACTTGCGCGCGGCCAGACCGCGGCCGAAATGTACCAGCGACGAACCCTGCACCAGCGTGTTGTCCACGTCGAAGAACGCCGCCGCAGTTAAGTCGACGGGCGGCTGCTCGGGCCCGGGGGCGGCGTTGGTATGGGCGTCCACCAGCGCACGGTCGGCGCTGGCGTTGGCGGCCACCTCCTCCAGGTCCAGTTCACCCGGGTCAGGTCCTGCGTTGGGGCCGGGCTCTACAGTGCCCGGGCCGCCGGGAGCGCTCACAGTTCAACAGTATCCGCCGGGGAGTCGCGGAGCGTTCCGACGGAGGCGGCGTGGGGGAGCCAGCGGCGCTGACCCCTGCCACACTGGGTGCATGAGCCGCCCACAGGTGCAGCTGTTGACCCGCGCCGGCTGCACGATCTGCGATCGGGTGCACGCTCAGCTCAACCAACTGGCCGCGGAACTCGACTTCGACCTGTCGACCACCGACGTAGACCAAGCTGCGGCAGCCGGCGGCAGCGCCCTTCGCGCCGAGTTCGGTGACCGGCTGCCGGTGGTGCTGCTCGACGGCCGCGAGCACAGCTACTGGGAGGTCGATGAGCTCCGGCTGCGCAAAGACCTCGCCGAGCGGCGCCCCTGACATCGGCTGACATCGGCTGAACTCGGCGCAAATTTGGTGGCCCACCTGGTAAGCGTCTACCGTGTGATCAAGTTCGATCACTGGTGATAGCAAGGGAGCGGGCCAGGTGATTCAGCCGTGAGCGTTCTGCTCTTTGGTGTCTCGCACCGCAGTGCGCCGGTCTCCGTCTTGGAGCAGCTAAGCACCGACGAATCCGATCAGATCAAGATCGTCGACCAGTTGATGCAGTCGCCGCTGGTGACCGAGGCAATGGTGCTCTACACCTGCAACCGGGTCGAGGTCTACGCCGTGGTCGACGCCTTCCACGGTGGCCTGGCGGTCATCGGGCAGGTGCTCTCCGAGCACTGCGGGATGTCCATGGGGGACCTGACCAAATACGCCTACGTCCGCTACAGCGAGGCCGCCGTAGAGCACCTGTTCGCCGTGGCCAGCGGGCTGGATTCCGCGGTGGTCGGCGAACAGCAGGTGCTCGGCCAGGTCCGGCGGGCCTACGCCGCGGCCGAGGCCAACCGCACGGTCGGCCGGGTGCTGCATGAGCTGGCCCAGCGCGCGCTGGCGGTCGGCAAACGGGTGCACACCGACACCGCGATCGATGCCGCAGGCGCCTCGGTGGTCTCGGTCGCGCTGGGCATGGCCGACTCCAAGCTGGGCGGGCTCAAAGGCAAGACCGCGGTGGTGGTCGGCGCCGGCGCAATGGGTGCCCTGTCGGCGGCTCACCTGGCCCGCGCCGGCGTCCGCGACATCCACGTCGTCAACCGGTCGCTCCCCCGGGCGCAGCGGTTGGCCCGCAAGATCCGCGAATCGGGGGCCGGAGCCGAAGCGCTGAGCTTCGATCGGCTGGCTTCTGCGTTGGCCGATGCCGACGTCGTGGTGAGCTGCACAGGGGCGGTGCGCCCGGTGGTGTCGCTGGCCGACGTGCACCACGCGCTGGCCGCGACTCGCCGCGACGAAACCGACCAGCCCCTGGTGATCTGCGACCTCGGCATGCCCCGCGACGTCGACCCGGCGGTTGCCGGGCTGCCGGGCGTCTTGGTCGTCGACATGGAACGGGTGCAACGGGAACCGTCGGCCCGCGCCGCCGCCGCCGACGCCGAGGCCGCCCGCCACATTGTCGCCACCGAAGTCGCCACCTACCTGGCCGGGCAGCGGATGGCCGAGGTCACCCCGACGGTGACCGCGCTGCGCCAGCGCGCCGCCGATGTCGTCGAGGCGGAGTTGCTGCGCCTGGACAACCGGTTACCCGGACTCGACGCCGCCCACCGCGACGAGGTGGCCCACACCGTGCGGCGGGTGGTGGACAAGCTGCTGCACGCGCCCACTGTGCGGATCAAACAGTTGGCCAGCGCACCCGGCGGCGACACCTACGCCGAGGCGTTGCGCGAGCTGTTCGAGCTCAACCAGACCGCGGTCGACGCCGTCGCCACTGCAGGCGAATTGCCCGCGGTGCCAAGCAGATCCGATGGCGCTGAGTAGCCGCTTGGCCGACGTGATCCGGATAGGCACCCGGGGCAGCTTGCTGGCCACCACCCAAGCCGGTGGTATCCGCGACGCTCTGGCCGCGAACGGGCATCCCGCCGAGTTGGTGACCATCAGCACCGAGGGCGACCGGTCGTCGGACCCGGTGGCCAGCATCGGCGTCGGGGTTTTCACCGCCGCGTTGCGCGAGGCCATCGAGGACGGCCGGGTGGACGCGGCGGTGCACTCGCACAAGGACTTGCCGACCGCTGAGGATTCACGGTTTGTGGTCGCCGCCATACCGCCGCGTGCGGACGCCCGCGACGCGGTGGTGGCCCGCGACGGGTTGGTGCTGGCACAGCTGCCGAGCGGCTCGGTGGTGGGCACCTCGTCGCCCCGGCGGGCCGCACAGCTTAGAGCACTGGGTCTCGGTTTGGAAATCCGCCCCCTACGAGGCAACCTAGATACCAGGTTGAACAGGGTAAGCAGCGGTGATTTGGACGCAATCGTGGTAGCTCGGGCGGGTTTGGCCCGGCTGGGTCGTCTCGGTGACGTCACCGAGACGTTGGAGCCGGTGCAGGTGTTGCCGGCGCCGGCTCAAGGTGCGCTCGCCGTCGAGTGCCGCGCCGGGGATGCCCGACTGGCGGCACTGCTGGCCGAGCTCGACGACGCCGACACCCGCGCGGCCGTCACCGCCGAGCGTGCCCTGCTCGCCGAACTGGAGGCGGGTTGCTCCGCGCCAGTGGGGGCGATCGCTGAGGTGGTCGAATCCATTGACGAGGACGGCCGTGTCTTCGAAGAGCTGTCGCTGCGCAGCTGCGTGGCGGCGCTGGACGGATCCGATGTGATCCGCGCGTCCGGCGTCGGCAGTCCGGATCGGGCACGAGAGCTCGGGCTCTCGGTGGCCGCCGAGCTGTTCGCGCTGGGCGCACGGGAACTCATGTCGGCTGCGCGGTGAGACCACCCGCACGAGGAAGTTGAGTGGGAGAGATACAGATGACGACGCGAGGGCGTAAGCCGAGGCCCGGCCGCATCATGTTCGTGGGGTCGGGTCCAGGCGACCCGGCTCTGCTGACGACGCGGGCAGCGACGGTACTGGCAAATGCCCCCTTGGTGTTCATTGATCCTGACGTGCCCGAGCCGGTGCTCGCGCTGATCGGCAAGGACTTGCCGCCAGTTTCCGGGCCTGCGCCGGCCGAGTCGGCTGCATCGTCGGACAACGGAACCGCCGAGGGGGTGCCGATCGGCACCGACGAACAACCCGCCGCGGTGGTGTCGGTCGGACCCGACATCCGGCCGGCCTTGGGCGATCCCGCCGACGTGGCCAAAACGCTGGTCGCCGAGGCCCGTGCCGGGATCGACGTGGTGCGCTTGGTCGCCGGTGACCCGCTGTCGGTGGACGCGGTGATCACCGAGGTCAACGCCGTCGCACGTAGCCACCTGCACTTCGAGATCGTGCCCGGCCTGGCCGCCAGCTGCGCGGTGCCGACCTATGCCGGGTTGCCGCTGGGCTCGTCGCACACCGTTGCCGACGTGCGTGGTGACGTGGACTGGGGAGCGCTGGCCGCTGCCCCGGGCCCGTTGATTTTGCACGCCACCTCCTCGCACGTGGCTGACGCGGCGCGCACGCTGATCGAGTACGGGCTCGCCGACACCACCCCGTGTGTGGTGACGTCGTCGGGAACCACCTGCGCGCAGCGCTCGGTGGAATCCACGCTGGGCGGGCTGACCGATTCGTCGGTGATCGTCGGAGCCGACCCCGCGGCGCCGGCACCGGTGGTCGTGACGATCGGCAAGACGGTGCAGAACCGGGCCAAGCTGAACTGGTGGGAGAGTCGCGCACTGTACGGCTGGACAGTGCTGGTGCCGCGGACCAAGGACCAGGCCGGTGAGATGAGCGAGCGGCTGACCGCGCACGGCGCGCTACCGATCGAGGTGCCCACTATCGCCGTCGAGCCGCCGCGCAGCCCCGCGCAGATGGAGCGCGCGGTCAAGGGTCTGGTCGACGGCCGCTACCAGTGGGTGGTGTTCACCTCCATCAACGCGGTACGCGCAGTGTGGGAGAAGTTCGGCGAGTTCGGCCTGGACGCCCGCGCATTCTCCGGGGTGAAGATCGCCTGCGTCGGCGAATCGACCGCCGACCGGGTCCGCGCGTTTGGCATCAGCCCCGAGCTGGTGCCCTCCGGTGAGCAGTCGTCGCTGGGCCTGCTTGACGAATTCCCGCCGTACGACAGCATTTTCGACCCGGTGAACCGGGTGCTGCTGCCGCGCGCCGACATCGCTACCGAGACGTTGGCCGAGGGCCTGCGCGAACGTGGCTGGGAGATCGAGGACGTCACCGCCTACCGGACGGTGCGCGCGGCGCCGCCGCCGGCCGCCACCCGGGAAATGATCAAGACCGGTGGTTTCGACGCGGTGTGCTTCACGTCCAGCTCGACGGTGCGCAACTTGGTCGGCATCGCGGGCAAGCCGCACGCGCGCACGATCGTGGCCTGCATCGGCCCCAAGACGGCAGAGACCGCCGCCGAATTCGGTTTGCGGGTCGACGTGCAACCCGAGACCGCCGCGGTGGGCCCGCTGATTGAGGCACTGGCTGAGCACGCCGCACGACTGCGCGCCGAGGGCGCGCTGCCGCCGCCGCGTAAGAAGAGCCGCAGGCGCTAGTGGCCGTGGTGATCGCCGGCGCGGCCGTGGCGGTCGCAAGCGTGGCCGTGGCGGTCGCAAGCGTGGCGGAGCCACGCGCAGCGGGCCGCCACCATAGGGCGAAGCCACGCGCGGCGGGTCGCCACTCATGAGCTATCCCCGGCACCGCCCGCGTCGGCTTCGCTCGACGCCGGCGCTGCGCCGATTGGTGGCGCAAACGTCGCTGGAGCCAAGGCATCTGGTGTTGCCGATGTTCGTCGCGGACGGTATCGACGAACCGCGGCCGATCGCGTCGATGCCAGGCGTGTTGCAACACACCCGGGACTCGTTGCGGACGGCCGCCGCCGGGGCGGTGGCCGCCGGGGTGGGCGGGCTGATGCTCTTCGGCGTGCCCCGCGATGAAGACAAGGACGCTGCCGGGTCGGCGGGCTCCGATCCCGATGGCATCCTCAACGTCGTGTTGCGCGATCTGGCCAAGGACTTGGGCGATGCCACCGTGCTGATGGCCGACACCTGCCTGGACGAATTCACCGACCACGGGCACTGCGGTGTGCTGGACGAACGCGGCCGGGTCGACAATGACGCTACCTTGAAGAGGTATGTGGAACTGGCTGTGGCACAGGCGGATTCGGGCGCTCATGTGGTGGGTCCCAGTGGCATGATGGACGGCCAGGTGGGGGCGATCCGCGATGGCCTGGACGCCGCGGGCCACGCCGACGTGGTGATTTTGGCCTACGCCGCCAAATTCGCCTCGGCGTTCTACGGCCCGTTCCGCGAGGCTGTGAGCTCGAGCCTGTCCGGGGACCGGCGCACCTACCAGCAGGAGCCGGGCAATGCCCGCGAAGCGCTGCGTGAGGTGCAGCTGGATCTCGACGAGGGCGCCGACATCATCATGGTCAAACCCGCGATGGCCTACCTCGACGTGGTGGCAGCCGCGGCCGCAATCTCGCCGGTACCCGTGGCCGCCTACCAGGTATCGGGGGAGTACGCGATGATCCGCGCAGCGGCCGCCAACGGCTGGGTCGACGGGCGCGCCGCCGCGCTGGAATCTCTTACCGGCATCCGACGGGCCGGGGCCGACATCGTGCTGACGTATTGGGCCGCCGAGGCGGCGGCCTGGCTATCGTGACGGGTCCCGTCCCGCCGCGGCCGCCGGAGCCGCAGACCCGGCCCGTCGACGTCGACACCGGGTTTTGGTTGTGGGTGGTGGCGTTGCCGCTGATGGTGGTCGGCTACGTCGCCGACGTGGCCGGGTCGTCGGCCGGTCGCGGATCGGCGCTGCTGTACGCCGCATCAGGTCTTTTCACCACGGTGTTGTGTGCGATCGTGGTGACTTTCCTGATCCTGATGCGGGCCGGTTACCGCTGGGCCCGCACCGTGTTGACCGGCGGTGGCGTAGCCACCGTCGTCTACGTCGGGACCAGGCTGTTCACCGTGAACTGGCCACCGATGTTAGCGCTGATCTGCGGGGTCGCCGGCATCGTCGGTTCGGTGCTGATCGCCGGGGGGATGTTTTTGCTGCACCGCAGTGACGCCCAGGCGTACTTCACCAGGTGAGCGGCCAGGAGGACCCCCAAGTGGTTTGGCGTCGGGCGCAGCAGGGGATGATGTTTCGATGACCGCAGGTCCGGAGACCAAATCGGCTCCGCTCTTTCGCGAAGTCGGTGCCAGCTGGTACTGGCTGTTGGTCGGCCCGGTGTCGGCGGGGGCCATGCTGTGGCTCGAGAGATCCAACGGTTACGGCTGGCAGCTTTCGGTCCCGCTGCTCTTTCTGGTGCTGGTGACCAGCTTCATTGCCCTGCAAGTCAAGGCGGCGCGCATCCACACCTCGGTGGAACTGACCAGCCAGACGCTGCGGCAAGGCACCGAAACCATCAAGGTGGCCGAGATCTTGAAGGTCTACCCGCCAGCCGACCATCCGCTGACATCCGAAAAGGAGCTGGAGCGTTGGCAATCGGCACGTGCACTCGGTGAGCTGTTCGGGGTGCCCAAAGGGCGGACCGGCGTTGGTGTGCGACTCGCCGGCGGCCGCACCGCGCAAGCGTGGGCGCGTCGACACCGTCACCTGCGAGCCGCGCTGACGCCACTGGTGGAGGAGCGCGTCGGACCCGACGGTTCGCCGCCCGAGCCGCCGGACGACGAGGGCCCAGAAAGTCCAGACGCCGGATCGCGCTGGTGATGGCCCGATTTCGGGCCTTCATCGAGCTCGCCCTGGCCTGCGCCGCGGTGATCGGCTGCGCGATCAGCTGGTCGGAGGTGCGCTCCACCGTGGCCGTCGCACCCGTGGCGCACGGCCAGCCGGTAACGACGTCGGTGGTTTATGACCCTCCGCTGCTGCTGTTGACGCTGATGCTGGCGGCGGCGGCGGGGATGCTGACGGTAGTCGGCGTGGCCAGGCTGCGGCGGGTAAACCGGCACTCGACGGCCTGACCCGTTCATGCGCCGGTCCTAGGAGGCCAGCCAGGCCAGCTGGTCGGGCAGGTGCTGGCGCCAGAACTCCGCGTCGTGGCCGCCCGGGTAGAACCCGCCGGCCGGCTGCCTGGGCAGCTGGTTGACGAATTCGCTGGTGGCGAAGTAGAAGCCGTCACCGGTCCCGCAGTCCACCCGCAGCGGAATCGACGTCAGCTCCGCGGCGTTGATCGTAGAGTTTTTCCGGAAGTCATCGAGGCCGTCGAAGGCATCGTGCGGCGCTCCCCAATACGTCAGGTAGAGCGCAGGGCTGATTGCGCAGATCGCGAAGGTCCGTGCCGCGCCGATTCGAGAGGCCAGCCGCATCGCCCCGTACCCGCCCATCGACCAGCCCATGAACGCCACCCGCGAGGTGTCGAGACCCTTGCCGGCAAGCATGGGGATCAGCTCGTTGAGCACCATCGCGCCGGAGTCTTCGCCCGAGGCCCGCGGCCGCCAGTAGCCATTGCCGCCGTCGACGCTGACCACTGCGATCGACGATTTGCCCGTGGTGGGCAGTTTGCCCAGCGCGTCCTCGACACCGAGGCTCATCACCCCAGCGGCATCGCTGTCCAACCCGTGCAGCGCGATCACCGTGCGCAACGGGCCGGTCTGGCCCGGTGGGCGGGCGATGATCCATCTGGTGCTCTTTCCGCCGCGCGCCGCGGAGATGAATGTGCCCTCCTCGCGGGTGGGCAGCGGACTGCTCAGCGGAGCGGGCGCGGCCGGGGTCGGATCCGGCAGCGCTCCCAGCGCCCACAGACCCGCGGCACCGGCACCGATGGCGCCCAGACGCAGCGCGGTCCGACGGTTGGTCCGATGGGTCATGGCGTTCACCAGCGAATCGTGCCAAGCCAACGGGCGCTGAGCGGCAACGGTCCGACAACAGTCCGGCAACAACGCCTGGCGACGAGCCCGGTGCCCCTGCGGTTGGTACAAAGTTCGAAATATGTAACACTGTCCCACATGACTGAGCTGATCGAGCCGTCTGCGACCATTGGGAAGACCGGGACTCCTGACGCCCTGCCGCTGGGGCCGCAGTCGTTGGTGTGGCGGTACTTCGGTGACAACCGGATGTTCTTGATCGGCCCGCGGCCTGCCGTGCTGCAGAACATGCTCGCCGAACTCGGGCAGGGCGTCCTGGACCACTCGGTGTTCTTCAGCGACACTGCGGCGCGGGTCAAACGCTCGCTGCCGCCGATCTTCATGACCGTCTACGGGTCAGACGGCGATCACCCCGGCCAGCAGGTGCGTGATTTCCATCACGGGATCAAGGGTGAAATGCCCAGCGGTGTGCGGTATCACGCGTTGGATCCGGAGACCTACTACTGGGCGCACGCCACCTTCGTCGAGCAGGTGCTGTACTTCGCCGACACCTTCGTCAAACGCCTCACCGACGAGGAGAAGCAGCAGATCTACCTCGAGTCCAAGACCTGGTATCGCCGCTACGGTGTTAGCGACCGGCCGATGCCGGCCGACTACGACGAGTTCGAGCGGTACTGGGATCACATGCTTGACCACGTCATGATCGCCCATCCGACCGCGAAATACGGTGTCGGATATGTGACCAAAGGGTTCCCGCGCCCCACGGGTGTGCCGTCGCCGGTGTGGCGCTTGGTCTCGCCGGCGTTCAATCCGGTCGCGGCGTTTTTGACCACCGGTGGCCTGCCGCCGCGGGCGCGCACCCTGCTCGGTCTGCCCTGGAGCGACCGGCAGGAGCGTCGCTACCAGCGTTTCGCCGCAGTGGGGCGGTCGCGGCCGGTCAACTGGCTATGGGAGCATCTTCCGATGCGGCTGCGCTACAACAGGTTTGCCCAGGCCGGCTATGTCAACGGATGATCCCGCCACCCGTGCCATTCTCGACGCCGCCGTGGTCGAGTTCGAACAGCACGGCCTACGCCGTGTCGCGCTCGACGACGTAGCGCGCCGCGCGCGGGTCAGCCGCACCACCATCTACCGGCGGTTTGCCGGACGCGACGAATTGGTCGCCGCCGTCATTGACCGCGAAAACGCGGCGCTTTTCGCCGATATCGCCAGCGAATTGAAAAGCCGTCGGCCGCAATCGAATTACTATGTCGAGGCGTTCACGCTGTCGATCATGCGATTCCGGCAGCACCGCGTGCTGACCCGGATGCTCGCCGACGAGCCCGGCCTGATGCTGGAGTTGGCCGACCAACACTGGGATGCCGCGGTCGAGCGGATGGCGGCCGCACTGCGGATCATTTTCCCCGCCGGCTTCGCCGAACGGATCGGAGATCAGGCAGTCGACGAACTTGCCGAAACCATCCTGCGTTATGCGACGATGCTGCTGTTGTTGCCCAGCCGCAAACCGCTGTCTGACGCCGACGAGATTCGGGCATTTGCCACCGAGCACTTCCTGCCCAGCCTGCCCGCCGTGTTGCGCGCCGTGCCCGTGTGAATCGAGCGGGACCGGCAACGGGGCCACGGCTGGTGAGCTTTACCGTGAATAGGGCGTTTTCTGGATTCCATTACGGCTAGGTGTATACGGGCGCAGCCGCGGCCACCAGGCGGGCACCGCTTGTCGATACGCTTGATACTCGGCGCCGAACTGGCGGGTGAGGGTGGGCTCTTCGTACCAGCGCACGAACGCGGCTGGGGCTGCCCACACCAGCACGGCGTAGATCAGCAGGCTGAGGCTGCCGAACAGCAGGGCCTCGCCGACGATTGCCAGCAGCAGCCCGAAGTACATCGGGTTGCGAATGTAGCGGTTGAAGCCACTGACGACCAGTCGTTGTGGCGCAGCGACGGGTATCGGGGTGCCACCGGCTTTGGCGAACTCGACGAACGCCGATACTGGGGGCACAAGACCCAAGCAGATCAGTAGCGCTCCGATTACTTGGGCGATCACCCAATGCGGCAGCGGCTGGTGAAACTCCCAGTGGGTGATCAGCCACGGGATCAGCCCGACGACGGTGCCTGGGGCGACGATGAAAAACATCGCGCTACCCACCGCGGCGGTCGATGTGCGCATTTTGTTCTCCTTTCGGTTGGGTCATGCGTTGCCGCGCAAGCCAATTAGCGCGCGGTCGTCAATACGTTCACGATGTCAAGCCGAAGGAACTCGGATGCTTTGGGCGCCCTGTGCAGGATGAACCAGATAAATTCCCCACACGTAGAGTTTTGCATCGGCGAGGCCATAAAGTCAACGCCTGTAGAATTTCTGAGCTATGCGGCCGATTGGACGACGTCCGGGAAAGCCCGACACCCGGGGCGTGATCGTGACAAGCGCACGGCGGCTCTTCGCCGACACCGGCTACGAGAAAACGTCGATACGCGACATCGCGGCCGCGGCCCAAGTAGACCCGGCCCTAATACGGCACTATTTCGGCAGTAAGGCTGAACTGTTTCGGGCCACCATGGGATGGCCATTCGAGCCAGCCCAGATCGGCGCGCGCATCACGGATGGTGACCCCAACGAGATGGGTGCGCGCCTGACGCAGGTTTTCTTCGAGATGTGGGAGCAACAGGACTCACGCGCGCCGCTGTTGGCGATTCTGCGTGGCGCGGCCACACACGAGCAGTCCGCCACGCTCGTCCGCCAGTTCATTCACGGCCAGCTCTATCCCCGGCTCGCTGACCCGCTCGCGCGGTCGGATGGCGATTTGCGGATCGACCTTGCGATGGCTCAGCTACTGGGCGTCGCACTGCTCCGCTACATCTTGAAGGTCGAACCGATCGCCTCGGCGTCAGCCGAGGATCTCATCGCTCGGGTCACGCCGGTGATCCATGCCCAGCTCAGCACCTGACTCGCGCGTGGCCACACCTGCGCCGTGCCGGTTTGAATCGAGCGGGACTGCGCAGAGGGGTGTTAGCGTCCCGTCATGCTGCTGACGCGCGGAGCCGACATGAGCTCTGCGTCGCAGCTGCGCCGCGGACTCTCGCAACGGCAGCTCAACATGATCGCGCTCGGGGGCGTGATCGGTGCCGGCTTGTTCGTGGGATCCGGCGTCATTATTGGCGAGACCGGCCCGGGCGCCTTCATCACTTACGCGTTGTGTGGGGTGCTCGTCGTCCTGGTGATGCGCATGCTCGGGGAGATGGCCACCGCGAACCCGTCGACCGGTTCGTTCGCCGACTACGCCCGGCAAGCCCTCGGCGGCTGGGCCGGCTTCTCGGTGGGATGGCTGTATTGGTACTTCTGGGTCATCGTGGTCGGCTTCGAGGCGATCGCCGGCGGCGCGGTCCTCTCTTACTGGATAAAGGCGCCGCTGTGGCTGCTGTCGCTGATCCTGATGGTGGGGATGACGGCGACCAACCTGTTCTCGGTCGCGACCTTTGGTGAATTCGAATTCTGGTTCGCCGGAATCAAAGTCGCCGCGATCGTGATCTTTTTAGGCCTCGGCTCGCTATTTGTTCTGGGCGCCTGGCCGCGCCACGATTTCGACTTCAGCAACCTCACCGCATATGGCGGTTTCTTCCCGCACGGCGTCGGCGCGATCTTCGGTGCCGTCTCGGTGGTCATCTCTGCGATGGTCGGTGCCGAGGTGGCTACCATCGCGGCTGCCGAAACAGCCAATCCCGAGCGTGCGGTTGCGCGGGCGACCAAATCGGTGGTCGTGCGGATCGTGATCTTCTACCTGGGGTCGGTGTTCCTGCTCGCGGTGATCGTGCCGTGGAACTCGCACCAGCCGGGGATGTCGCCCTACGTTGTCGCACTGGGAGAGATGGGGATTCCCGCGGCGGGCCACATCATGAATGCGGTGGTACTCACCGCGGTGCTGTCATGTCTGAACTCTGGGCTCTATACCGCTTCCCGGATGTTGTTCGTGCTGGCGGCCCGGCACGAGGCTCCGAGGGAGTTGGTCAAAGTAGGTCGACGCGGGGTGCCTTACATCGCGATCTTGTGTTCGTCGGTGGTGGGGTTTTTATGCGTGATCATGGCCTGGGTGGCTCCTGGCGCGGTGTTTGTCTTCCTGCTGAAATCGTCGGGCTCCCTGGTGCTCTCGGTATATCTGATGATCGCGCTATCCCAGATTGTGTTGCGCCGCCGGACGCCGTCGAAAAGCTTGCGGGTCAAGATGTGGTTCTTCCCGGGCCTGTCGGTACTCACCCTGGTCGGGATCGTCGGACTGCTCGTGTCGATGGCGCTCGACCCGCGGACTCGCACCGAGTTGTGGCTCGGACTGCTGTCCTGGGCGGTCGTCTTGGTGCTGTACTTCGTGCCGAGGTGGCGGCGTGGGCCGGCCAAGTCCGAGCCCACAGCGCCGACGGGTAAGGCCACTCGCGTGCTGGTGTTGGCCAACAAAAACGTTTCCGCGAACGAGCTTTTCGACGTGGTGCGGCGCGTCGATGCCCAGCGGCGCGCTGAGTACTTCATCTGCGTTCCGGTGAACCCCGTCGACACCGGCCAGGCCGAGCGCACCGGTCCGGTCTTCGTCCGGGACGCCACCGTCGCGGCTGCACGAGAAAGGCTGGACGCTATTTTGACCGCGATTCGCGGCATCGGGTTGTCTGCCGATGGAGAACTCGGCGACTACCGGCCGTTGCGCTCGCTGGCCGCCGCGGTGCACAGCTTCCAGCCCGACCACCTGGTGATCGCCGAGGCCCGCCCATCATGGCTGCGGCTCGGACTGGTCGACCGAGCACGGGCTGCGTATCCCGTCCCGGTCACCCATGTGGTATCTGGCCAACGGGCAGTGGATCCGGCGCTTTCGCCGCTTCGCGCGACCTGACGCCCGATTCACAATCGAGGGCAGCATGGGCGCCACATCCGAACTGCACCAAGGGTTGTCACAACGGCAGCTGACCATGATCGCCATCGGCGGTGTCATCGGCGCCGGATTTTTCGTCGGATCGGGTGTGGTGATTCGAACCGCCGGCCCGGCCGCCGTTCTGACCTATGTGCTGTGCGGCGTGCTTGTCGTTCTCGTCATGCGGATGCTCGGCGAAATGGCTACCGCGAACCCCTCGACGGGTTCGTTCGCTGACTACGCGCGTGATGCCCTGGGCGGTTGGGCGGGTTTCTCCGTGGGCTGGCTGTACTGGTACTACTGGGTGATCGTCGTTGGCTTCGAGGCGGTCGCCGGAGCGAAAGTCGTCAACTACTGGGTTCATGCACCGTTGTGGCTGGTCTCGCTGATCCTGATGCTGACGATGACCGCGACCAATCTGTACTCGGTGTCATCCTTCGGGGAATTCGAATTCTGGTTCGCCGGAATCAAGGTCGCGACCATCGTGATATTCCTTGGCCTCGGCACGATATTCGTTTTGGGGCTGTGGCCGGGTCGGCACCGGGATTTCTCAAATCTGAGCTCGCATCACGGATTCTTCCCGAACGGCGTCGGCGCCGTCTTCACCGCGATCGTTGTGGTGATCTTCTCGATGGTCGGTGCGGAGGTTGCGACCATCGCCGCCAGCGAAACGTCCGATCCCGAGCGGGCAATTCGGCGAGCCACCAACGCGGTGGCCGCTCGCATCGCGATCTTCTTCGTGGGCTCGGTTTTTCTGCTGGTCGTGATCCAGCCGTGGGACTCCGTAGAGTCCGGTGCGTCACCATTCGTCGCGGCGTTCAAGCACATGGGACTGCGCGGCGCGGATGACATCATGAACGCGATCGTGCTGACCGCCGTGCTTTCTTGCTTGAATTCCGGCTTATACACCTCATCTCGCATGCTGTTCGTGCTGGCCGGCCGAGGCGAGGGGCCGGCTCGGTTGATGAACGTCAGCCGACGTGGCGTGCCTTACGTCGCGATTCTGTGCTCATCGGTGGTGGGGTTCCTGTGCGTCATCATGTCGGGCATTGCTCCGGGAACGGTGTTTATCTTCCTGCTCAACTCGTCGGGCGCCATCGTGCTATTCGTCTACCTGCTGATTGCGTTGTCGCAGATCGTTTTACGAGTCAAGACGCCGCCGGAAAA
>NZ_DATMLH010000328.1:0-36926 GCF_035570115.1 Mycobacterium sp.
TGTCGTGTGTCTCGTCGGAGCCTTGGTCGTGGCACTCGGCGGGTGCATCGGTGGCGGTCGCGCACTCGGAATACCGGGTGCGCAGTCGATCCCGGTCGGGCAGTCCACACAAACCATCGACGTCGGCGGGGTCAGCCGAACCTTCCATCTGTACCGTCCACCGGGGCTGGGCGAGGGTGCGCCGCTGGTGGTGATGCTGCATGGCGGCTTCGGAACCGGGGCGCAGGCCGAACGCTCCTACCACTGGGATAGCGAGGCCGACGCCGGGCATTTCCTGGTCGCCTACCCTGACGGAGTCATGCGCGCCTGGAACGCCGGGACCTGCTGTGGCGAGCCGCAACGCAGCAACACCGACGACGTCGGCTTCATCGCCGCCATGGTCGGCGCCATCGAGCAAGAAATGCCGATCGATCGGGCGCGCATCTATGCAACGGGCATGTCGAACGGGGCCATGATGGCGCTTCGCTTGGGTTGTCAGACCGACACATTCGCGGCGATCGCCCCCGTGGCGGGCACGCTGCTGACCGACTGTTCGGGGGCACGGCCGACATCGGTGCTGCAGATACATGGCACCGCCGACGACAGGGTCCCCTACAACGGCGGGCCGGGCAAGGCGTTCTCGGCCGACGGGACGGCGCGCGTCGACGGTCCTTCGGTGGAGACCGTCAACGCGACGTGGCGTGGGATCGATGGGTGCGGACAACCCACCTCGACTACCGCAGGGGACGTGACGACTCAGACGGCAGGGTGCGCCGACGGGCACACCGTGGAATTGATCTCGGTCAAGGGGGCGGGCCACCAGTGGCCCGGCGGTGACCCGAGCCCACTCGCGCAGCGGATCGGCAACATCCCGCCACCGTCGACGGCGCTCAACGCTACCGACACCATCTGGCAGTTCTTCGCCCCCAACCATCGATAAAGGCACCGCGGCGGGCCGCCCCACCTGTGCGCGCCACGCGCTGGGCTTGGCACATCGAGGGCCGAACAGAGCGTGACCAGGACAAACATCTGGTTGACGCACGACACAGGATATCATATCGTGAGAGCGACGGGGCGTGCGGTCGTCGGCGTCGAAGAGCACACGAGGAACCGCCCGGCTTTTCGAGTGGAGGAGTCCGGCGTGGAGAAACGAGCGCGGCCAACCGTGACCCGTAAGTCTTCCCGGGCCCCGAGCGCATCGAATTCTCGATCCGAGCTCTGAGGCGTGGATAGCCCAGACGGAGACGATCCCCAAGGTCCGGCTAGCGGTTGGGAGAGTAAGCATGGTTGCTAAATCTGCGCGGGTCGAGGTCGACCGTCGACCTGTACCTGGGCGCCGGTATCGCGTAATTGTCTGCGGCACAGGCGGGGTCGGCACGGCCGTCTTACGTGAGGCGCTGCGCCTGCCGTGGATCGATGTAGTGGGTGTTCAGGTCTACACCAGCGCCAAGGCCGGTGTCGATGCCGGCGAGCTGGTGGGGCTGCCCGCCGCCGGCATCATGACCACAGCGGATCCTGATGAGATCGCCGCACTCGATGCTGACTGCGTTCTGTACTGCGCTCGTGACTTCGGTGACTGGCGGTCCAATGATGTGTTAGTACGGTTGCTCGAATCCGGGAAGAATGTGGTCACTTCGCTCGCCTACTTCCGCGCCGAGTCACTTGACCCCGAGGTGGTCGAGCGCTTGGAGGACGCATGTCGGCGCGGCGGCACGAGCCTGCACGCCACGGGGCTCAACCCGGGGTACATCGGCGAGCGTCTTGGCGTCTTGCTTACCGGTTTAAGCCACGACGTCAGCCGCATCAAGATCGAGGAGTTCTACGACATCACTCCACTCTCCAGCGAGCTTGCGCACCTGCTCGGAATCGGACTCCCCGTCTCGGAATCCGAGAAGGCCAGTGCGGCGGCGCAACTCGCACAGCTGTACCTGGAGCAAACCATTGGACTGATCGGCGATGCGCTCGGCGTCGAGATCGATGGCATCGAGCACAGCCAGGACCAGCGCGTCGCGGGCGAGCATATCCAGGCCGACAGTTATGCGGTGGCAGAGGGCGCGGTCGCATCGGTCACTCATCGCTGGACCGCACTCGTCGACGGTCGTCCCTTCTTGTTGTACGAAACCACGTGGTTTGTTGGGAAATCGATGCAACCCGAGCACTCCGATATCGAGCACCACTGGTTGCTGACTATCGAGGGAAGGCCATCGGTGCGAATGCTCCTCGAGGTCAACGCAAGTATGGAGAGTGGAGCGGCGACGTACGAAGGCGATCCGACCTCAGCCGGTAACTACGCAATCGGAATCCCGCTCGTCCAAGCGATCACGAGAACCTGCGAATCAAAGCCAGGGATAGTTGGGCCGCCGCCGGTCGGACCGCATTGGACCGCCGGCCGAGGACGCAGTGCAGCAGCCACGGAGCGGATCGATTACGCGGAATCATTGCCTTAACAGCAGCTGTCGCCAAAGCTCTCAGCGGGGATTCTGGACGGAATCGGCCGCCTGATCGTCATCGCCAGCGAAATTGCGACCAACAAGGCACACCGCTCAGTTAGCGGGCGACGAGGGCAGCGGTATCGAAGTAGTAAGGTTTGATCTCGCCGATCAACCCGTCGCGGATAACGAACGTCTCGACCACAGATACTTTGTGATTGCTTGCCGAATCCCCGAACGAAATCTCGAGGAATGCCGCAGCCCGCTCGGAATTGACCAGGATATCGCCGACGACGACCGCGTCGAGATCGATCATCGAGTACAGCTGTGCCAGCAGTTGCGAGACCTCAGCACGGCCAGTGTGCGTGCCACCGTAGGGCAGTGACGCCGGTTCGTAGGTGACGACGTCAGGGTGCAGAATTTTGGCAACCCCCTCGAGGTCGGCCCGCAGTGAGTAGTCGTAGAACTGTTGCACGACCGATCGCGTCCGATCCTCGGCAGAGAGATCCGGGGAATCGCTAACTACCGCCATCTGGACCAATTTCCTTTCCTTGTCACCCGAACAGGGCGGCCGCGTTCCGACTGCCTGGCAACGGGTTATCGGTACGCCTATCCGTCGGTGGATAGAGCTTGCCGGTCTCTTCGCCGAAATGAAGGTGACTACGGGTAGTCGCTTCGGCGGTAGATCGGTCCGCCGTCAGTCGGGCAGGGCGGTGCACCGGCCTCGCCGCAGATCCCGTTCGTGAAATAGGACGGGACGTGGGCCGGAGTGTTACCGCTGTACAGGCCCAGCACCGCAGAGCAGACGGAGTACAGCCCCATCGCGGCAGTAGCACAACCGATTAGCGAGAACGTGCTCAGCGCGGTGCGCGCCGCGCCCTTCACGGGTACCCGGTCGATCCCGCGTTCGACCGGTGCCTGCCCGCGGGTGTCGTAGGCATAGATCTGGTAGCTCAGCACCGTGATCGTGAACCCCCACAGGGCCATTTCGGTTAGTGGCATGGCGTTGGCGGTTCCGCTCCAGAAGGTCAGCGCATCGAGGTTGCTGGCCCACCACACCCATCCGCCTCGGATGACAACGAGCTCTTCGATGGCGAAGACGAACACCATCATCGCTATCCAGGTTGGCGCGAACAGTCCCACCAACCCCACCCCGGGCCGGCGACGCTTGATGTAGCTCATGAGCTTGGCGGCCGTGATCGTTACCGCAACCATCGTCATGTAGTTGGCGGTCTCGATGAGGAATGGCTGCGGCAGCAGGTGTCCTTTGGCGCTGATCCACCAGGGGATGTATTCGACCCAGGAGCCACGGTTGAAGTAGTAGGAGTTGAACATCATCTGGGGCCGGATCAGGTTGGCCCAGGGATCGAGCCAAAGGATCGCCATCCAGGCGATCCACATTTGGGCGTAGAAGGTGAGACGGCGCTCGCGCGCGCAGCGCCAAACCAACCAGCCGATCGTGGCCACCGCGCCGGCGGCGAAGGTGCCCTGCAGAATCCAGGCTTTCACCATGACGTCATGCGGCACGGGATCGGCCCCGGTGGGGGTGGGCGCAAAGTTGCTTGAGGTGACCCACCTGCCGTAGACGTAGAGTTGCATCGCGACCGCGGCGGCGCCCAAGGCGGCCCACCACAGAACCGGGCGCGCCCGGCGACCCGGGGCAATATCGGGCGCCGACGGTTCCGGGCCCACCGTCGCGTCCGCCCCGCGTCGCGCAGCGTGTTTCGCATCGGCCCGCACCGCAGAGGCTTGCGCGTCTATGGTCATCCTGCCTCCTAATTTGGGGTGGCGCCGCCGGCTCTCGGCCAGTCAGCCGGCGCCCGGGACCCAAGCCATGATGTCATATACTATATCGCCAATCGCGCGATCAAAAGCAAGCACCCCTGTCGGGTCACCGCGACTTGCGATACGATATATCCATCTAGACGATCGGAGGGCCAGTCGAAGATGACGAGTACCGAGCTGTACTACGAGCCGTGGGATCCAGCCTGCCGCGTGGGACTCTTCGATACCTACCAACGACTCATCCACGAGGCGCCCGTCTACCGCGCGCCATCGGGCACCTGGATTGTCTCGAGCTATGAGGGCGTCGAGTACATCTTCAACAACCATGATCTGTTCTCCAACCGCCCGAATCAGGATGAGTCAATCGGCTTTCCACCGAAGGTGGATTTCGACAACGAAGAGAGCGTGGCCATGATGACCCATCTGGCCAAGCTCGCGGAGACCCTTCCGTTGGACCTCGGCGACCTTATGGTCGCCCGGGTAATCGTTGGCGCCGACCCCCCAAACCACACCCGTCAGCGCAAGATCGTCAACCGTGGGCTGACTGCCCGCCGGGTCGGAATGTTCAAGGACCGAATCGAGGAAATCGTTGCCGAGTGCCTGCACGGCATCGAAGGGCGTGACCGGTACGAGCTTGTCAGCGAGTTGGCGATCCCGGTCCCTGTCGGCGTCATTGCCGACCTTTTGTCGGTCCCCCACGACCGCTACGCCGACGTGCGGCGCTGGTCGGACATGGTGGCCAACCTGCCCCAAAGCGAGGGCCGCGGCAGCCCCGAGACCACGTTCAAGCTCTTCGGCATGCTCAAGGAGTTGTCGGAGTTCTTCGTGCCCCTGATCGAGGATCGCCGCGAAAATCCCCGAGACGACATGATCAGCGATCTTGTCCGCGCCGTCGACGTCGACACCATGACTGTCACCGAGACAGTGCTGTTCATCTTGGTGATGATGTCGGCCGGCAATGAGACGACGACCAACTTGATCGGCAATACGGTGGTCGAGCTGCTGCGAAACCGCGATCAGCTTGACCTGTTGCTGTCCCGACCGGACCTGGTGCCGTCGGCTCTCGAAGAGGGCGCACGCGCGCAGGCGCCGTTCCAGTTCCTACACCGCGAGGCACTGCAGGATGTCGACGTTTGCGGGACAACGATACCCAAGGACAGCATCATCGCCATCCTCGTCGGTGCGGCCAACCGCGACCCGAGCCGCTTCGAAGACCCGGACAAGTTCGACATCACACGAACCACTCCCCACCTGGGCTTCGGCAAAGGCATCCACTTCTGCTTAGGCGCCCCGCTCGCCCGACTTGAAGCGAAGAGTGCGCTGACGGCCCTGCTGCCCCATCTGGAGCGATTCACGCTCGATCCCAGCGCAGATCTTGAGTTGGGTGACAGCCTGCTGATCCGGGGATACAAGCAGATTCCGCTCGTCGCGCTCTGACTGCGCTCGCCGGCCGGCAGGGCTGAAGTTAGCGCACCGTAGCGCGAACCTCTCTAGACGCCCCGTTCTATTTACCGGCCTCCGATTGCAGATCCTGGCGACGCGCGCGCAAATGCCCCTCGGTGAGTTGCGTGCCGAGAGCCGTTAACGGCAGCGAGGTCTGGGTATCGCGGCCCAACTGCACCGAGTGCCAGAGCTCCTTCGACATCAACGGATAAATGGCATCGGTTCCGGCGAGCGGGTGGTCGACCATCATGGCGTCAAGCAAACCCCAAGTCTCAGTCACCCAGGATCGCCCGCTGGAGATGTTCGCCGTCGCAATGAGCGTCGCCTCGTCGACACCCTGGCTGCGCGCGAACCGCACCGCCTCCAGGGCCACCAGGTAGTTCATATGAAGCATGACGTTGTTGGCGATCTTGAGGGCCTGACCCGCGCCCACCTCACCCGCCCGCACGACGTTCGCGGCGAACGTGTCGAGCAGCGGCTGAAGCCTCTCGAGGGTGTCTTGGTCGCCCCCGGCCATTACCGTCAGCGTCCCGGCATCCGCGGCGGGACGTGAGCCGCTGACCGGCGCATCGATCACCGCAACGTCCACGGTCGCGAGGTCCCGGGCAAGCTCAATGACCGTGTCGGGCAGAACACTGCTGTGAACGAGCACGACCGATCCGGGCCTCAACTCCCGCCGTAGCTGCCCGATGACCTCGCGCAACTGTGTGTCATCGACAACGCAGATGCTTACGACGCCGCACTGGCGGCCGACAAGCTCAGCCTGTTCGGCAACTGCGGCGCCCCGTTCACGCAACTTGTGGCAGGCATCCGCGCTTCTGTCGTACACCGTCAGAGGAAAACCAGCGGCCAGTATCCGTTGGGCGATGCGCCCACCCATGTCGCCGAGGCCGATGAAGCCGACGCCGGGCTCAAAGCCGCCGAGAATGCGGCCGGATGTCGGCAGACTCTGCGGGTGCTCATCAGTCACAGACATGAGCTTTCAACCCAGCAGGATGGACTGGCTGGACAGGTACGCACGCAACCCTTCAGGGCCGCCTTCACGCCCGATGCCACTGAGCTTGACGCCACCAAACGGCGTGCAGGGCTGACAACCGAAGGTGTTGATCGCCATGGTGCCGGTCTGGATGCGCGTCGACAACTCGAGCGCGTGTGCCACGTCAGTAGTCCAAATCGAGCCCGCCAAACCATAATCGGTGTCGTTTGCGATCGCCACGGCCTCGTCCTCGTCGGTATAGGGCAGCAACGCAATCACCGGTCCGAAGATCTCCTCGCGGGCTATCGTCATCGACGGTTCGACGTCCACGAACACCGTTGGCTCCACGTACCAGCCGTGGGGAAGGTCCTTGGGACGGCCACCGCCAACCACCACTCGCGCTCCCTCGGCAACGCCCTTCGCGAGGTAGCCTTCCACCCTGTCCCGTTGCCGCTCACTCACCAACGGGCCCACGAACGTCTCCGGATCGAACGGATCGCCAACCTTGAACCCGGCCACCGTCGCACCGATCGCCTCGGCGAATTCGTCAAACCGGGTGTCCGGTAACAGAATTCGGCTGTCGAGGGCGCAGATCTGCCCGCTGTTGAGGAAGGAGTTGAACGCGAGCCCGGCGACGGTGGCGGCCAGGTCCGCGTCGCGCAGAACGATGGCCGCCGATTTACCCCCGAGCTCGAGGGTCACCGGCCGATGCCGCTCACCGCACAGCCTGCCGATGCGCTTTCCAGCCGCGCTCGAGCCGGTGAAGGCGACCTTGTCCACACCGGGGTGAGTGACTAGATATTCCCCGAGTTCACGACCGCCGGGAACGATGTTGAGCACACCGTCGGGCAGCCCGGCGGCCATGGCGGCATCGGCGAGCACGTACGAATCCAGCGGAGCCTCGGGTGCCGGCTTCAACACCACCGCGCACCCCGCGGCAAGCGCCGGCGCGAGTTTCATCATCGTCAGTGTCGGTGGCCCGTTCCAAGGGATGATGGCACCGACAACGCCCACCGGTCGCTGGCGAACGACGCTGCTACCCCCGACGCCGGTCCTGTGCTCCTCGAACTGCATTCCAGTGATCAGATCGATGTAGTAGTCCAGGTTGCTGAACGCCGGTTCGACCATCACCATGTTGACCTGCGAGATCGGGCAACCCATCTCGAGCACCTGGGCATGTCCGAACTCCTCGGAGCGGCGACGGCACTCAGCCACCAGGCGCTTCATCACCTCGACGCGCTCCGAGGCAGACGAGCGTCCCCACTCCCCCGACATCGCCGATCGCGCGGCGGCCACCGCGGCGTCGATGTCGGCTGGTGCACCGTCGGGCGTGCGCCCGACGACCTGTTCGGAATGCGGAGAGATCACCTCGATCGTGTCATGGCCACTGGGTGCGGCCATCCGCCCGCCGATGAACAATTCCCGATGCTCAATCACCTGCTGGGCCCCGTCCTGAGAGCGAGTCGGCGCGGTCATCGCCGTACGCCCGACTCGACAACGCTGCCGGGAATCCACTCCCGCGGTGCGCTCTGCTCAGCGCGCCCATCCATCGTGGTAACGGTTCCGGGCTCGAGTGGGTCGGGCAGCGGTGCCAACCATACGTCGCGCGTCTCCGGCGATGACGGCAAAACACGAGGGCGGTGAGTGTCATCATCGAGTTGTGGATGTCCCACGCAGAATTCGACCGCGAAACCCCGGGCCTCGTCCTTGAGGTAGACGCCGATAGATCCCGACGGGGCATGCCGCAGCAGGTCGTCGCGAAGTTTGACGCCCAGCCGCAGCGCGTTGTTGCGCGCCCGCATGACGTCGTCGAGTGAGCCCACTTGAATGCAGAAATGGTTGAAATTGGGACGCTCGCTGCGCAACAAGACAAGCGAGTGGTGGTAACGGTCCGCGGCGCGGAAGAATCCCGCACGGTTGCTGATCCAGTCGGACGCCTTGAACCCCAACACATCCTGGTAGAAGGCCGTGGTTTGTTCCCAGTTCGTCACCCCCCAGGCCGCGTGCAGGAATTTCTCGAGAGTGACGCCGTTGTTGACGGGCGCAACTCCGCGCTCGTACATCCCGATGTAGAGCTCGATGTCGGTTCCGCCGGGATCGGTGAACCGCAGCCACCGCTGCACACGGTCGCGCTTGGGGTCACCACCCTCGAGAACCTCGATGCTTTGTTCTCGCAGCCGGCGGGCGACTTCTTGCAAGGCGCTCTCACTGGCGACTTCGTAACCAATTCGCTTGATGCCCTGCTTGTTTCCCTCCTCAAGCCGAATCCAATGGTGCTCGACGCCGCCGGTCATGAATGCGGTGTCGCCAAGCTGTTCGGTCACGTCGAGCCTGACGACCCGGGAGTAGAACTCGGCGGCCTCGACGAGGTTGTGCACCCCCACCGACAGGTACCCAAGACGCGCGACGATGTCCATGCTCTAGCCCTTCGGACGGTTAAAACGATGTGATGACGATTCGGGTGACGGCCGGATCCTTCAAGCGGGCGTAGGCATCTTCGATGTCCGAGAGCGAAATCTCCAGCGAGACCAGATCATCGAGATTCAACCGACCCTGCAGGTACAGGTCGGCGTAATACGGGATGTCGCGCTTGAAGTTCGATGATCCCAGCGTGACACCCTGAACCCGGGTCTGCCTCAACACCGACGCAACAATGCTCACGGGAACGCTGGCCGCCGGATCGGCGACACCAACGAGATAGAGGCCGCCGCCCACGGCGAGCATCGATACGCCGCTCTGCGCCACGGCCGCGGTACCGACGAAATCGAACACGTGATCGGCGCCGGTTCTCGTGATCGCCGACACCGCTTCGACGACATCCTCTTTCGCCGAGTTGATCGCATGCGTCGCACCGAATCGAGTCGCGGCATCCAGCCGTTGCTCTTCCACGTCGACGGCGATGATCGTCGATGCGCCGGCCAGTACGGCGCCGCTCACGGCGTTGATTCCCACGCCTCCGGTTCCGATGATCACGACGCTGTCACCCGCTCGCACGTTGGCGGTGTTCAGGACCGCACCGGCCCCGGTCAGCACCCCGCAGCCAAGAAGCGCTGCCTGGGGGAACGGCGCTTCCTCGGCGATGGTGACGAGCTGGTTCTCGTGAATTAACGCCTGCTCCGCAAAGCCCCCGAGCCCAAAGATCTGAGATACCGCGGCGCTGTCGCGTGACAGCCGCGGCGGCTGGCCGGCGGCGCGTTGGGTTGCCTCGGGGCGTTGGCACTGCAGAGGCCGGCCGTCGAGGCATCGCGCGCATCCACCGCAGCTTTGCGCCAGACAGCCGACCACGTGGTCGCCCACCGCAACACTGGTGACCGAGGGCCCAACGCCGGCCACGACACCGGCCACCTCGTGACCCAGGACCGACGGCATGGCATATCCCATGTCGATCGTCGCGATGGTGTGGTCGGTCTGGCAGAGTCCGACTGCCTTGACGTCGACAAGCACCTCTCGCCCAATCGGCGCCGCGATGGAGATCTCCTCGACGCTGAATCCGCCGCCGACGGCATTCACAACCGCGGCTTTCACCGTGTGCCCTTCGAGCCGTTACGACCCCGGGTCGCCGCCCCGCCTGCGATCCCCCGGCGGTGGGGTTGCAGTGATTCGCTGTGTCGACGCATGACCCGCTTTCGTCGTGTTGGGCGAGTGGCCGATCGGCTGCGGACGCCCCGTGCGCGGTAGATCCACTCCAATGCGATATTATATCGTGCACTTGAGATGCCGCAAGTATGCACATAGATGGCTCCGCGCCCTGAAGTCCGGTCACGCATAGGTCTAGCGAAGAAGCATCGATGCTCTTGCGATATGGTATCGTAACCGTCGGGTTGGTCACAAAGTGGAGCTGTCCCGGATCACGCCTGCCCAACGACGACACGGAGCCTGGTCGAACGTCGCCGCAGACGTGATCATCGAAGGGCGACCGGATTCACCGAGGACACCGCCCTTGATGCCATAGCGAAACTCATGATCGGACTCTTGCCAGCGCGTTTGACGCAACCGGCGGCGCCGCTCAAGTTGCAGGTGGGTGCGCACACACGGTGGCCGGGGAGTCGGAAAGGCTGTCGAAATGAAAACCCGGGCGTCCATCCTGCGTGCTCCCCACAGCAAGTTTGAGAGCGTCGAGCTTGATGTCGACGATCCCCAGCCCACCGAAGTCCTCGTGAAGATGGTCGCGTCCGGCCTGTGCCACTCGGATGATCACATCGCCACCGGCGACCTCCCGGTCCCGGTGTTTCCGTTCTGCGGCGGTCACGAAGGGGCGGGCGTCGTCGTGGAAGTTGGTTCGGCGGTGCGCGGTCTTTCGCCCGGTGATCACGTCGTTTTCGCGTTCCTGCCGTTCTGTGGTCACTGCCGGTTCTGTGCTCGCGGGCACCAGAACCTGTGTGACGACGGCGCAAATCTTCTGGTCGGGTCGCGCCTGGACGACCCGACGAGCTTCCGGATGCATCTCGACGGTGTCCCTGTCGCCCAGATGGCCGCCCTTGGGACGTTCTCCGAATACACCGTGGTCGATATGCGGTCGTGCGTGAAGATCGATGCCGACCTTCCGTTGGACAAGGTGTGCCTTGCCGGCTGCTGCGTGGGCACCGGGTGGGGGTCGGCCGTACATTTGGCGGATCTGCGGCCCGGAGACACCGCCATCGTGATGGGCATCGGTGGCGTCGGCATCAACGCTGTGCAGGGTGCCGCGCACATCGGCGCCCAGAACGTCATCGCTGTGGACCCAGTCGAGTTCAAGCGGGAGACGGCGCTCAAACTCGGTGCCACGCACGCATTTGCCACGATGGACGAGGCGGCAGAGGCCGCACGTGGTTTCACCAACGGGCAGGGCGCTGACGCCGCGTTGGTGACCGTCGGCGTCACTTCGGGACAGCACATTGCTGAGGCGTTCGCGGCGATTCGCAAAGGCGGCACGGTCGTAGTCACCGGCCTGGTGCCGATGTCAGAAGTGGGAATCCCCATCTCGGCGATGGAGTTGACCCTCTACCAGAAACGCCTGCAGGGCAGCCTGTTTGGGGGATGCTCACCCAGCGTGGACGTTCCCCGCCAGCTCGAGATGTACCGCGCCGGCATTCTCAAGCTCGACGAACTGGTGACCCGCACCTACACGCTCGACGAGGTGGCGCAGGGATTTTCCGATCTGCACGCCGGACTCAACATCCGCGGGGTCGTGCTCTTCGACTGAACAGTCGCAGCGCCCGTCCCGATCGCGTCTTGTCGATCGGTCGAACGCGGAGGCGGGGAATCGTCCGTGTTCGCGGCGACGGCCTCCGGTGCCGTTGTGCGCGAGCTTATTCGGTGTCGTAGCGCCGAACGAGGGGCAGCGACTCCATCCCCCGAAGCTCGCCGCCGTGCCACGTGGGGACGAAGCCGGCAGCCGGGACCAGCCCCGACAGGAGTTTGAGCGATTCCTCTAGGAAGACCCGGATCATCATTTGTGCGACGAACAGACCCAGGCAGCGGTGTATGCCGTACCCGAAGGCGACATGGGAGTTCTTGCGGCCTTCGATCCGAAGCGTCTCAGGATCGTCGAATCGTCGCTCGTCGCGGGACGCCGAACCCCACACCAGGAGAACCCTCTCCCCCGCCCGGACGGGACAGCCGGCTATCTCGGTGTCTACCGTGGCGATGCGAGAGGTCGCCGGCGCGGCGGCCGCGAGTCGAATGAACTCGTCCACGGCGCCCGGGATGAGCTGAGGGTTCACGCGCAGGGTCTGCAGATCGTCTTGGTGGGTCACCAAATGATGGGCCGCGAAGGTGAGTGCAGACGTCGTGGTGTCCAGCGCGCCGTTCACCATATTCATGCAGGTGGCGATGAGGTCGTGGTCCGACAGTGGCTTCCCGGAGACCTCGGCATTCACCAGTGGCCCGACAGCCCCATCGGTGAGCTCGCCGCTGCGGAACTGGCCCACTACTTCGAGCAGTCGTTGCGCGACGAGCTGTCCGGCGGCTGCCGCGGGCGCATCGTCTTCGCCGCGCCGATGATTGACAATCTGAATCAGTCGGTAGAGCTCCTCCCCGTACTGCACCGGGACGCCGATGACCTCCAGCGTTACGTGCATGGGCAGCGGGCCCGCCAACTTCTCGACGAAGTCGAACGCGTCCTGGTCGACGACATCTTCGATCAGTGAGCGGACGTAGGCCCGCACACTCTCGGCTTTCTTCTCGACCTCTTTCTTGCTGAACGCAGAGGCCAGGAGTTGACGGTATTCGGAGTGCAGCGGGGGATCCAAGGTAAGCGGGTATAAGTCGACCTCGATCGAGGGAATACCGACTTCGGCGCTCGAGAACACATCCGGCCGCTTGGCGGCGTCGCATACGTCGTCATAACGGCTAACGACGTGGAATCCACCGTGGGCGTGGCTCTTGGGAATGCCCTCAACCTCTCGCAGAACGCTCCACGTTGGTCCGGGGTCGTCGGCCAGTTCACACGACTGATGGTCGAATGTGCGAGCTACCTCCTGAGGGTCAGAAGTGCTGGTGACGGCTCGGTCTGGCATTGGCTAGCTCCTTGACTGTGTTGTCCGGGGGAACGGATCAGTCGACGCGGGTCGCCGTCGCGGTCAGGGACCCGCGCCCACCGGAGCCGGGCACCGAGCGTTCGGCGAGCGTGACCGCACCCGCGTCCAGCAGGTGCTGAACGCGGTCGGGCGGGATGTCCCAGTCGCAAAGAACGTCGACGGTGTCCTGGCCGACCCGGGCGGGCGGACGGTCCAGGCGGCCGGGCGTGCGGGATAAGCGCGGTGCGGGCGCCGGCTGGCGGATGCCGTCGACCTCGACGATCGTGCCGCGATGCGCGCTGTGGGCGTGCTTGGCTGTCTCGCTTAGCGTCAACACCGGCGCGAAGCAGGCGTCGGTGCCCTCGAGCAGCGCGCACCACTGTTCGCGGGTGCGGGTGGCGAACAATGCAATGAATCGCTGCTTGAGCTCCGGCCAGCGGCTCGGGTCCTCCTGCACAGCGAAGGCTGGGTCGTCCGTGAGCCCCAGGCGCGCTAGGAGCTCGGCGTAGAACTGCGGCTCAATCGCGGCGACGGAGATGAACTTGCGGTCCGCGCACTCGTAGACGTCGAAGAAGTGCGCGCCGCTGTCGAAGAGGTGGGCCCCGCGCTTCGTCTCGTCGAACTTGCCGATCTGGCTGAACCCCCAGAACAGGGACATGAGAGAAGCGACCCCGTCGACCATCGCCGCATCGACGACCTGGCCCTTCCCGCTGGACACGCGCTCGAACAGCGCACACAACACGCCGAACAGCAGGAACATGCTCCCCCCGCCGTAGTCGCCGACCAGGTTCAGCGGCATGCTGGGCCGCTCGTGTGGGCGCCCGAAATGGGCAAGCGCACCGGCGAACGCGATGTAGTTAAGGTCATGTCCTGCAGCCTGGTTCAGCGGGCCATCCTGCCCGTACCCGGTCATCCGCCCGTACACAAGCCGCGGGTTAGCGGCCAGGCATTCGTCCGGACCGAGTCCGAGGCGCTCCATTACGCCGGGCCGGAAGCCCTCAAGCAGCACGTCGGCGGTGCGCACCAGGTCGAGCAGCGTCGCGCGGCCGTCCGGGTGCTTGAGGTTGACGGCGATGTTGCGACGCCCGCGCAACGTGACCTCACCGTATGGCGGCTCCGGCAGTGAACCAGGCGGCACCGCCGACGGCCGGTCGACGCGCACGACGTCGGCGCCCATGTCGGCCAGCAGCATGCAAGCATGCGGCACAGGTCCGACGCTGCCCATCTCGATGACCTTCAGACCGGCGAGCGGCCCTGTGGCGTCCGGCCCTGTCGTGAGTTCGGTACTGGCTTCTGTCACCGAAGATCCCTTCGTCCTGGACGATGCGATGCCGGCCACCGCCTGCAAGCCGGCAACTCAGTTCGCGGCAATGGTTACCAATTGGCGGGCAAGCTCTTTCGGGCGACTGATCAGAGGAAAATGCGAGGCCCACACTGGATGTATCGTCGTCGGCCGTAGTCTGGATAGCTGATCTTCCGCAACCGTCAGTAAGCCGGTGCGATCGTTGAGACACAGAATGTAGTCGCGGGGAATATCAAGATCCCAAAACCGGGCAAGTCGTATCGGCGTCATCAACGGCTGTAACGACTGCGGTCGAACCTGGCTGTAGGCCCAATTCACCTGATCTGATGTGCAGTCGTTGTAAAAGACTGCGCGAGCAGCACCCGCGTCGGTCAGGCGGTAGCTGTCCGGAGTGAGCTCAAATTCCTTGACGTCGCCCACAAATGGCAACACCTCAGCCAGGGAGCGATCCTCTTCTGGCACAAGTGCCGCTATGTAGATCAGCCGGCGAACCTTATCAGGTGCGGCGTCGGCGGCTAAACAAATGAAGCTGCCCCCGAGGGAGTGCCCAACGAGCACGTCGTCGGGTTCAAGCACCTCGAGCAGGGCGTCCCGATATCCATCCAGCGTGGCCGGTTCGTTCGCGCGCTCGCCGTGGCCGGGAAGATCCGGCGCGATGGCCGAGACGCCAAGCGCGGCGAGCTCGTCGAGCACGTATTTCCAGCACCAGCCACCGTGCATGGCACCGTGTGTCAAAACGAATCGCATCCCGGCCCTCCTGGTTTCTCGCCTCGGAGCATCGCCGCTGGGCTCACCCTCACCTAGATAAGTGCAGAAACGCCGGTGAGTTCACGTCCGATGATCAGCTTGTGGATCTGAGTGGTTCCGTCAGGAATGGTTTGCATTCGGGCATCCCGGAAATACCTTTCGACGTTGCATTCCTTGGTGAGACCCATGCCGCCATGCACCTGAATCGCCTGCGAACTCACCGCGACTGCCGTTTCGGTGCAGAATGCCTTCGCCATGGACACCTCGGCGCGGGCTGGTCGCCCCGCTTGCACCAGGGTGGCGGCATGAAGTGCCATGAGGCGCGCGGCGGTCACTTGGGTGGCCATGTCCGCAACCATCTCCTGCACCAGCTGGAAGGAAGCGATCGCTTTGCCGAACTGATGACGGGTACGCGCATAGGAGACAGCCTCTTCCAGCGCCGCCTGCGCGATCCCGACGGAGGTGAAAGAGATGTTGAGACGAGCCCGATCGAGCAACTGCAGCATTACCCGCAATCCGCCACCGGGGGCACCGATTCGCGCCCCGTCCGGCACGGAGCAGTCGACGAAGTCGACTTCACAGGTGGAAACCCCTGTCATGCCAAGGCATTTGATGGGTCGGGGTTCGTAGGGGTACTCGTCGCGCTCGACTAAGAACATCGACAGCCCGTCGTCTTCTTCGGGTACCCGGCATGTCACGAGGATCGCTTCGGATATCGTCGCATTGGAGGTCCACAGCTTTTGCCCGTTGATCACCCAGCGGTCGCCCGCCCGACGTGCTTTCGTTTGTACCTCCGCGGGGTTTGATCCCACCCCGGGCTCGCTGAGTCCCACCGACACCAGCCGACCGGGCTCGAAATGCCTGCCGTAGCGCTGGCGCTGCGGCTCTGACAGCAGCGAGCCGATCGGGAGCGGCGAGAAGAACAGCGCTGCCGCCATCGCCCCGAACGACGCGTCGACACGGTTGAGTTCCTCGGTGAAGATTCCGATGGCAACAAGATCGGGGCGGCCATCCTCGCGCAGTGGCTCACTGTTGGCAATCTCGTGCTCCGAGAACTTCTTTCGAAGGTGGTGGACTTCCTCGCGAGTGAGCGGTTTGGTGAGGTCCAGCTCGGCGCGGGCCGGTTCGACGACGCGGTCCATAAAACGGCGAACGTCAGCGCGGTATGCCTCATGGTGTTCCTCCAGCAGCATGCATCCTCCTCCGAAGGTGATGGTCAGCGTGTCGCCGCGGCTGCCCGCGGCGCCGCCGCGGGACCCGGCGTTGTTGCCCGCAGGGCGGGCATGACCTGGCTGAGCAACGCCGCGCGGCTGTCGATCAGCTGCTGGTCGTTCGGGGAGCCGAGGTCAAGAACTACGACGCGGTCGATACCAATGTCTTCGATCTCGCGGAGCCGCGAGATGCAATGCTCGACGGGGCCGGCAATGCCGAACCGATGGATGTATTCATCGGAGACGGCGGCGCGGTGATCTGCGTTCGCATCGCCGTGGTGGCCCAGATCGTAGGCCGAGACCAATCGTTGCACTTCTGCGCTGTCGTCGCTGCGCATCGGAGACGTGACCCTGCCATGCATGGCCGAGAACCTGGACAACGTGGCGACGCCTATTGCCGCCAACTTGACCGCGACAGCGGGATCTGGGTGCGGCACAACAGTGATGTACGCGCCGAACGTCAACGCGGTCGGGTCTAGTCCTGCCTGCTCTCTGGCCGTCCGAGCGGTCGTTATCGCCCACTCGAGGCGTTCGGGATCCGCGCCCACAGCGAACGTCAGCCGGTCCGCGAGCACGGCGGCCAGACGGATTACTTTCGGCCCGGTCGCCGCGACATCCACTGGGACTTTGGGCAGCGACGGATTCAACCATCGGAGCACGCTGTGTTCGGGTGCGTCCGCATTCGGCAACCGATCGACGCTTCGCATATCGGTCCGGTCGCTCTCGTCAAACGGAACCGGTTCACCGCGGAGATATCCCTGCAGCCGGCCGAGGTACCTTTCGAAGACCGCCGGGGATGCAGGTGCCAACCCCAGATGTGCCAACGAGTTGTCACCGCGGCCGATACCGAGCACCGCGCGGCCCCGCGAAAGTTCCTGCAGCGCAGCGATCGCCGACGCCGTGACCGCGGGATGGCGGGTGAACGGGTTCGTCACGCCGGTACCCAGTTTGAGGTCATGCGTCGCGACCGCGGCCAAGGTGAGCGTGACGTAGGCATCGCTCATCAGGCTTTGGGTGTCCGGCACCAGCATGCCGTCCCAGCCCGCGCTCTCGGCGGCGACGGCTTGTTCTGCAGCGCTGGCCACCGAAGTCGCCGCGAGACACCAGAATTCCATCATCGATTCCCAGCTGGCTCACTGGTCGCGAGGTTTTGCAGCGATTGCAGTATCGAGTCGGTGTGTTCGCCCAGCGCCGGCGCGGCGCCGAGAGCGGGCATCGCGCGACCGCCGAGCCGGATGGGCGGCCGGGGAATCGAGACAATGCGGTTGTCGGCGAGCCGTATCGACTCGAACGTCTCGTTGTGTCGAACCTGCTCGTCGGCCAGCACATCGGCGTAACTGCGTCTTTCGCCGGCGAGAATCCCCGACCGCTCCAGGTCGCGCACCCACTGGCGGCGCGGTTTTTTCTTGAACTCCGCGCCGATCTCCTCGCGCAATGCGTCGCAATTGGCTGACCGCGACGCCGGGTCGCAGAACCTGGCATCCTCGACGAGCTCGGGCCGGCCGATCAGATCGCAAATCGTTGCCCAGTCACCAGGCCAGTAGGCGGCGACATACAGCGGACCGTCCGACGCTTCGAATGTGCCGACCGTCGGGAACACTGTGTCAAAGCTCTCCCGGTCGAGTGTGCTTCCGGTCGCGGAGAACTCGGTGTACAGCGCACCTTGCAAATAGACCGCGGTGTCAAGCAAGTTGACTTCAACGGGCTCGGCGACGCCGCTGCGTTCCCTCAACAGCAGCGCAGCAAGGATCCCCTGCGCGAGCGCCAGACCGCCGGCGGCATCGATCACGCTCACCGAATCCACCACTCGTCCAACGATTGCGGCGAGCCCGGATTCAGCTTGCACGACCGAGTCCACCCCGCGGCGGTGGCTGCTGGGGCCGCTGCTCCCGAACGCGGAAAAGGAGGCGTAAATCAGGCTCGGATTAGCGGCCGTGAGCTCGGCCCGACCCAGTCCGATCTCATCGAGGGCACCCGGACGCATCGACTGCACCAGCACGTCGCTCGATTTGGCTAACCTCCGCACGATCTCCTGACCGGCTTTTTCGCGTAAGTCAACGGTCAGTGAACGTTTCCCGCCATTGAACGTCTCGAATACCCAGGGCACCAAATTGCGGGCCATGTCACCGCCGTCGGGGTTCTCGATCTTGATGACGTCGGCACCGTAGGAGGACAGGACTTTGGTGCACGAGGTGCCCGCCCAACCGTTGGTCAGATCGACAACACGGAAACCCGAAAGGGGGCCTGAGACCATGCCAGATATCATATCGTATATCCCCCACCGTTGTCACTAATATGCGAACATGCGGGCCAAACCCCGCTCCCTTCAACATCGTTGGGCGCGGCTGGCAGCGCGGCGCCACCGGCAAAAGCCACGCCGGCGTGAAACAGGTGCGCCGCTAAGAAGTCCGGCCGGTGGTAGCGGCCTCAGTTCGGAAGCGTTGCCGCTCGAATCACGCCGCCGGCTGGTGTATCGGCACACTCACCGGGCCCGGCAAGATGAAGTTGGGTCGCCACTGGATCGCGTCCGGCGAGGACGCCAACTCCATGTCAGGCATGTGTTCCAGTAGTGCCTTGATCGCGGTCTTGAACTCCAGGCGCGCCAGGGTGGCTCCCACACAAAAGTGAACGCCGAACCCAAACGTCACATGTCGTGCTGACGGTCTGGCGAAATCGATGCGATCGGGGTCAGCGAAGACCGCGGGATCGCGGTTGGCCGCACCGAGAATCGCCACCACGGACTGACCTCGCTCCAAGGACCGGCCACCGAGCATGTGATCCTCGGTGACCCACCGCCACCGCTGTCGCTGCACGGGAGCACTCCACCGCATGAGTTCGTCGACAGCGTTGTCAAACGCCTTGTCGGAGAGCGTCTTCAACTCCTCCCAGCGGTCGCGTTGATCCATCAGGCCCAAGATGGACTTGGCGATCGCGTTCGTCGACGTCTCATGCCCGGCTACGCCAAGCTCGGTGGCGATGGCGATGACTTCGAGTTCGTCCATAGGCTGACCGTCGTCGTCGGCCGCCGCGACCATCGCGCCGAGCAGATCGTCTTGGGGGCTTTTGCGCTGACGCGCCACGGCGTCGGCGAAATACTCCACCATGCCGCTGATCGCCGCGGCGCCCAACGCCGCGGCTGCGGGATCTCCGGCACGGTCGACAGCGTTGCTGAGGTCAGCCGACCACTGCTGAAAGCGTGGCCAGTCCGGTGGTTGAACGCCCAACGCGTCTCCGACCACCGCCATCGGCAGGGGAAACGCGACGTCGGCGACGAGATCGATGACGTCGGATGTGGCACGGGCGTGGTCGATGAGCTCGGCGGTGATCGCGGCGATACGCGGCTGCAGAGCGGAGACTCGACGCGGGGTGAACGCCTTGGCCAGGATCGCTCGCAGTCGTCGGTGGTCCGGCTCGTCCTGGCCTCCGAGCCAGCGCTGGAAGATGTGCGTGATGGGTTTGAATGCCTCGGGCACCGCGTGGGACATCCCCACGCTGGCGGGATCATTCGCGAAGCGGTCAGCGTCGGCCAGGACATCGATGTTGTCCTGGTGCCGAAACAGGTACCACGACCCGGGCAGGTCCGACATTGATGCCGTTCCCCAGTGAATGGGATCGGCATTCCGATATCGGGCGTAGATCGGGTAGGGGTCACCCAATAGCGCCGGCTCCACGGGGTCAAACCGGGGCAGCGCCGTGCGGCTGGGCGTCGCAGTTGTCATCGATGGCCGTCCTCAGAGTTGGGTTCCTGCGGCGGTGTTGTTACGAAGATCTCGGCCGATCGGTACGGGTCGGCCAGAAGCTGCGCGGTCACCGCGGTGCCGGGCAGGGCAAGCAGGCGGTCGTGGGCGATGGACAGGGCAAATGAAAGGTCTTTGTACGTCAGGTTGGCCAGGGCCTGCGCGCCGCCGGCCTGGTAGTGCGCGACGGAGTTCCCGATTGCCGACCAATTCTCGGCAACCCAGCTGTTGGCGGCGCCCCAGGTGAGCAATTGGCGCATCGTCTCCGGGTTGACGCCGTTGCTTTGAGCGAAGGCCAGCGCCTCGTGCACCGCTCTCATGGTGATGGCCAATGCGACGTTGTTGGCTATCTTCGCTATCTGGCCGGCGCCCAGGTCACCGAGGTGGGTCACGTGATCGCCCATCGCCAGAAGCACCGCACGACAACGGTTTAGCGCAGACGCCGGGCCTCCCACCATGATCGACAGGGATCCGGTCTGCGCACCATGGGGTCCGCCGCTCACGGGTGCGTCGAGCAGGTCGATCCGGCGCGCCGCAGCGGTCGAGTTAAGTGCACGGCACGTGTCGGGGTGCACGGTGCTGTGCAGCACAACGGTGCTGCCCGGCTTCGCGATCCTCAGCACCCCGGTTGAGCCCGACCCGCCCAGCAGTACATCCGAAACCTGCTTATCGTCGACGACCGCGACGAGGATGACGTCGCAACGCATCGCCAGAGTGTCGATCGAGCCGGCTTCCTTCGCCCCGAGGGCGACGAGCCGTGCGATCGGATCGGGACGAATGTCGAACACGGTCAGGTCGAAGCCGGCCTTTGCGACCTGCATGGCCATCGGCTCGCCGAGATTTCCTAAACCGATGAAACCCACCCGCGGCGTCATCGGACGCCCCCGCGGGTTGTGGCGACTCGCGCGCAGCGCGCCACCGCGCGCGATGGAATCGTGGCCGCTCGGCGATGCATTCTCGCATGCCTACGCCTAAACATACACGATATGATATCGCAATTCGCACCTGAATCAAGCCGCCCGTGGCTCAGGGGCCGATCCTCACGACCCGAAGTACCGTTCAGACGGGATTGCCGAGGTTGACCGCGGTTACATCGACAGTCAAGGGGGCCGATATTCTATCGGCGCCACCGCATGAGCGCTGCGGGCCGTCCAGGTGTGCACCGACATGGAGGTCGACGTGCAATCAATGCTTTCGCTGCTTCGCACACGCGCCGCCAAAACGCCTGACCGGGTGGTGCTCAACGACATCGGCGGCGCCACCTACAGCTATGGCGCATTCTGCCGCGAAGCGCTGCGGTGTGCCGATGCGCTCGAGCGAGTCGGCGTCGGACGCGGAGAAGCCGTCGCAACCATGCTGCCCACCGGGGCCGACGCTTTCGTTTTGCAGGCGGCGTGCGGCTATCTCGGGGCGACCAACGTGCCGGTCAGCACACTGATGCGGGGAAACCCGCTGTCTCATGTGCTCAACGCATCGCATGCAACGACACTTGTCACCCTGCAGGACTGCCTGACCTCCAATCAGGCCGCATTGTCCGCGGCGACGGGGCTAAAGCGGGTTATCGTCAGCGACCGCGAGTCTGCGAGTCATGCGTCGACGCCGCTGGCATCCGTTGCGCTGCTGGGGCGCGCGGAAGCGTTTGCCGAGGCTCAAGCGATTCCTCGGCCGGATCCGGATCCGGCCGCAGCTCAGTCCATCCTCTTCACCTCCGGAACGACCGGGCTGCCCAAGCCCGTGGAGGTGTCCCACCTCGCGTTCACGAGCTACGCGGCACACGTGGTGGATGACCGAGATCATGTGTGGCCGAGCGATTCCGGCTATTACAGCCCCTGGTCGACCGCGCACGCACTCGGGTTCATAGCTTTGGCGGCCGCGGTACAACGAGGTCAGCGCCTAGTGGTTCGCGATGGCTTTTCCCAGGAGTCCTATTGGTCGGACATTCGGAACTACGATTGTCAGCTCACCGTGGCCCTGAACGTCGGGCAGATGTTATGGGACAGCGAACCGCGGGCGGACGACGGGCGCAACCCCTTGCACACGATGATCATGGTCCCGCTCATTCCGCAGTTCCGGGCCTTCGGCGACCGGTTCGCGGTTCGCATCGCGACCCTGTACGGCATGACTGAAATCGGCCCAGCGGTGCGTTCGCTGGCACCGACAACCCACGCTGTCGCCGGTCACCCCAGCAGCGGCTACGAGGTCCGGCTTGTTGATACCCGTGGCAGGGATGTCGCTCCGGGCGAAGCCGGGGAACTCATCGTGCGCCATGTCGACGGCGCGATCGCCTCGGGCTACGCACATCTGCCCGCCGAGACCGAAAACGCCTGGCGGGGTGGCTGGTTTCACACCGGTGACCGATTTCGCGACTGCGCGGGCGAGCTGCGCTACATTGGCCGGCTGACGGACTCCATACGACACCGAGGGCGCAACATATCGCCACGGCAGATCGAAGAAGAGGTGCGCATGCACCCATCGATCGCCGAATGCGCGTGCGTCGGCCACACATCCGGTGCGCACAGTAGGTATGGAGAATCCGATCAGGATGTGCGGTTATTTCTGGTCGTGAAGCAGGGCTGCGAATTTACCGTCGCCGAACTGATCGACTACCTTCGGCCCAGGCTGCCCCCATACATGATGCCGCGGTATTACGACGTGCTGGACGAGATGCCCACCAGTGTCAATGGGCGAATCATCAAGTCCAAGTTGGCCAACCGCCCGCTGGACGCCGGCACCGTCGAAAGAGCCTCGACGCGTGCTGCCCACCCGCCCCGGTGATGATGGGCGGAATGGCGCCGATCACCACGCGCTTCGATGAAACCCGCCGTCGACGGCGATGAACTGGCCCGTCACGTAGCCGCCTAGTTGTGAGCACAGGAACACGATTACGCCGGCCATCTCTTCCGGCGACCCCAGCCGCCGAAGGGGAACCGACGAAACAAGTTGTTCCACAAGTGATTCCGCGGACACACCGCGGGTTTTGGCGAGCTTCTCGTAGTAGCCCTCCATACGCGCCGTCGCGATATAGCCGGTCGCGATCGTGTTGACCGTGATGCCATCCCGCCCGAATTCGTTGGATAGCGACTTGTTCAGCGGGATAACGGAGGCCCGCGAGGTGTTGGCCAGGATGTGGGGCAGCTCGGGCGGCGGCTCCTTAGCCGCGCCCGAGTTGAGCGCGACAATGCGACCCCAACGCTGTTCACGCATGTGAGGAATGACGGCACGCGCCAGGTAGACCATGCTCATCGTCATGTCATGGACGGCATTGGCGAAATCGTCGTTGGTCACGGTGAGGAAATCGCCCTGCCCCGGCCCCCCGACGTTGGCCACGGCGATGTCGGGACGCGATCCGAAAGCTTGCTCGGCGGTCGCGACGGCCCGGTCGACGTCGTCCTCCTTCGTCAAATCCGCCGCCACACCGACCGCCTCGCCGCCGGAGGCCTGGATTGCGCCGACGGTCTCGTCGATCGATTCCTTGTGCTCGGGTAGCGCCGCGACGACGACCCGGCAGCCCTCCCGAGCGAACAGCTCGGCTGTCGTGCGCCCCATCCCCATGCTGCCCCCGGAAACGAAGGCCACCTTGCCCGCAATCCCAAGATCCATGATGTTCAGCTTCCGGTCGATGCGTCAGTCGGTTCGACTTATGATATCATATCGTACGGTCGTATCACTTCCTTGTGGAGGCATCGTGGCTGACAACCGGCCCGACCTGTGCGCACCGGAGACGGGGCCACCGCATTCCGCACGGCCGCAGCGCTTCGAGGGCGTGGCCGCCGATGGCCTGGTCACCGTGACCGTCTCCGAAACCGGTGAATTGCTCGGTGTGCACATCTATCCCGGTGAGTATCGGCGTGACGACCCCCCCGGGCTGGCGAACATGGGCGACATGGTGGTGGAAGCGCTGCGAGTCGCCAAAGCACGTGCCGCCGGGTTCGCCGACGGCCACCCGACCACACCGGATCGCGATTAGCGCAGCGCGCGTGACAGGCCCAATGCTGCGGTGCGCAACGCGGCGGTGGCCGCCGGCGCGTGGAACTCATGCACCCGGCCAGTCATCGAGATGGCGGCTACCGCGCTGCCCGCCGCGTCAATGATCGGGACTGCCACACACTCGATCCCGATGGTTGACTCCTCGCGCTCCACGGCGAACCCGCGGGCTCTTGCCCGCGCGAGATCCTGACGCAGCAAGCCGGGGGCGATGATCGTGCGCGGAGTCAGCCGCACCAACCCCTGGGCGATCACCGCTGCAGTCAGCGCCCTTGGGTTGAACGCCAGCAGGGCCTTGCCGACCCCGGTGCAGTGCATGGGCATCCGGCCGCCCACGCGCGAGCCCACCCGCGGGCTGCCCCGCCGCGCCAGCTTTTGCACGTAGACGACCTCCAGGCCGTCCCGAACTGCTAGATGCACGGTTTCTCTGGTGGCTTCAAACAGATCGGCGAGATAAGGGGCGGCGATCTCACCGATATCACGTTGCCTCGGTACCAGCTGGCCGAGTTCAAACAGCCGCATCCCCAACCGCAGCCGCCGGCCCGACCGTTCGAGCAGGCCCCATTTCTCGAGTTCGGCGACCAGACGATGGGCCGTGGCCTTCGGGATACCCGTCGCCCGGCACAAATCCGCGAGCGTCATCGCCCCGCCGCTCGGCCGGAAGGCCAGCAACAGCATTGCCGAACGATCCAGCATCGAGATGGCCGGCTCGTTCCGGACAGCGGAACACATGGCTACCACATTCTCGCGATACGATGTCACAGTCAACTTCGTGACGGACACATCCCGCAAAGTAACCGCCGCGATCGTCGGCCCAGGCAATATCGGAACCGACCTGCTGGCAAAGCTGCGCCGCTCGGACTGCGTCGAAGTCGCCTACATGGTGGGTGTGGTCGAGTCGGAGGGCTTGCGGCGAGCCCGCGCGCACGGGGTCGAGACCTCCGCCGGCGGGGTCGACTGGTTGCTGCGCCAAGATCCGTTGCCCGAGCTGGTGTTCGAGGCCACCTCCGCCAGTGCGCACGCGACCAACGCGCCACGCTACGCCGAGGCTGACATTCAGGCCGTGGATCTCACCCCGGCACACATCGGACCAATGGTGTGTCCCCCGGTGAACCTGGCCGACCACATCGGGGCACCTAACGTTTCGATGATCACCTGCGGCGGACAGGCCACGATTCCGATCGTGGCCGCGGTGTCACGCGTCACACCCGTCCCCTATGCCGAAATTGTGGCGTCGGTATCGTCACGGTCGGCCGGACCGGGCACCCGCGCCAACATCGACGAATTCACCGAGACCACCAGCCAGGCGGTGATCGACGTCGGCGGCGCAGACCACGGCAAAGCCATCATCATCCTGAACCCCGTCGAGCCACCGATGATCATGCGCGACACGGTCTTCTGCGCGATCGCGCCCGACACCGACCACGCGTCGGTAGCACAGTCCATTCACGAAATGGTCAGCGACGTACAGCAATACGTCCCCGGCTACAAGCTGCGCGCCGATCCACAGTTCGATGAGCCGCGCGAGAGCTGGTCGGGACGCGGACGTGTCGCGGTGTTTCTCGAGGTTGAAGGCAACGGCGATTACTTGCCGCCCTACGCCGGGAATCTGGACATCATGACCGCTGCCGCGGCGCGCGTCGGTGAACTCATGGCAAGGGCCAAACAAGCCGCGGCAACCCAAGGAGCATCCGCATGAGCCGCCCGATCATCAGACACGACATCCGGCTCACCGACACCACACTGCGCGACGGCAGCCACGCGATGTCCCACCAATTCACCGCCGAGCAGGTACGTGACACGGTAAGCGCCCTCGACGCGGCGGGTGTCGAGGTGATTGAGGTTGCCCACGGTGACGGCCTGGGCGGCTCATCGTTCAACTACGGATTCTCCCGCACCAATGAAATCGAGCTCATCGCAACGGCGCGCGCAGCCGCCGGCCGGGCACGCATCGCCGCACTTCTAGTGCCGGGCATCGGGACGGTTAAAGACTTACGGCGCGCCCATGACGCCGGGGCCGACATCGTGCGCATCGCAACCCACTGCACCGAGGCCGACGTCTCGGTGCAACACTTCACCGTTGCCCGAGAGCTCGGCATGGAAACGGTCGGGTTCCTCATGATGGCCCACCGGACCTCCCCACAAGAGCTGGCCGCGCAAGCCCGCATCATGGTCGACGCCGGCTGCCAGTGCGCCTATGTGACCGATTCGGCCGGCGCGCTGTTGATGCACGAGGCCAGTGCACGGTTTAAGGCGTTGATCGACGAGCTCGGCGACGATGCCTGGGTCGGGTATCACGGACATCAGAACCTGTCGTTAGGAATCGCGAACTCGGCGCTCGCCGTTGAGGCGGGTGTCAAGCAGATCGACGGTTCGCTGTGTGCGCTGGGCGCCGGGTCAGGCAACTCCCCCACTGAGGTCTTGGCCGCGTTGTTCGATCGCATGGGCGTCGAGACCGGGGTGAATGTGGCGGCCTTGCTCGATGCCGCCGAGGAGATCGTGCGGCCATACTTGCCGCGCTGGCCGAAGATGGACCGCAACGCCATTGTGCAGGGCTGGGCCGGTGTGTATTCCAGTTTCCTGCTTCACGCCGAACACGCGGCGCAGCGTTATGGTGTTGCGGCCCATGACATATTGCGCCGGTGCGGCGAGCTGGGGCTCGTCGGTGGTCAGGAAGACATGATCATCGACATCGCCATCGAGATGGCCCGCCAGCCGGCGTCGGTGTGAGGCCGCTGCCAATCTCCTTTACAGGTCGATGACCAGTCGATCGGATAAAGCCCGACTTACGCACAGCATCATCACGTCGTTGGCGGCACGTTCCTCGTCGCTCAAGACGTCATCGCGGTGGTCGACTTTGCCGCCGAGCACCGACACTTCGCACGATCCGCACATGCCTTCGTGACACGAATAAGGATGGTTGCGAACGACTTCGCGCACCACATCGAGCGCGTTGTCGTCGGGGCCGACGTGCAGGACAATTCCGCGACGCCTCAGTTCGATGTCAAACGCCGCCTCCCCGCCCACCGGAGGCGGCGAGAACTTCCCCGACGGCGAGAACCGCTCGATGTGCAGCGTCATCGACGGAGTGGCGGCACAGATTTGTTCGACCGCACGCAGCATCGGTTCGGGTCCACAGCAATAGACGGCGGTACCGGCGGGCTGGGCGGCTATCAACGAGGCGAAGTCCGGAATCCCCTCGACGTCATCGGTTATCAGGCTCACGTTTTCGGACAGAGCGGAGAGCTCGGCGGTGAACACCATCGCGGCCGCAGACCGCGCGCCGTATACCAGGCGCCACGCGGCGCCACGCCGGTGTAACGCGCGCGCCATCGCCATGATCGGGGTGATGCCGATGCCACCCGCGAGCAGCAGGTAGGAATCGGCGTCCACCAGCCTGAAATTGTTGATGGGGCCGCGGACTTCGAGGGTGCGGCCCACCAGGCCGGTGTCGTGGATCTCGATGGATCCGCCGCGGCCGTCATCGACGCGCAGCACCGCTACCGTATAGGAGTGCCTGTCGGCCGGGTCGCCACACAACGAGTACTGGCGCCGAAGCGTCGACGGGAGGTGCAACTCCAGGTGAGCGCCGGCGTCCCACCCGGGCAGCGCCGCCCCGTCCGGATCGACCAGAGTCAGGAAAAGGGCTTTGTCGGCCGCGCGCTCGATGCGTTCGACACGCAGTCGCATCGTGTGCTGAGGATCAACGTCGAGGCCCGCGTCGGTGTCGGCGAGGACGGGTTGCACTTCACCAATTCCTTCCATCTGGTCCTGGTTCCAATCGGTCGTGGTCGTCATGGCGTCTTGACTCCGCGACTGTTCTCGGCGACCAGTAACCGGTAGGCCAGTGGGAATGCATCCGACGAGGAGAATTTTTCCTGCGGCTCGTTGTAGCTGAGCTGCTCGACAACTTTCTTGTCCTGGCCGGAAAAATTGTGGTTCTGTTTCCAGTTGTAATACACGGCGTAATTCAGGCGCCGGTACCATCTGGCCAGCCGAGTCTTCGGGTAGGAGGTGTTGTAGTAGAACACCCAGCTTTCCTCGGCATTGCGCGGAGTTACCGCCCGGGAATACACGTGAGTCTGATAGTCAAAGCGAAACGTGGTGGGCAGGTGCACGCCCAACGACCATTCTTCGTCGTTGACCAACCAGTCGCGCTGTGGCCGCAAGTGTCGGCGCAAGAACCCCATCACCCGCGCCAAATGCAGCCTGGCCTTGGTCTTCGGGAACTTGGCGTTGCCGAGCTCGGGATAGGTCTCCTGGAACTCGGCGCGTTCAATCGATGTCTTGCGCCCCTGCTGTGAGTCTTGAAAGTCGAAAAATCGGGTGTTCTCGAAGACCAATGCGCGGCCGTTGACGATCTTGGTCGGCGGACGCTCCGGTCCCATGTGCAAAAGCAAATTCAACCCCGCGGTGTCCTGACTGAGGACCTCTAACGAGTTTTTGTGCACATAAAAGGCATGGGAATCCTGAAGATTTTCCAACGCGGGACGCCAATTAGCTTTCCACTTTTGCTGCGAATGCAACACGAGGGCCTTGTCGTCGAAGAATTCTGGTGGCACGTCCTCCTCGATCGACGCGGGGCTGGATTCGCCCATCCACACAAACACCAGTCCCTTGAGTGTTCTCGTCGGGTAGGCGCGGGCGTTTGCCCCGCGTCTGCCGATGTAGCGCGACCGGGCGCCCTCACCGAGGAACGCCTTCGCCGTGCCGTGCTCGTCGAACGTCAGGCCGTGATACGGGCAGGTAATGGTGCCCGCGAACAGGCACTTGCCGTGAGCCAGGGAGGCGTTGCGGTGTGGACACCAGTTGCTCAGGGCGACCACATCGCCGCGTGACCCTCGGAAGAAGACGAGTTCGCAGCCAAGGATGGTGCGCCGAACTCCCTTGCGGGAAGGTACTTTCCGGCTTGCGATGGCCGGGTACCAGTACTCCGTCAGACCAAGTTCGGGAATGCGGTCGCGTAACCCCAGGCCGCCGGGGCGCCGCGCGCCGGCGCTTCCTGTCGGCGGGTTTTGCCGGCTGGGGGCCGCGGTCTCGGCGTCCCGGGTGCTGCGCGGGGGAGCCTGCTCATTGATCGCCATCACGCCTCCTAGCACTTTCCGATATTATATCGTGTGTGCGAGCTCTCGACAAACTTCAGCACCGCGTCTGTCCAGGTCCCTGGCTGTTCGTAATACACCGAATGGCTGGCGTCCGGGAGCACCTCGACCACCGCGCCGGGGATACGGGCGGCAGCGGTTTTCATAACCGACGGCGGGCAGAACTGGTCGTTGGCCGCAGCGAGAAACAGCGTCGGTAGCGCAAGTGAGGCCAGCTCCTCGTCACCGAACCGGTGACTGGCCATGGCCTCGACCATCTCACCCACCGGCGGTTTGGTGCCGAAGCTGGAGATAAGGTTGTACAGCACAACCAGATCGGGTTCCGAGCGGCTGAAGTCGGCGGACACGACCGGGTGGCGGTCGCGGCGTGGACGATCGGGCACCGCGGCCTGCAATGCGCGGGTGTGGCTCGGATCGGCGCCGGCCAGGGTCGTCGACAGCACCAGAGAGATGGCCCTGTCGGGGTGGTTCAGGGCCGCCCGCAACGCGACGAACGCACCCATCGACTGACCGACCAAATGGGCCCGGCGTATCTGCAGGGCGTCCAGGACGGCGATGAGGTCGCCGGCGGCCTCATCGATCCCCGTGCGTCCACTGTGTGCCGTCGAGTTGCCAAAGCCGCGCTGATCCCAGGTAATCACGTGGTACCGCTGGGCGAACACCCCGACCTGCCGCCACCAGATCGCGTGATTGCCGCCAAGCCCATGGCAGAAGACGATCGGCTCGCCAGCGCCGGTGGCCTCGGCGTAGATGTTCTCGCCGTCGCGGGCGACGATAGTCGCGCGGCGCTCAAATTCCAGCGTCATCCTCGGAATACGCGGTCGGCGTGCAACGTGTCGCCGTACTCCCACGCGGCGGAGATGCGGCCGGCCCCGACCTCGAACAGGAAGTGGTAGGCGTTGTCGAACTCGCGCCCGGTCACCGTCGTACCGCGCGCTGCCGCGCGCACTGCGATCCGCGGGCCCTCCACCGTGGCGCCTTCGACTTCGAACTGAAGCCCCTCAGGAAACATCTGAGCGAGCCCGGAGAACCAGATCGCCGGGTCCACGTATCCGCGCTTATGCAGCACCCACCAGTTCGCCTGCGGCACCAGCAGAGCCTGCGCGTCGGCGTACCGTCCTTCCGACAAGGCGGTAAAGAAGGCGAAAATCAGGTTGAGCTCGTCTGATTGCTGCGCGTCTCCACCGTCAGAGACCGCCACCGATGTGGACACATCTACTCCATTAGCTTGGCAGGGTCGAGGCTTCTACGATATCATATCTGTTAGTCAGGCACGAGGGTCTTATCCTCGCGCAGTCGGCCACGACATGCCAGGTGAAGGAGCGCTGAGCTAGCGATGGTCCTCACAACTCCGGGCGCTGCGCAGGTCGGCGGCGCGCTAACACAAGCTGAGCACACACTGGCCGCTGACGCCCTGTATCTCGCCGAGCTCGATCGCCGGCCCATTTCGCCGCTCAGACACCAGTTTCCCGGGATATCGACGGCCGACGCCTATCAGATCCAGTTGGTCAACGTTCAGCGTCGCGTCAGCGACGGCGCAGTCGTGCGCGGGCACAAGGTTGGCCTCTCGTCGCGGGTGATGCAGCAGATGATGCAGACCCACGAACCCGACTACGGGCACCTGTTATCGGACATGTTCGTCGCCGAGAACACACCGATCACGACGTCGGCGTTGTGCGCGCCGCGGGTCGAAGTCGAGATCGCGTTCGTCCTTGCCGAGGCGCTGCCGGCGCCCGGCTGTACGGTGGCCGACGTCCTGCGCTGCACGGCGTTCGTCTGCCCCGCGCTGGAGGTCATCGACAGCCGGATATTGAACTGGGACATCCGGTTGCCCGACACCATCGCCGACAACGCTTCGTCGGGCCGCGTCGTACTCGGCGGTCAGCGCACGTCGCTGGACGGGCTGGACCTGCGCACCATCGGGGCCAGCTTGCGCCAAAACGGGCGCGTGGTGGCGACCGGTGCCTCCGGTGCCGTTCTGGGCAATCCGGCCACCGCGGTGTCGTGGCTGGCCAACACGGTGCACCGATTCGGCGTGACCCTTGACGCCGGTCACGTCATCCTGCCAGGGTCTTGCACCCGCGCCTGCGACGTCGCCACACAACAGACGGTTCGTGCCGACTTTGACGTACTCGGCTCTGTGACAACCCGTTTCGACTAAGGACACGCACACCAATGACGATGCTCGCGGCATACACGCAGGCGGCTGAGGCGCGCCAAAAGCTGATCGCGCGCTACCTGAACGATGGTATGCGGGTGATCGGCATCAAGATCGCGCTCACCTCCCCCGATGCGCAAGCCCGGATGGGCACCGATCGACCCATCTGGGGATGGTTGACCGACACAATGGAAATCCCGGACGGCGCAGTCATCGACGCCGCGCAGGGCTCGCGCTTGCGCGCGGAAGCCGAACTGGTCTTCGAGCTCGGCGAAGATATTGCCGGGCCGGGCATCACCAGGCGCGATGTCCTAGACGCGACCGCGGCGATCCGCCCCGGCATCGAACTGCCCGCACGTAGCGAACGCCCGCCCGCCTCGGCCGCCGACATGATCGCGGGCAACGCCATGGCCACACACTTCGTGGTGGGTGACGCGCTGGCGGATTGGCGCCGATTGGATCTGTCGCTGCTAGGCGTGGTGATGGAGGTCAACGGCGAGGCGGCATCGTCGGGGTGTCCGGCCAACGTATTGGGCCACCCCGCCGATGCGATCGCGTCCGTGGCCAACGACCTCGCCCGCCAGGAGGGCGGGACACTCAGCGCCGGCCGGCTGGTCTTCACCGGCGGTATCACTCCGGCGGTTGCGCTTGGGCCTGCGATGACCGTCGACGCGAATTTTTCCCGCCTCGGCCGCGTCGGTATCTCAGTGGCCGCCGATCGACTGGGCGAGGTCGTATCATGACGCGCCCGCTTGATTTGCTGAGCTGGCGGGTCATCGAAACCGCCTGCGGCACAACGGGTGAATCGATGATCGCCAACGACCAGCGTCACGACCTTGTCACCCTCGCCAGCGGGCGTGGGCTGAGCCAGCTGTGGAAAACCGACCAGCTTCTCGGAACCTGGGATGGCAGCGATCCCGGAAGTGGTCTCTTCCCGGGATTCAACGGCCTTCGCATGTGGATATTGGTCATCCCGCCCGATGGCGACCGATCCACCCCGATGCACGCGACCGCCACCGTCGATTTCGGCTTCGTGCTGCGCGGCACCGTCACATTGGAGATGGAGGACGGCAGCTCATCGGTTCTGCAGCCCGGTGACGCGTTCGTCCAGACCGGAACCACACATCGATGGCAAAACTCGGGCGCCGAGTCCGCCGTGCTCGGTGTCCTGGTGGTCGGCACGACGCCGGCCGCCCACGGGGACACCCCGGCCGACAACAACGATTCCTCAGAACACCATCGGGAAAGGGCTGACGATGACGCTGGAAACGTCTAATGCATCAACCACATTGGCCGGCGACGCCACCCGCTACCTCACCGACCCCGCGTTCCGGCGGGATCCATATCGTTTTTTTGCAGAGGTACGCGCCGTGTCCCCGGTTATCCAAGCCGACAACGGCGTGTGGCTCATCACCGGCTATGAAACCGCCAGCGAGGCGCTGCGCAACGACGAATTGCTGAGTCGGCGTGAGGCCGGACTCAAGCACCTTGTTGTCGATGATCCCGCGGCACGACAGATCATCACCTCCAAGATGCTCTACAACGACCGGCCCCAACACACCAGGCTTAGGCGACTGGTATCGCATGCCTTCACCAGAGGCGGCATCGCGGGTTGGCGGGATCGCATCGCCGAGGTCGCCAATCACACCCTCGATCAGATCCTGCCGACCGGGCACATGGACCTGGTCAGCGAATACGCCTACCCTGTTGTCGCGCAAGTCATCACCGAGATGCTCGGCATCAGGCAAGGCGATTTGCCGAAGTTTCTGGCTTGGTCAGAGGCCATGGTCGAACCACCACCCGGCGCCAATGTCGAGCACGCCCGGGCGGCGGCCAACGAGGCGACCCGCGCCACCACTGCGTACATTCGCGAGCGCATCGCCGAACGACGTTCCGCTCCGGCCGAGGACCTGCTGACCAAGCTCATCCGGGCCGAAGAACCCGAAGACGGCGTGCTCGCCGAGCACGAGCTCGTCGCGATGAGCATCGAACTCCTTCATGCCGGGTTCGAAACCACGTCAAACTTTGTCAGCAACGCCGTGCATGTCCTGCTGCAGCACCCCGACCAGCTCGATGAGTTGATCGCTGACCTCTCGCTGCTGCCGGCGGCGATAGGCGAGTTGCTGCGTTACGAAAGCCCGGCCCCGATGCCGCTCCCGCGGGTGGCAACCGGGGACCTGGAAATCGGCGGCCAGACGATCAAGAAGGGCGACACCGTTGCGGTTGCCCTCGCGGCGGCCAACCGAGACCCCGCCTACTTTGCCGACCCCGAGCGATTCGACATTCACCGCACCGACAACAACTACATCTCATTCGGTTTCGGTGCCCACTACTGCCTGGGACACGCACTGGCACGGCTGGAATCCACAGAATTACTCACTGCGTTGCTGGTCCGCGTTCCCAGCATCCGATCATCAGGAGAAGCAAAATGGAGCGACCATCAGTTCTTCCGGACACTGACATCACTGCCGGTGGCATGGTGAATGTGCCCACCGCCTGGTGCCACGTCATGGGCACCGGGATAGCCGAAAACTACTACAACGTCAACGGTATCCGCACTCGCGCCCTGGAGGCCGGGAGCGGCCACCCGTTGATCCTGCTGCACGGCACCGGCGGGCACGCTGAAACATACCTGCGCAACATCGGTCCGTTGTCCCGGCACTTCCGCGTGCTGGCCATCGACATGGTCGGTCACGGTTACACCGACAAGATTGACGGCGACTACACGATGGACGTCTTCGCCGACCACGTCGCCGCGCTGATCGACACCATCGGCGCCGAGAAGGCATTTTTGTCCGGAGAGTCGCTCGGCGGCGGGGTGGCCTGTTGGACGGCACTGAAGTACCCCGATAAGGTTCGCGCGCTGTCGCTGAATACGGGCATCCTGGCGCGCCCTGACGAAAAGGGCCTCGCCGACCTCGCCGATATCGAAGCACGAACCGAACAGCTGGCGCAGAACTTCACCGCGGAGACCGTGCGGCGCCGCCTTGAGTGGCTGGTCTACGACCCGACCAGCATCACCGACGAGATGGTGCAGATCCGGTTGAAGGTGTACTCCCAGCCCGGCATGACCCACACCATGGTGAAGGTCATGAAGACCGTGCTGCAGATGAACCGCGCTGCCTTCGGCGACACCGACTACTACGACCACACGTTGGCCCAGATCAAATGCCCAACCCTGGTCGTCTGGACCGATCACAATCCCGGAAAGAGCTTCGAGGCCGTCAAACCCGCGATCGACTCCATCCCCGACGCGGAGGTTCACCTCCTCGAGGGTGCCGGTCACTGGCCGCAATGGGAAAAGCCCGACGAGGTCAATGCCTGGATGATCGATTTCCTCAACCGCGTGGTCGCCTAGATGCGATATCGCTTGTCAGACAACCCTTCCGCTTACCCGAGAACCGGCCATGGTTGATCTCGAACTCGATCAAGGCTTGGCGGTCATCACGATTGATCGCCCGCATGCGCGCAATGCCATCGCGCCGCACACCATGGACCAACTCGAGAAGGCCATCGACGCGGCCGAAGGCTCGCTGGCGCTGGTCATCCGTGGCGCCGGCGATCGGGCTTTCGTATCGGGCGGCGATCTCAAGGAACTCAGCGCATTAAGGAGCGAGGATCAAGCCGTTGCGATGGCCTCGCGGATGCGCTCGATCTGCGATCGGCTGGCCGATTTCCCCGGCCCCGTCATCGCCGCACTCAATGGGCATGCCCTCGGCGGCGGGGCCGAGGTCGCGGTGGCTGCGGACATCAGGGTTGCCGCCGACGACATCAAAATCGGCTTTAATCAAGTAAGTTTGGCGATCATGCCCGCCTGGGGCGGCGCGGAACGACTCGCCGATCTGGTTGGACGAGGTAGAGCGTTGCTGCTGGCGGGCAGCGGAGCCGTGCTCGACGCAGCCGAAGCTCAACGGTTTGGGCTCATCGATGTGGTAGTACCGCGGTCGACATTCGAGGACAGGTGGCGTTCAGTGGCCCGGTCGCTGTGTGTGGCGCCGGCGGCTGAAATCAAGCGTGTGCTGACCGGGGTTTCCGCGGACGAAGCGGTCGCCGCATTCGCCAAGCTCTGGATCGCCGACGAGCATTGGCGTGCGGCGGACCGAGTGATGAAGCGCACCAAGTGATTCGATGATCGAGCGCCCCAATCGGCGGCACCGGACGATGAATGTTGCAGATCTTATCGACGCCGCGCAGAACGGATCCTCTCGTGCGACCGGGCGATTGCTGAGCCTTATCGAGAACGGTGGCCGAGAAGAAGTGCTGGCGGCTGTTGGCGCATCGTCGGCCCGGGTGGTTGGCCTGACCGGGCCGCCTGGCGCGGGCAAGTCCACCACTGCCGCGGCGATCATCGGGGTGTACCGCAAGCAGGGCCGACGCGTTGCAGTCCTGGCTGTCGACCCGTCATCGCCCTACAGCGGTGGCGCGCTGCTCGGCGACCGCATCCGAATGGCCGCACACATCAACGATCCCGATGTGCTGATCCGCTCACTGGCGACCCGCGGCCACCTGGGCGGGATGGCCGCCGCGGTCCCCGCGGCCATCCGCCTGTTGGGCATGCTGGCCTACGACATGGTCCTGTTAGAAACGGTGGGAGTTGGGCAGTCTGAGATCGAAGTCGCTGCGGTTGCCGACACCACCATCGTTGTGCTCAATCCCGGCACGGGCGACGCCGTGCAGGCAGCCAAGGCCGGCCTGCTTGAGGTAGCCGACATCGTCGTCGTCAACAAGGCTGACCGAGACGGGGCCGAGCAGACCGTGAGGGATCTCCGAGCCGAGATCCAAGCACCGATCCTCAAACTTGTTGCCGCCCAAGGTGATGGAGTGACTGATCTGGTGGCCGCCATTGATTCCCACCAGCGCGCCGACAGCTTCGCGCGCCGGACCGCTCGGGCGCGCGCCCAGATTCTGTCCCTGGCCCACACCCGATTGCAGGCACATCCGGATCTGGCCGCACTGGCGGAATCGGTCGCTGACGGGCGCACTGACGCTTACGCCGCGGCGAACCGACTCATCACCTTTTCTCACACATGATCCGGCGAGCCAGCGTGCTCGCCCAGCCGCGGCGGCGGCCCGTAGGTGGGTTGGTAACCGGCAACCTGAATGGGACTGCGGACCAACCGGAACCGACCGGCTTGCACGACGGCTTCCGGTGTGGCCGCCAACGCCTCCGGTAGCGTGCGAACCGCCGCCGCCGGAACCCCCAGCGGGCGCAGGCGCGACTCCCAGCCGGCAGCGGTGTCGGAGGCCAGGACCGCGGTCACCGCTGTGAGGACCTCGTCGCGACGCGCCGCGCGCTCGGACATCGTGGGAAAGCCCTCGATGCCCGCCTCCGCGGCGAATAATCTCCAAAACCCGTCGTGGGTGATGAACAACGCCAGGTAGCCGCAGGCCGTCGGGAACATTTGGGCCGGAACGTAATACGAGTGGGCACCCAGCGGCAGGCGTTGCGGCTCGATTCCCTCGTTGAGATACGCCGATGCCCGGTAGTTCAGCTGCGACAGCATCACGTCGCGCAGTGACACCTCAATTTGGCCGCCGCGCCCGGATACGATCTGGGCCAGCAGACCCAGCGCGG
>NZ_DATMLH010000329.1:0-11725 GCF_035570115.1 Mycobacterium sp.
CACGTGTTTGGCCACATCAGCCTTTGCTGGTCTATCCGGATCAATCACGATCTCGCTGCTAGGGCTGGACTTAGCTTAGTAATTAGTTGAGGGACAAGTGTTGCTAGATCGGCTCGAAAATCCGCGAAAACGCGACATCGACCGAAACCTCGTGTCGGCTGTGCTGGCCGGCGAGGCCTATCAGAGCAGTGTTTTGGGGTCGGGGAAGCCCAGTTTGGTGTAGCCGGGCGCGCGTTTTCGCAGCGAAGAGGCGAGCACTGGGGTGAGTTCATCGTAGTAGTCGTGCACGGTTGCGGTGGTCTTGGCGGCGTACGGCCGGGTGATGCGCCCGACGTATTGGACGAGTCGGTTCTTGAACGTGATTGGGGCGGCGAGAAACAGCGTGTCCAGGGCCGGGCAGTCGAATCCCTCGCCAATGAATGAGCTGGTGCCGACGATCAGCAACGACCCGGCTTCGGTGGTGTGGTTGGCGAGTTGTTCGGAAATCTCGCGGCGCTGTCGCGCCTTCATCTGGCCGCTCAGCACGACGACATCTTTGCCGGCGTTTTGAAGTCGTCCGGCAATGGCGTTGAGGTGATCGATCCATGTGGTGAGGATGAGTATGTTGGCGCCGTCGGCGTGAGCGGAGAGGACGTCAGCGATGATCTGCTCAAGCCGGGCCTCGTCGGCAATGAGGGCTCGGTAGATCTCGGCCATTCCGCCTGGCGCACTGGGATCGGCTTTCCCGGTGTAGCGGAACTGGGTGGGATGGACGTATAGGACGGGGTGCGGTGCGAGCAGATCGGCGCCGACTGAGGGAAGTTGGCCGGCAGTCTGGCCTTCGAGGGTGACGTGATGTGACCCGAGTTGGTGGTAGATGAGGTCTTCAAGCCCGTCGCGGCGTTCAGGTGTAGCGGTGAGCCCGAGCCAGTATTTTGCGGGTATTCGATTGAGGACGTGGAAGAACGCGCTGGCGGCGATGTGGTGGCATTCGTCGATGACGACGAAACCGTAACCGGCGGTGAGAGCTTCGATGTTGTCGCGGCGCGCGAGGGTGGGTAGCAGTGCAATGTCGATGATGCCGGTGGTTTTGGATCGCCCGCCGCCGATCTGTCCGCACTTGAATCCGAGATGCTTCTGTAAGCGGTCACGCCATTGGTCGGCCAGTGCTTTGCGGTCGACCAGAATGAGGGTCGAGGTGGCGCGGGAAGCGATGGCGGCGCAGGCAATCACCGTCTTGCCCAAGCCAGGAGGCGCGATCAGCACGCTGGTGTCTTCCTCAATTAATCGCAAGACTGCGTCGGCTTGTTGGGACCTGAGCTCGGTCGAGCAGATGAATTCGTGACGGTCACCGATGTTGCGCTGGTCGTCGATGTGCAACGTACTTTCCGCCGACTCGACCAAGTCGGTAAGCAGCCCGTAGAGGCCACGAGGCAGCACAAGATCGCCCTCGACTGTCTCGTCGTAGCTGTGCAGGAAGCGCGGAGTGTCCCAGGTGCTGCGTCGAGCGCGCTGGCGAGCATCAAACTCGGGATTGCGGATGGAGGCTGCGTGTTTCACGGCTGCGATCATGGCCGGACCAAGGTCGTTGGCGGTCAGAGTGATTCGAGATCTGAAGGTTGCCCGGATGATCGCTGCCGGCCTTGGCACGATCTTGGACGAGGTGGGTAGCTGCAGCCGGCGCACGTGATGGCCGAATTGTGGATCGGGCAGGGTCCGCAGGAGCGCGGCAACATTTTTGTGCGATAGGCGCGCGATGCTGGACAGGTAGGCCCATTGGTCGTCGAAGGGTTCCAGCGTGGCCGGGTCGAGGAACAGCGTTGTGCCGTGCTGTCGGCGTTTGCCGTTAAGGGGAGCGGCGATGAGGTTGCCCATCCCGCGGCCGGTGTGAATATCTTGGGAGGGAAACAGCCGGTCGTAGCTGCTGAGGTGCATGCTGCCGCGGAGTTGGAAAGCCTCGCCGAGCAAGCTAGTCGCGATGCTGCGAGCTGTTGCCGCAGACGTGGCCTGTGCGAAAAAGACCCACACGTGCGCACCTCGACCCGACTGCGACACCTCTAGGGCTGCCGGAACATCGTGGGCTCGTGCGGCTTTCATATAAGCCAGCGCATCTAGCATCGCGGCCTCCTTGTCGAAGTCAGCCGCGACCCACCAGCAGGTGTCATCGTCACCAAGCGGATACAGGCCTAGATGAACCTCCCCGCGCAGGTGCTGAGCGACGACGTCTGGAGTCAGTGGAAGATACGGTGCGTCGGCCCGGTTCATGCCCTTGCGCCAGTAGCCGCGGATGGCTGGCATCCAACCGGATCGGCCGTCGCGGCGGTTCTCCCATCGCAGCGCGTAAACGTCGGAGCGACAACGAAACAGATCGAGGAAGAAGCGGACCTTAGCTTCGGGCACCGACCTCATATTGACCGGTGACTCCGGCGTGCCAGAGAGCGTGGCTTGATCCGGATCCGCCGCTCGCGCCTGCTCTTCGCTGAGCTTCAATAGGCGACGCAAGCGCACATTGTCGGCATGCAGCGTCTCCAACTCGCCCGGGAACCGCTCCTCCACGATCACAGTGTGCCGCCCATGGTGTTCGTCGGCCAGCGAGTAGGGGCCCTCAGTCAATCCACAAACGCGTCGAACCGTTCCACGTTGTTGTCGGCGTTGCCGCGTCGATGAGTCGATCGGCGAACGCGAGGACCGCCTGCACCACGGCGGCGAATTCCTGTGGTAGCGCAGCGCCATCGGGTCCGAGGCCGGCTCTATAGGCGTCGTACGACCCTCGCCTCAACTCGATCAGGTCTCCGATCACCGACGACAGCGCTACGACATCAGTGCCGCGGTAACTGGCAGTTGCGATCAGCGCGTCGCGAGCGGCCGAATGCGAGATGTCTCGGTCGCCGGTGAGGGTGTAGATGTCGGCGTAGTCGCGCACGCGGGTGTTCGCTGGTCCGAGACTTATTGCGGTGGCGATCTTTTCGGCGAGCACCGTCTCGAGCGGATAACCGAGGATTCGAATCGGTGGATGATCCGGCCGTAGCGCGGGTAGGTCGATTTGTTGAGGTGCGGGAGTGACCGGGTCGCCGAAGTTGACGTCCAGACGCAGCTTAATGACCGCAGACGCGATTCCGCAGTCCATCGCGACGCGCACTCCCGAGTACAGGTCCTCGTCGCGGACCACGCGCGACGTCACCGTGTGAGTGCGGTATTCGACCCCGTCGTCGGGTATTGATTGCTCGGCGATGGCGACGATTCGCGCGACGACAGTCGCTTCGTCGTTGGCGAAGTTTCGTGCCAACGCATCAACGTCAGCGGTCGGCCGGCGCGCGTCGAACGCCGCCAAGAGGATCCCGCCTTTGAGCACGAACTGCTCGGCGTATGGCGAGAGTGCCAGTCGCGCAAGCCAGCGCTCGACCACGTAAAGGGTAAGCAACTCTTGGGTAGGACGGCCCTCGGCACGGGCGCGGCGCTGCAGATCCAGGTAGGCGCGTCCGGCCGCAGTACTGCGCGTCGGACGGCTCATTCCGCAGTGGCCACGTCGAGCGCACGGCGTACCGGTCCCGCCACATCAAACGTCGATGACAGCCGTAGCAACTTCGCTGGTGCCGCATCACGTCGGCGCAGGTACCGCCGCATCGCGGCGAGTGCCAGCGACTCGCCAAACCGATGCCGCAGTCGCATCAGGTCGATGACCGTCCGGGCGGGAGTGTAGATCCGTACCCACTCTCCTGGCGCCGCCTCCAGCCGTGATAACTCAACTTCGAAAGTATTGGCAGCAAAGCGAAATACCTCTGTTGGTGGATATGCGATCCGCGGTGGGCGGTGCCCAGTAGGCACGGCAATCTGCACCGCGGGCGGGAGCTCGTCGCTCAGTTCGTGAACCGCCGCGGCCGACCGACAACACACGATTGCCACCGCGGATCGGTACGCAACTGCCAGCAGATCCGGCTCACTGGCTAGCGGCGCGTCGGCACGTCGAAAAACCCCGCGCGACAATTCCACGACGTCACCACTGTCACGCAAGGCATATAGCACTCGCGGATGCACACCACGAGCCAAGGCGGTCGCGGTCGTGAATGTATCGGGCAGTTCTTGAAGCCCTGACATGGATGAAAGTGTCGCACGCACCCACGTTAGGTGCAACACTTTTATCCACAAACCAAGGTCACGCGACGACGGCCGACCGCGAACGCGCGGGCGGCACACGACGGGTTGGCCACGGATTTGGACACGGAACGTGGTCGAACCGATGCGAACAAGCGGGACGGGGCGAGACAGGTCGGACGTCTGAACGTCGCTGAAGTGCAGGTATGAGACCGAGTACATCGGAGGAGACCGCCACACTGTCCCCGCTACTAAATGACAACGGCCTCGGAGACTTCTCCGGGGGCCGTTTTCATGCCGCTTGGCCACAGATTTGGCCACATTAGCTAGAGTTACTAATTAACTGACCTGTGCCTTTCGGCAACTGGATCCAGCCCGTTTTGCCCACGATAGTTCGGAGCCCTTTGCTCTACCGGAAACCATCGCCGTCAACCCCTGGTGCGTACGCTACGCCCGCCAGCGCGTGCGCACCGCGCGCGTCGAAGAATGGGCGGCCGCTTGGCGCACGATGGCCCGCCTCGACGTCGTCGAGAAAGCCAAAGCATTCGGCAAACCGACCTTGATCCTCTCCGGCACCAAAGACCTGTCCTCCACCCCAGAGGTCGTGAAGTACATGCTGACGTCCTACCAGACTGCAAAATTCGTCTCGATCGAGAACGGTACGCACTTCATGCCCATGGAGCAGCCTCAACCCGTAGCTCAAGCTCTCGTCGACTTCCGTCGCGAGGTCGATGTGGGGCCTGTTTTACCCTGACACAGCCACATTCGGCGAGTGTGCGCGGTGATCTGACAGAGCAAGCAATTTCGCGGTGCTGGTATTGGTGGAGAGATGCAGATCGCGATTATCGGGCCGGGAGGTATCGGTAGCACGTTCGCTTTTCAGCTGTCCGAGGCCGGTCACGATGTGACTGTCGTCGCGCGTGGCACCCGACTCGAGCAGTTGCGCGCCGCTGGGGCGATCGTCACCGTGGAGGGCGAGCGCGCGGCTGTCCACGTCAGTGGCGAATTTGATACGACAACGGACTGGGATCTGGTGCTGGTCACGGTCCTGGTGTCGCAGGTTGACGTGTTGCTGCCCGCGCTGAGCGCCAGCGCGGCCAAGTCCGTGATGTTCATGTTCAACACCTTCCGATCGCTGGATCGGCTGCGCGACGCCGTCGGAGCGCAACGCTTCGCGTTTGGCTTCCCAGCGATCGCCGCAGGCCTCAACGACGGCCGGCTGTCATCGACGATCCTTCGCCGAGGAATGCTGACGACGCTTTCAGATCCGGTCTGGGCCAAGGCTTTTACCGACGCGGGCCTTCCCGCGACAGTGCATCCGGACATGGAGAGCTGGCTGCGCACCCATGCCGCGGCCATGGTGCCCATGGTTATCGCCGGCAGCACCGCGCTCCGACGTGGGACCGGTATCTCGCGGGCAGAAGCGGCCAGGTTGGCCCGCGCCATGAAGGAAGGGTTTGCGCTGGTGCGCCACCTCGGTAACTCCGTCACCCCCGCACCTATCGCCATCATCAGCCGCTGGCCGGTGCCGGTGTTGGCCGCGTTGCTCTGGACCCTCACAAGGCTCGGCGCGTTCACCAGAACGATTGCCCTTGCGCCCGCCGACGAGCCGCGCACGCTGATCGATGAGATGACCTCCGCATGGCCGGGGCACACGCTCGCGCTGCTCGCGGTCAGACCTTGAGACTCAAACGCGCCCTCGCCGCCAAGCACACCGACAACCGCGAGGCCTACACGGCAGCGAAGAGCGACTTCATCCGAACTGTCCTCGATCGATCGACATAGCTCCCACTAAACGATCCCGCGACACAGGCCAGAACCTCCCTGGCAGCTCACGCCGGGGCGAAATTTCTCCACGGAACTCTGTCCGTTGTGTTGGCCGGTTCCGCGAGCTGTGGTTGGTTTTGATCAGCTGCCGTGACCCAGGGAGCCGGTGGCTGCGCCGAAAGCGAGACAATGATTGTGAGCGGTATGCGACTGATGCGGGTGATGGCGAAGTTCAACCGGCGGGCCACCAACAAAATAATCGGCTTATTGGCGCCGTACCTGCCTCCGTGGGGGGTGCTCATCCACCGAGGCCGTAAGTCTGGTATCGGGTACCGCACGCCGGTGGCGGTCACAATTCGTGACGGCTCGTTGATGGTGCCAATCGGGTACGGGGAGGAGTCGGACTGGCTGCGCAACCTCCTCGCGGCCGGCGCCGGCCAGGTGATGCACCGAGGTAAGACCCGGGCCTTCACCAATCCCCGTGTCGTCGACCGGGACGAGATCGGCGGATGGGGCCGGATCAAGCGGACCTTCGTCGCCGACTTCGTCTAACCGGGTTCGGCGCCAGGACTCGCCCCGAGACCGATCCCGCCAAACGCCGGCGCGCCTACCCATGCCCGTGTGCCCAGTCGGCCATTGCACCGCAAGCTAATTCAGGGCCATTGTCACAACGCAACACCGTTGGATAAGTGCCACGCTGGCCGCCCTGGCGGTCCAGTTCGGTGATCAGATGCTCGCTGGTGATGCTGCGCTCGACCATCCCACTCAGACACTCACGCTCCCTCGTCTGCTGAGCCGTGCCGCCAGACGGTCTGCGCCATGAAGATGTGACGATAACGGCCGCCAGTCCGCTGGCCCATTATGCCCGGCTTCTCACGGCCTCAGGCAGGTAGAAATTGACCAGCCGGAGTGGAGGACGCATCACCGCCGACACCACCCACGCCGTGCTCGGCGAGAACACCACCCGATCGATGCTCTACGTGGTCATCACGCGCGGCCGCGAAACCGACACCGCCTACATCTACCAACGGGCCACCGAACAGGAATATGGCCTTGGCCCGCTGCACGGCGCGCATGTCATGGACCGCGGCACCGCTTTCCACGCCGGTCGTCTCGCGCGCGCCATCATCGCCAACCACGACCAGCCAATCACTGCACATGAGGTCGCTGCCCAAACCCACAGCGCCGCACTGCCTGAACGCGTGCGCCGCGTCCACGATCGCCGCGCATCCATGCTCCAGCGGCGACGGGCAACCTACCAAAGCTGACAAGCAGATGCGCAGAGCTTCGCCCGGGAGATGACCATCGCACGAGAGCGCCACAACAGCCGCAGCCGAGTCCATACCGCCGTGCAGGATCGAGATATAGCAATGCTCAGTTGGCGGCAGGACGGTCTATGCGAGCTTGAGCGTAACGTGCTGTGCTTGGGAGTGTTACGCCACTTTCAGCAGGATCTTGCCGCCACGGAGGAGATGCTGCACCGCGTCCTGGATATGCTCGAGGGGGTACACGCCCGCCACGGGGACAACAAGGCTGCCGTCGGCCACCAGCGGTGCCGCCTCACGAATGACAGGCACCACCTTGTCGCGGTAGTCGAAGTCGCCGACAAAGAATCCGCGGACGGTGAGGTGCTTGCCGACCAGTGTCGAGGTGTCGACCCACATGGGTTCGTCCCTGGCCCACGAATAGCTGACCAACCATCCACCGTCGGACAGCAATTCGAGCAGCCGCGCCACCCCTGGACCACCGACGGCTTCCACTGCCAGCGCCACTCGCGCGTCGCCGATCACTGCTCGAACATCGCCGACCGCATCGGGGTCATCGACGTGGACCACGTCGGCCCCGGCCTCTGTGAGCTCGGCGAACGTTGCGTCGTCACGGGCCAGGTTGATCGTCCTCAGTCCACGAAGTTTGGCTAGCGCGATCAATGACCGTCCCACACCGGAGTTCGCGGCGTTCTGAACCACCCAGTCACCGGGCTGCAGGGGGGTGCATTCACTGAGCATCAACCCTGCCGTCGGGGGGTTGCTGCCCAGCATCGAGTACTGCTCGATGCTGCCGCCAGCGGGAAGTGCGAACAGGCCGTCGGCGGGCACGACGAGCCGCTCACGCCACGCGCCGGCATACAGGGGTAGCACGACCAGATCGCCGACTTGAAGTCCATCGACCTCGGCGCCAGTGGCAAGCACGCGGGCGACCCCCTCTGCGCCTGCTATGTGGGGCAGGGGTGGTCGCGCCAGCATGCCGGTGACAACCAGTAGGTCGTGTTTGTTCAACGGCGAGACCTCAACGCTCACCAGAACCTCATGCGGACCCGGTGGCGGCGGCTCCTCGATGTCGACGACGCGCAGCACCTGTGCGGGGTCGCCGAACTGTTCCATCTGGATGGCGCGCATATCAATTCCTCTCGATTCGAAGGTCAGGCAGCTGTGGAGGACCATCCGACTCCGCTGTGATACGTAGCGTAAGGCAATGAGTCTGAGCCGGAAGGTCTACGCGCCGCTCCCTCCCTACGCCGACGAACGGCGGTTCGCTGACGCGTGCTGCGACGAGCTTGATACCAGTAAAGAAAATTCTCACCGGTTCGTGCGGCTGAGATTTCGGCGGTGCGTAGAAGTTTTTACGCGTGGTGTACGCGGAGTTCGATGGCTTTGACGCTGTTGCCGAATGCCTTGGCCAGTGAGCGTTTTCCGACGGTGCCGAGCACGCCGGCGACAATCCGTCCCTTGAGGTTCTTTCCTTCTCGAACGAGCACGACGTCGATCTCAGTCGTTCCGTCGGGCTGGGGTGTGAGGGTGTAGGTGTGACCAGATGCGCCGCCGAAGAGGTTGGAGTCAGTGGTCGTGAGTACGACGTGGTGCGGATTGGACCAGTCGTAGTTCAGTCGTTCCCACACGCCGCCCGAGCCTTCGGTGACATCGGCCCATTGTGGGCCGAGACCGTGGACCTGGAGGTAACTGTCGGCGCTGTTCTTGAATAGCTCCGACCTTCCCGGCCCGAAATCGGTGAGTCCGGCGATGAACTGCTCGGGTGTCGCGGTGGTCGTCTGGTGGAAGTGGATGGTGGCCATGAGTTTTCCTCTCAACAGGTGGTTCTCGTCTACGACCGATCCAGCGCCATGCCTTTGCTACGAATTCCGGCAAGCGGGTCAGGAGCCAGACCCAATCGATGGTGGTATCGGCGGGGACAGCTTTACGATCGACGGGTGGCACAAGAGGCCAGCGCGCTCGGTGAGTACCTCCGCGCCAGGCGCGAACGGCTGCTTCCGGAAGACGTAGGGCTGGCGGCGACTAAGCGGCGACGCGTAGCGGGTCTACGCCGCGAGGAGCTGGCAACGCTGGCGGGCATCAGCGCGGCCTACTACTTGCGACTCGAGCAGGGCCGCGCCACCAGCCCATCCACTCAAGTAGTGGACGCGCTTGCGCGGGCTCTTCGGCTCGACGCCAGATCCACGCGGTATCTTCACGACCTGGCAGCTCCGGCGGGACGAGATTTTCCCGATCCCGACGTATCGGGACACGCACTTGCGGAGGTGATTGATCAATTCCTGATGCCGGCCGTCGTGGTCAACAGGTATCGCGATGTCTTGGCGGCGAATCCGATAGCGCGGGTGCTGTCACCGGAGTTCACGCCAGGAAAAAATATCGTGCGCTGGCGACTACTGGACCCTGCGGCCAAGGAGATCTACGTCAATTGGGACGAGGCGACGGCAATCGCGGTCAATGCGCTGAGGGAACTCAGCGGTCAGTATCCGTCGGATCCCGGCATGCGGGCGTTGATTGCCGAATTGTCAGATGCCAGTCCACGTTTCCGCGAGCTATGGGGTTGTGCGGACGTGGGGGACCGCCTGGGAGTCCACCATATTCGCCATCCTCGAGTGGGCGACCTTCATCTCTACCGCCACCGGCTCGACGCACACTATCCCGGCGGGGATCACATCCTCATCTATCGCGCCGAAATCGGGAGCGACTCTGCCAGGGCACTGGGGGAGCTGCGGTCGCTATGTGATGCCCAGGCGCTCGCGCTGCCCGGACTGAATTCCGAGTCGGCGGTAGTGGACGTTTCGGCTCGAGACAACTGAAAAACCCAGTCGACTAGGACTACATCCACGCCGCTCTAAAACCCATACCTGGTCGATGGCGCGGCGCTCGCCCGTTGGCAGACGTGGGAGTCAGCAGGTCATACCGCTGCATAAGCACACGGCCAGCATGAATCGAAGGGACTGATTGGTCATGACGATGCAATCGATGCGGGCTGTTGTCGCCGGCAAGGTAGGCGAACCGTCCGAGGTTTTGAACCTGCAGACTCGCCCGATCCCGGAGCCCGGTCCCGGCCAGGTACGGATCCGGGTGGCAGCGGTGCCTGTCGAGGCCAGCGATCTGCACACCATCCGCGGCAGATACGGATTCACCCCGGAGTTCCCGACCGTGCCCGGAATCGAGTCCGTCGGTGTGATCGACCAACTCGGCAGCGGCACAGACGGTCTGACCATCGGTCAACGTGTCGTCACGATCGGCGTCACGGGCACCTGGCAGGAGTACGTCGTTGCCGATGGCTCGCGGGTCTTGCCCGTTCCGGCGGCCATGAGCGATTCCACGGCCGCCCAGCTTCTCAGCAATCCGCTCACCGCCGTGATCTTGACCGGTGACGTGCTCGATGTTCAGCCGGGTGAATGGCTCCTGCAGACGGCGGCGGGTTCCACCGTGGGCCAGTTGGTGATCCAGCTCGGTGCGCACGTCGGCTTCAAGACGCTTAACGTGGTCCGCCGTCGATCCGCTGTCGAGGGCATCCTCGCGCAGGGGGGCACCGCGGTGATCTGCACGGAGGATGAAGACTTGCGCGAGCGGGTGGCCGACATCGCCGGCCAGGAGGGCGTGTCCAAGGCGATCGACTGTGTCAGTGGACAGGTGGGTGCGGACGTGTCACGTGCGATGGCACCCGACGGTGAGCTGGTCGTCTACGGTGCGCTGTCCACGCACCGTCAAACCGATCCCAACAAGCTCACGATTCCCGTCTTCGCGCGTTCACTGATCTACGAAACAAAGATCGTTCGGGGGTTCTGGTTGTTCCGCTGGTTCACCGAGACCCCGACGGATCGGATGGCCGCAGTGATCGACCGGACGGTTCAGCTCGCCGACAGCGGAGTGTTACGCGTGCCGGAGGGCCAGCCGATCCCCGTCGAAAAGTTCAGTGACGCGGTCTATTTGGCCGAAGCTCCCGAACACGGGGGCAAACCACTACTCGTATTCAACCCGTAGGAGGGCTCATAACCCAGAGGTCGCAGGTTCGAATCCTGTCCCCGCTACTAAATGACAACGGCCCTCGGAGACTTCTCCGGGGGCCGTTTCCATGGCGTTTGGGAACACGTTTGGGAACATTAGCGACGGTAACGGTCTCGTACGAACGGATGAGGAACGTCCGCGACGACAAGCACACGGTGGCCACGGTGAAGATCTGGGCCCTTTGGCGGCAGCCGAGAAGGTCGCTCAGATTCTGCCGACGCTCGATGTCGAGGGATTTCTTTACTGGTCTGCCAACCTGATCGACGGCTCGACTAATCTCGCCGGGATGCTTGCCGAACAAATCGAGCGGTCGACAGGTGTCGGTATCAGAAAGACGCTCCGCAATGCCGCGGTCCTGCGTCATCGACACCCTGGAGTGCCCTAGCTGATCGGCGCCGATCGCTGACAGTCCCTCGTCGTCAATCAAGGTCGCCACGGTCTTGGGAAACTGTACGTGCTCACTTCGGTGACGCCCAGCTCATCGCGCCCTGCTTCCCGAAGTTGTTCGGGTCGCGCAGCGTGCCCGCAGCGGATGGGAAGATCACGGTCTGTTCGCAGAGATATGGCCGGCTACGCCGATCCTGAAGCGTGTCGATCGCGAAGCG
>NZ_DATMLH010000330.1:0-18838 GCF_035570115.1 Mycobacterium sp.
ATTGCCGATGGCGTGCCCGGAGCAGAATCCCTTGCCATTGGCCTTTAGCACCAAAACCTTGATGTCGTAGTCGCGGTCGGCATCCAGCAATGCGGCGTCGACTTCTTCGGCCAGCTTCTGATCCTGGGCGTTGGCCTTCTCGGGCCAGTTGAGGGTGATCTTCGCGATCGGCCCGTCTTTTTGGTAGATGATTCTTTCGCGGGTCTCGTTGAGATCCATATCTGCTTGCCCTTCCTCTATGAAGTGATGACGCCGATTTGAGCGCCGATGTCGTACGTGGTTCCGACCTCGCCTGTCCATTGCACGGTGCCCGCGGCGCCGGCTTCGATTTCCTGTTCCACCTTCTCGGTGGCAATCACATAGATCGGTGTGCCCTCTTCGACATGCTCCCCGGCGTCGACGAGCAAGTCGGTGAGTTCGGCCTCCGCGACGGCCACCGATACCCGTGGGATGCGAATGATGAAGTCAGCCACGTGCTCCCGCCTTTGTCAGGGTGCGCCGTGCAGCGTCGACGATGCCTGCCGCTGACGGGTAGACCTGCGCCTCGAGTGCGGCCGCAGCCGGGTTGGGGACGAACCTGGCACCCACCCGCTCGACGGGTGCGGCCAGTTCGCCGAACAGTTCGGACTGCAGGATCGCGGCGATCTCTGCTCCTGGCCCGGCGAATTGGACTGCGTCGTGCACGATCACGGCTCTTCGGGTACGGCGTGCGGATTCGACTATCGTCTCGACGTCGAGGGGAACGAGAGTACGTAGATCGACGACCTCCGCGCTCACACCCTGATCGGCCAATGTGGCTGCGGCCGCGAGGGCTTCGTGAACGCTGCGACCGTAGCTGATCAGACTGACGTCGGCGCCCGCTCGCTTGATGTCGGCCTGGCCGAGCGGAATTGAGAACCCGGGTTCGACGGGAACGGGTCCCTTTTTGCTCTGCAGGCGAATGGTTTCGACGAACAGGCAGGGGTCCGGGTCGAAGATCGCAGTGGTCAGCAGGCCTTTGCCGTCGCGTGGGGTGGAGGGCACGATCACCTTCATCCCGGGGATGTGCATGAACCACGCCTCCAGACTCTGCGAATGCGTCGCGCCGGTGGCCAGTCCCGCGTAGACCTGGGTGCGGATGGTGATCGGCGCGGTGGTACGCCCGGCGGTCATGAATCGCAGTTTGGCGGCGTTGTTGATCAGCTGGTCGGCGGCGATGCCGATGAAATCCATGATCATGATCTCGGCCACCGGCAACATCCCGTCGATCGCGGCCCCGATGGCCGCGCCGACGATCGCGGCTTCCGAGATTGGTGTGTCCAGTACCCGGTCGTGGCCGTACTTCGTCGACAGCCCTGCGGTCGGGCCGGACGCACCGGGATCGGCAATGTCCTCACCTAGCAGGAACACTCGATCGTCGGCCTGCAGCGCCTGATCCAGCGCCAGGTTGAGCGCCTCGCGCATCGTCATCTCTTTGTCGTCCATGCCGCTACTTCCTCAGACCGGAAACTTGATCGGGGCTGCGTACACATCACGGTCGAGTTCGTCGATCGACGGGGACTCCGCGCTGAGCACGGTTTTCAGCGCGGATTCCACCATCGCTGTTGCCTCGTTCTCGATGCCGTCGAGCTCATCCGCACCGCAGATGCCGGCGTCGGCGAGGTGGTCGCGGAATCTCGGCACCGGGTCGGCGGCCATCGCCGCCGCCAGTTGGTCTTTCGGGATGTAGGGCATCCGATCGCCGAAGTAATGACCGCGGAATCGGAATGTCACACCTTCGATGAAGGTGGGGCCATCGCCGTTGCGCGCCCGCTGCAGTGCTTCGTCGAGCGCGGCCTTGACGGCCAGCGGGTCGTTGCCGTCGACGCGTACACCGGGCATGCCGTAGCCGGCCGCCCGGTCGGCGACGTGTTCGAGCTTCATGGTGTCGGCGGTCGGCGTCATTTCGGCGTAGAGGTTGTTCTGGCACACGAAGACGACCGGCAGATCCCACAGTGCGGCCATGTTGGCCGCTTCGTGGAATGAGCCGGTGTTGGTGGCGCCGTCGCCGAAGCTGACCACCGTGACGCGGTCGAGGCCCTTGCGCTTGGCGGCCATCGCCAGACCCACCGCCACCGGTGGCCCGGCTCCGACGATCCCGGTCGAGAGCATCACGCCCTTATCGGGTTTGGCGATATGCATGGTGCCGCCCTTGCCGCGGCTGGCACCGACGACACGGCCCATCATCTCGCCGTAGATCTCCTCCAGCGGGACGCCCTTGCCGATCAGATCGTGCAGCCCGCGGTAGGTCGTGACCAGCTGGTCGTCGGGCCGCAGCGCCACACCCATCGCGGCGGCGATCGCCTCCTGCCCGCGTGACGGCCAGTACACACACATGAACTCGCCGGTGCCGATGCCCTTCGACAGCCGGTCGTCGGCCGCCTTCATCAGCACCATCAGCGCATAGATGCGCTTCTGGACCTCTGGGGCGACTTCCACGATCGAAGTCACTTTGTGTAGGAGCCTATCTGCCCATATACCTTGGGAATTGGCGGCGTCTCCATGTTGAGCAGCTCCAGCGACGACATCTTGCCGCTGGCACCGAGCTCCCCCAGCTTTTGCACCACCGAGTCGAGATCGTCGCAGTCGAGCTCGTAGATGGCGATGAACGGGCCCTTTCCGTCAGTGGGTGCGAACCGGCGCGCGGATACGATGCCGTCCACTGAGCAGATCTCCGCCAGATGGGTGTCGTTGTACCACTTGTGATAGTCCGCCTCGCGGTCCGGTGACACCGGCATCGTCTCCAGGTAGATGATCCCCTTAGGCATGCTTACCTCTCCATTTCGGTTGGGCTGCAGTTCGATTGACTGAACCTCATGCGCCTGACCACGGCTTCACCTTGAGGAAGCCACCGGCGTCGACGCGCAACTGCTGACCGGTGATGTAGCGCGCCGCATCCGAGGCGAGGAAGAGCACGGCCTCGCTGATGTCTTCGGGTTCGACATACGGCACCGGCATGGCTTGCACCAGCGGGAAAACCGGTTCGGCATCCTCGCGGGTCGGGTTCTTCAGGTCGGGCCGGAACGCCCGATACATCGGCGCGCTGTGCAACATGTCGGTGTTGACGTTCGTCGGGTGCACCGCATTCATGCGGATGGAGAATTTGGCCAGTGCCAGCGCAAAATCATTGACATAGTGTGCGGCAGCTATTTTCGCGAACGCATATCCTGCTCCGCCGGGACCGCCGTCGATGCCGGTGGTATTCATCGACGACATGAATGCCGCGTTGGATCCGATCACGATGATCGAGGCGCCGGCCTGGAGGTGTTTGAGGCTTGAATGCACGAGGTTGAGCACGCCGACCAGATCGACGTCCACCGCGTCAGCGAAGGCCTGCGGCGGCAGGCCCGCGGTCAGCGGACAGATGCCTGCGTTGGCGACCACGATGTCGAGATGACCCAACTCCCCGACGCCCCGGTCGATGGCCGCGGACAGCGCGGCGCGGTCACGAACGTCGGCGATCTCGGTGAAAACGCGCTGGCCCTCCTTCTCGACCAATCGCGCGGTTTCGTCGAGATCCTCCGGGCGGGCCAGCGGATACTCGTTCGTTTCGATGTCCGCGCACAGGTCCACCGCGATGATGTCGGCGCCCTCGGCGGCGAGCATTCGGGCATGAGAGCGGCCCTGACCACGCGCGGCTCCGCTGACCACCGCTACCTTGCCCGTCACTCTGCCCATCGCCGGTCCTTTCTCAGCGCATCTGATAGAGACGAATCACACTGGGGCTCAGGATTTTTCGCGCGAGCGTCGGGAAACCCAAATGCGGCGCTGACCCGGCCAGCAGTTGGGACCGGGCGAGCGTTGGACTCCATCGCATCTCTTCCAGGACGCTGCGTCGTTGCAGTACAGGCTGACAAATACCTATAGTATCTATACTACCTAAAATAGAAAAGACACCGAAAAGAGTGGGCAAATGTCAGGCGTGCTCAGTGGCGTCCGGGTCGTCGAGCTGGCTTCTTGGACCTACGTCCCCGCTGCCGGTGTCGCCCTGGCGGACTGGGGCGCCGAGGTCATCAAGGTGGAAAGCGTCGTCGGTGATCCTGGCCGGGCGCTGGTCGTCGGAGGGTTCACCCGGCAAGCGGCGCGCGCCGATACCGACTTCATCCTTGAGCTGAGCAATCGCGGAAAACGAAGCATCGCATTAGATCTCAAGAGTGAGACCGGCCGGGAATTCTTCGGGCGTCTGCTCGCTGAGGCCGACGTACTGCTGACCAATTGGCTCCCGGCGGCGCTGGAGCGGGCACGTCTCACGGTCGAAGACATCCGCGGGTTCAACCCGAACATCATCATCGCGCGCGGAACCGGGTTGGGTGTGCGCGGCCCCGACCGCGACCGCGGCGGCTTTGATGCCGCCACCTATCTGGCTCGCGGTGGAGTCGCCTACACGCTGACGCCGTTCGGCACCGAAAATCCCGCCGTCCAAGGCCCGGCCTTCGGTGACCTGCAGGCCGGAATCACCCTGGCCGGCGGCGTATGCGCAGCGCTGTTCCACCGCGAGCGCACCGGCGACCCAACGATCGTGGATTCGTCACTATTGGCCCAGGCGATGTGGACCATCGCGCCGTCGATCTCAGTCGCCGACCTCTTCGGCATCGACGGCATCCCGGGAGCCCCGCCAGGTCTGGCGATGAACCCGCTGGTCAACCGCTATAAGACCAAGGACGACCGGTGGATCCAGATGGTGTTCCTACAGCCGGACAAGTTCTGGGTCGGATTCTGTGGGCGGATCGGGCTGCCGGAGTTGGCCACCGACGAGCGCTTCGTACCGTCGTCGAACCTGGTCGCCAACGCCGCTGAAGCGACTGCCCTGATCGGCGCCAAGTTCGCCGAGCACGACCTGGAGCACTGGCGGCAGGCATTGGCCGACGAGCCCGGCGTGTGGGCGCCGCTGGCCACCCCGCGCGAGGCACTCAACGATCCGCAAAGCAAACCCAACGGCTACCTGATCACCAATGTCGACGACCAGGGCGTCGAGTACGTAATGGTCGCTGCGCCAGTGCAGTTCGATGAAACTCCACCTGGTCCTGGACGCGCGCCCGAACACGGGCAGCACACCGAGGAGATTCTTCTCGAGCTCGGTTTCGACTGGGACGACATCGCCAAGGCCAAGGACAGCGGAGCAATCCTGTAGCCTGCCCCTCGAATGCGAATCTCGTGAAAGGCGTAAAGGGGAAATCATGACTGCGGGCGTCGAGCAGTTGGAGTTTCAAGCCGAGGCGCGACAGCTGCTGGACCTGATGGTCCACTCGGTCTACTCCGACAAGGATTCATTTCTGCGGGAGTTGATCTCGAACGCGTCCGATGCGCTGGACAAGCTGCGCATTGAAGCGTTCCAGAACAAGGACCTGGACGTCGACACGTCCGATCTGCATATCGAGATCGAGGCGGACCGGGACGCTCGCACCCTGACCATTCGCGACAACGGCATTGGCATGACGCGCGCCGAGGTCGTCGACTTGATCGGCACCCTGGCCAAGTCGGGCACCGCCGAGCTGCGCCAGCAGTTGCGCGAGGCGCAGACCGCTAAAAACACAGCTGTCTCCGAGGAATTGATCGGTCAATTCGGTATCGGCTTCTATTCCACCTTCATGGTGGCCGACAAGGTCGAGCTGCTCACGCGCAAGGCCGGCGAGAGCGAAGCCACCAAGTGGGAGTCGAGCGGCGACGGCACCTACACCATTGAGACGGTCGACGGCGAAAATGGGGCTCCGCAGGGAACGTCGGTCACCCTGCACCTCAAGCCCGAAGACAAAGAGGACGCACTCCACGACTACACCTCGGAGTGGAAGATCAGGACGCTGGTCAAGAAGTACTCCGATTTCATCGCCTGGCCCATCCGTATGGAGGTCGAAGTACGGACCCCTCCATTGGAAGAAGACGGGGCGGATGGCGGCGAGGAGACCGTCACCATCGAGACCCAGACCCTCAACTCGATGAAGGCGCTGTGGGCAAGGCCCAAAGACGAGGTCTCCGACGAGGAGTACAAGGAGTTCTACAAGCACATCGCGCACGCCTGGGACGACCCGCTCGAGGTCATCTCGATGAAGGCCGAGGGCACTTTCGAGTATCAGGCACTGCTCTTCATCCCGTCGCGCGCCCCGTTCGACTTGTACGAACCGGGTGCGGACATCGGTGTGCAGTTGTACGTCAAGCGCGTTTTCATCATGGGCGATTGCGACGAGCTCATGCCCCGGTATCTGCGCTTCATCAAGGGCGTCGTCGATGCGCAGGATCTGTCGCTGAACGTTTCCCGCGAGATCCTGCAACAGGATCGACAGATCACTGCTATCCGGCGGCGGTTGACCAAGAAGGTCCTTTCGACGATCAAGGATCTCCAGTCTGAGCGGCCGGAGGATTACCGCACGTTCTGGGGCCAGTTCGGCAAGGTCCTCAAAGAAGGCCTGATGCGGGACTTCGACAACCAAGAGACATTGCTGCAAATCTCTTCGTTCGCCTCGACGCACAGCGACGACGAACTCACCACCCTCGCCGCGTACGTGGAACGCATGAAGGACGGCCAGCAGCAGATCTTTTACGCCACCGGCGAGTCACGTCAGCAGATCCTCAACTCACCGCACCTCGAGGCCTTCAAGGCCAAAGGCTATGAGGTGCTGCTGCTCACCGACACTGTCGACGAGATCTGGCTGGGGTCGGTGACCGAATTCGCCGGCCAACCACTGCAGTCGGTGGCCAAGGGCGAGGTGGACCTCGACACCGACGAAGAAAAGACGGCCCACGAGGCTGAGCGCAAGGAGCGGGAGAAGGATTTCGCCGACCTGCTCACCTGGCTGAAGGAGACCCTGAGCGAGCACGTCAAGGAAGTCCGGTTGTCCACCCGGCTGACCGAGTCGCCCGCCTGTCTGATCACCGACGCTTTCGGCATCACCCCGACGCTCGCCCGCATGTACCGGGCTTCCGGCCAAGACGTTCCGGTCGAGAAGCGGACGTTGGAACTCAACCCGGATCATCCACTCGTCACCGGCCTGCGGCAGGCGCAAAAAGACCGCGCCGATGACCCATCGGTAGCTGAGACCGCTGAATTGCTCTACGGCACAGCGCTTCTCGCTGAAGGCGGCACACCCGAGGATCCGGCGCGGTTCGCCGAGCTGCTGGCGGACCGGTTGGCCCGCACGGTCTAGCGGCTAGTTGCCGTGCCGCACTTGGTTGAACGGCACGCCACGGTCGGCGGCGTACTCACGGGGGAAGTTCAGCACCCTCTCGCCAATCACGTTGCGCGCCAACTCACTGGTGCCGCCGCCAATGCAGACCGTCTGACGGGACAGGTAGCGCAGGCCGGTCTCCAGGCCCTCCCCCTCCGCGCCGACGACTCCGGCCGTTCCGGTGATTGCCAGCCCGGCATCCATCTCCAAAGTGACTGTCTCGGCGTGGAAAAGCCGGAGGAGGGTTCCGGCAGCAGGCGGCAGGGTGCCATCGCGGACGCTGCGATAGACATGGTCGCCCAGTTGGTCGCTGACCGCCCGGTGCACCAACGCGCGTCCGGCGATCTGCCGCACCCGCTCGTTATCGGCCTGTCCGATCTTGCGGGCCAACGCCGCGTAGTTCACCGGTGTCGATCGGCCGCCCTCACTGCCGCTGCCGCTGGCGAATTCCGAACTCCCGCCTACCGCACGGCGCTCATGGTAGAGCTGGCGTGAGGCAACCGTCCAACCATCGTTCACCTCGCCGACGACAGCGTCGTTGCCCACGTCGACACCGTCGAGGAACTCCTCACAGAACTCCGTTGAACCGTTCAATTGAGTGATGCGCCGCAACGTGATTCCCGGATGCTTGATCGGCACCAAGAACATGGTCAGGCCGTCATGCTTGGGCACGTCCCAGTTGGTGCGGGCCAGGCAAAGGCCGTAGTCGGCGGCGAATGCACTGGTGCTCCACGTCTTTGCGCCGTTGAGCACCCAGCGGTCCCCATCCCGCTCGGCGCGGGTGATCACCCCGGCCAGATCCGACCCGCCGCTGGGTTCGGACAGCAGCTGAACCAGTATCTCGTCGCCCCGCAACGCCGCGGTGATGCGCTGGCGTTTCTGTTCCTCGCTACCGGTGTCGAGCAGCGTCGCGCAGCAGATGGTGAACGTCGGCGTGTTGAGGATCAGCGGCATCTCGTAGCTGAGGCTCTCCTCGTTGAACACCTGCTGGTATTCGTAGTCCAAACCCAGCCCGCCGTACTCGCGGGGAAAGCAGATGCCGGCGAATCCTCCTTCATACAGCCGCTTTTGAAGTTCACGGGCCCGCTGCCAGCAGCGCTCCTCGTCGCGGTGTGCGGCCGGCGGATGCGCAGGATCGATGGGTGGCATGTTGTCGGCCAGCCAGGCTCGCACCCGGGCGCGGAACTCGTCCATGGATTCCACGTCGGTGGATGCCACTGTCCCGTGAGCCTCGGCCATCAAGCAGACCTCGGGGCGGGGTTGCCTGTCTCTTGCCACTGGTACACCCGCAGGTTGTGCTCTTCGGGCGTGCCGAACATGGACCGGTACAACGCAACTCGCCGCAAGTACACGTGCAGATCGTGTTCCCAGGTGACGCCGATGCCACCGTGCATCTGCACGCAGCCCTGGACGATCTCGGTGGCCATTTCCCCCACATAGGACTTGGCGATGCTGGCCGACAAGCCGCTGTCGGGTGAGCCGGCGGAGACGGCGGCCACCGCTGCGGCCGTCGTTGCCCGGCACGCCTCCAACCACATCTTCATATCCGCAAAGCGGTGTTTGAGTGCTTGGTAGGACGCCAGCGGGCGGCCGAAGGTATGCCGGTCCAATGCCCAGGCGACGGTGAAGTCGAAAACCGTCTGGAGAATGCCGACCACTTCGGCGCACTGCAGCACTTGCGCGATTTGCCCTTGACGGTCGATGAGCCCGGCGGTCTCGGCGACGCTGCCGACGGCCGCGCTGTGGTCGACGGCCACGCCCTCGAAACGCACGCGTGCGTATTGCTTGACCAGATCGACCGACTGCTGGGGCTCGATCTGCACTCCGGAGGCGTTGGTAGGCACCAGGAACTGGCGCACGCCGTCGTCGGTCCGCGCCACCACAAGCAGCAGGCCGCTCTGGGCGCCCGCCTCTACGCGGTCTTTGACGCCGTCGATGCGATAGCCGGACTCTGTCGACGTGGCGGTCAGCGACGGCTGATGTGGGTCCCAGGCCTGCCCCGGCTCGTAGACGGCCCAGGAGGCCACCGTTTCACCTGAGACCAACGACTCGATCGTGGCCACGTGCGAGTCGTGCTCGGCGCAGTCCACCAGCGCGGCCAGCACCGTGCTGACGGGATACAGCGGACCCGGCGCCACCGTCTTTCCGAGTTGTTCGGCGACCATCGCCAGATCGGCGAAACCATCGCCCGAAACGCTGCCACCACCGAGTTCCTCAGGGACCAGCAAAGCCGTCCAACCCAGCTCAGCGGCCCGCCGCCACCAATCCTCGTCGAAGGAGATGCCCGCCGCGTGCAGCTCCCGCACCCGGCCCAGCGGAACCTCTTTTTGGAGAAAAGCTTGGGTGGTGGAGGCGAAGAGTATCTTTTCGGGGGAATCGACGGCAGTCATGATGGTGGCTGGACCTTCCCGTCCGATTCGATCCCAGTCGGGCTTCACTGGTGCCCTCGATGGTAGCAATGAGCAATACAGTAAGAGATACCGGAGTTCAGTCGATAATGACGTCGAGAAGCTGTGGTCGCCGTGGCTGACGCGGGCGAACGGCCGGCGGATTCCGCCAAGGCGAAGGCGGACGCGATCGCGTTAGCCGAGCAGGCCGAGGCCGAGGCGGCTGAGGCAGAAGCGCTGGCTGCGGCGGCACGCGCACGCGCCAGAGCCATCAAATTACGGCGCGCGGCGCAGGCGGAAGCGGAGGCGGAGGCGGAAGCCGACAAGGACGCCGAAGACACCACCGTCGTGCAAGCCGCAGACGACACCGCAGAGGCGCCCGAAACGCCCGAGCCATCAGGAACGCCCGAGCCATCCGAGGAGCCCGAGCCATCTGCGGGGTCGACCGAGTCGACCAGCCGGCGGTTGCGGGTGCCGGGGTTGTCCGGGTTATCCGGGTTATCCAGGGTCCTCGCCGCTGCCGTCATCTTGGCCATCTGCGGTCTGCTCGGAGCGAGCGGATGGATGCTCTGGCATCACCACACCGTCCTGGCGGAACGGCAGCGATCCGCGGCGTACGTCGCTGCCGCCAGACAAGGCGTCGTCAACCTGACGTCACTGGACTTCAACAAGGCCAAAGAAGACGTCCAGCGGGTACTCGACAGCGCCACCGGCGAATTCAGGGACGACTTCCAGCGTCGCGCGGACGATTTCGCGTCGGTGGTGAAAGATTCCAAAGCGGTCACCCAAGGGTCGGTCACGGCCAGTGCGGTGGAGTCGATGAGCAAGGATTCCGCCGTGGTTCTGGTGCTGGCCAACGAGCGCGTCACCAATGCGGCTGGCGCCAAAGACGATCCACGCGCTTTTCGGTTCCGGGTTTCAGTGGTCCGCGACGGTGATCAACTGAAGATTTCGAAAGTCGAGTTCGTGCTATGAGCGCCGACGACAAGACCGAGCAGCAGAACGTGGAGGACGTGGCCGATCTGGAGCCCAGCGACGGGGTCGAGATCGACAAGACGGCCGACGACGACGCCGACGAAGCCCAGCAAGACGACGACACCACGTTGGGCCTCGGCGAAAAGCTCGCGCGCCGTCTACGCGTCAAAGTCGCCCCGGTGGTCCTCGTCCTGCTTCTGCTGCTGTCCGGTGCGCTGGCGACGTGGTTGTACGTCGGTCAGTACCGGCACGATGAGCAGACCGACACCGCAGCCGCCCAGACAGCGATCAATGCCGCGCGCGACGGTACCGTCGCGCTGCTGTCCTACAAACCGGACACCCTCAACCAGGACTTCGCCGCTGCCAAATCCCATCTCACCGGAGATTTCCTGAACTACTACGATCAGTTCACCAAGGAGATCGTGACCCCGGCCGCCAAGGAAAAGGCGCTGACCACTACGGCTCAGGTGGTGGGGGCGGCGGCGACCGAACTGCAACCGAATTCAGCGGTCGTGTTGCTCTTCGTCAACCAGGCCACCGCCAGCAAAGAACGGCCCGACCCGGCGATGGCGTCGAGCAGCGTGCTGGTGTCGCTGACTAAGGTCCACGGCACGTGGCTGATCACCAAGTTCCAGCCGGTATGAGTTGAGCAGCTAAATGGCAAACGAGCGGCGAAGCACCTGAGCGTGCAGCGCGGCGCTTTCCCGGGACACCACCCACTCCGGCACCACTGAATCGAACCCGTGAAACGTCGCCGCGACGACATGCAACTCGGTGTGCACATAGGCGTGCAACAGCCGGTTCGCGTAGTCGATGGCTTCATCGCGACACGGGTCGATCTCCGCGCAACTGATGAAGGCCGGCGGCAACCCCTCCAGGTTCGCCCGGTGGGCCGGCACATGTTGGGCCGTCGCGGCGCTGTGACCGAGATAGTGCCCCCATGCCCGACTCACCGCGGGGCCGTTGAGTCCCGGCGTGCGCTGGAATTCCCGGCGCGATGGTGTCGCATCGGAGTCGAGCATCGGCTGGTGCAGCACCTGGGCCAGGATCGGCGGACCCTCCGCGTCGAACATGCGCTGAGCCAACGTCGCGGCCAGAGCCGCACCCGCATCCCGGCCCATCACCACGACGCGGTTGCCGTCCGCGCCAAGGCGGGCACTGTTCTCGACGGCGTAAAGAAACGCCGCTTCGACGTCATCAAGTGCGGCCGGGCACGGGTGCTCGGGTGCGAGCCGATAGTCGACCGACACGACGAGGCAGCCGGCCGCGCGGGCCAGGTCTACACAGTGCAGATGGTCCGTGTCGAGGTTTCCGGTCACGAAACCGCCACCGTGGGCATACAGTGCCAGCGGCGCCGCCGACTTGGTCAGGCCGCGGTACAGCCGCAGTCCAAGCCGTCGATCCTCCGGACCGGTGATGGCGCGGTCTTCGATCTCGACGCTGCCGGTGTCGACGGCGGCCGCGCGCTCGGCCGCCTGCCGATCGGCGCGCTCCCGCTCGGCGGGAAGTGTCTCCGCATGGAATTCGACGATGTCCAGGCTGGCTGCGGCGTCACGCAGCGCCGGGTCGATGCGACCAATTCCTCTAGGCCCTCTGGGCCCTTTTGGCTGCGCACGATCGGTCTCGGTCGTCATGCTCTCTAGTCTTTCAGCCGTTTCGAATGGTGTTCACCTAAGCCTTCGTCAAGGTAGACCTGCGACTCCATGTGGTGAAAGATGCGGTACGCCTCGCCGCGCGCCACTACCAGCCAGGTGATCCAGCTGCTACCGCTGTGCTCGACGTCGGATTCATGTCCGATGAAGCTCCATCGGCTCAGCACGACGCAGCGCGCGAAGCCGTCGGCGAGCAGATCGGCCGATCGCAGCTGCGAGGACACCGACGCGCGCTTGAGGCGCCCGGCGACCCGTGCCCAGTGCCGGTCGAGCTCGTCGGCGCCGATCAGCGGCATCGCGTACTCGTCGCCGATGTACACCGGCTGCGGCGTGTCGTCTTCCCAGAGCGCGGCAACGCCCACGAGATCGAGGGCCGACCACTTTGCGTCGTATTCATCGACGAGGGCACGCAGCCTGGCGACCGGCTCGATCACTGCCTCACTCGAAACTGACACCCACCGGGGGTTGTTCCCCGGGCAGCGCTTTCACCGTCGCCGGCAATCCATACAACGCGGTCGCGTTGCCGCGCATGATTCGCTCCCGTTGCGCCGCGGGGAAACGGTTGATCGCGTAGGCCGGCGAGTCGTAACTCCAATGGGGATAATCCGTCGAAAACATCAGGTTGTCGCCCAGGTCCATCATTTCCAGATATTCACGGAATTGCCTGACGTCGGCGTCTTCCAGCGGCTGGGTGGTGAACCGGACGTGTTCGCGCACATACTCCGACGGCCGGCGACGGACGTGCGGTAGGTCGGCGCGGCGGGCTTCCCAAATCCGGTCCATGCGCGACATCACCGGCATCGCCCAGGTGAAGCCACCCTCGATGAACACCACCCGCAGATCGGGGTGGCGGTCGAAGGCACCGTCAAACACCAGGCTCATCAAATGCGAGACGTATAGCAGCGGCCAAGAGGCAAAGAAATCGTGCCAGTGCGCCGGATTGCCGACCGGGTAAATCGGAATCAGCTCGAACGGCGTCTGCCCCATCAAGTGAGTGGCCACCGGCAAACCATTACGGGACGCGGCCTCATAAAGCGGATCGAAATGCGGGCTGCCGAAAGGGATTCCACGTGTCTGCGGCGTCATCAATATCTGCGCCATATAGGGATGCCCTGTCCACCGCTCGACTTCGCGCGCCGCCTGCTCAGGCACCTGTGCGCTGACGCTGATCGAGCCCCGCCAGCGGCCGTGCGCATTGTTCTGGTCTAGCCAGATGTCGGCAAGCCAGTCGTTGTAGGTGGATTTCAGCACATGCTCGGCCTGCGGCAGCTGCGCGTCGCACATCGGCTCCAGTGATGCGATGCTGACGCCGGCGTCGACCAGCAGTTGTTTCGCCGCGTAGTCGGGATCGCTACCGGCAACACCACCACCGGGCGGGGCGGCGTCGACACGCAGTGACATGGTCTTGTATGAGTCAGGCGTGTCATAGAAATGCGGCAACGGGCTGACCGCATTTCCGGAGGGCCAGATCTTGTCGACCCATTCGGCGGGCGCATACGACTTGAGTACGTCGGTTGAGACGGGCAGCGGGTGCACATCGGTGTCGACGATGGCGACCGCGATCTCGGTCTGCGGTTCGATCCGTTCGATCGTGGTCATCGCGATGTCTCCTTGACTGCAAGCCCGTAGAGCTCGCTGGCGTTTTGCCACAGCATCTTGTCGCATTGTGCGGCGTCGAGACCTGAGGCCGCAGCGTCCGGCGGCGACGTCGACCAGTGCGGGTAGCTCGACCCATACATCAGCAGGTCAGCCTTGCCGGTGAAGTCCATCCAACGCTGCATCTGACCGATGTCGGTTGGCCCGTCGAAGGCCGACGAACAGAACCGAACATGGCCGGGCAGGTACTCGCTGGGATAGCGGTCGACCCACGGCGTCTGGTCGCGCATCGACAACCAGAAGGTGTCCAGCCGCCACATCAGCGGGGTGAGAATGTCGTATCCGCCGTCGGCAAAAACGAATTTCAGCTCCGGATGCCTGCCGAAGACGCCTTCGACGATGAGCGTCGCGAGGTGGACGAAATAGTTCAGGGGCATGAAGGCCGCGTAGCCCGGGTAGGTGTGCGCGTGGCCGGCGAACGTCGGCGGGTAATCGACGCCATTGCCGCCGTTGATGTGCACCGCAACCGGCAACCCGTGGGCGGCCGCGGCCTCCCAGATCGGCTCGAACATCGGTTTGCCATAGGGCTCACGGGACTGCATCGGGACACCGACCTGCACCAGCTTGGGATGTGCGGCAAGGCGTTCGATCTCGGCGACCGCACCTTTGGGATCCTCGGGGTTGACCCGGATGGTCCCGCGGAAACGGTCGGTGAGGTCTGGCTCCAGCCAGCGGTCCAGCAGCCAGTCGTTGACCGCGGCGCAGATTCGGCTGTTGAGCAGATAGTCGGCAATGTTGCCGCGGGTCAAGGGGTTCAAGATGGCGTACTGGACCCCGGTGTCGTCGAAAAGATGACGAGCAACGGTTTCAGGATCGGACCCCGGGTAGTGCTCCCCGTACAGGTCTTGCCGGTAGTCGCCGCCCGGGGCCTGATACCACTGCTGTTCGACGTCGGGAATCGACCGCAGGCGGTGGGCGGCAGGGAGGTAACGCCGGATTTCGGCGTTATAGCCGAAATGCGGCTGAACATTGGCATCGATGATCATGCGGTCAGATACACCTCGCCGTCGCTGACGTCGACTTCGTAGGTCCGGATTCGCCGCCGCGGATCGGCAACGTTGCAGCCCGTGGTGAGGTCGAATTCCCAGTTGTGCCAAGGGCACCGAACGATCTGACCGTCACGGGTACGCCGCAGCCCGTCCGCCGCTTCGGGGTCGGCTTCGTTGGTTCCGCCGATGTAGCCCAGACACAACGGCGCACCCTCGTGGGAGCAGTAGTTGACGATCGCGTGCAAAGACCCCCGCACGTTGTAGACACCCACGCCGAATTTGCCGACATCGACCAGCCTCATCGTGCCCGGCGGCAATTCATCGAGGGAGCAGACCAATCGGCGTTTCAGCACGGCCGGATCACCGCCTCCCTGACGATCGTGCAGGTCAATACTGTCCCCATTACGGTAAACACCACAACCCGTTGGGCTTCGTTGCTATTTATGCAATGATAGCGACAATCCCAGAGCGCCCAGCCACCAACTAGGAGCGGCAATGACGCTGCGCACCGATCCTGACGAGCCCGTCACCCTCGACCTCACCGGTGAAACCAGCCCCTACATCTTCTTCGAATACATGCGGCGCACCGATCCGGTGTGGCACGGCTCCTTCATGGATCACGAACAGATGCCCGAAGAACTGCGGCCGGGCGACGAGTGGGTGTTGTTCGGCTACGACGACGTGTTCCGCGCGTTCCGCGACGACCGCGTCTTCACGTCCGCCGAGTACGACAAAACGATCGGTTTGGTCATGGGCCACACCATCCTGGCGATGGGCGGCAAGGAGCATCACGACCACCGCAGCCTGGTGGCCAAGGCCTTCCGGGCGACCGCGCTGGAACGCTGGGAGCCATCGGTCATCGGCCCGGTCTGCGACCAGTTGGTCGACGAAATCAAGGACGAGGGCCACGCCGACCTGGTCAAGGCGCTGACGTTCGAGTTTCCGACCCGGATCATCTCCGAATTGCTGGGGCTGCCTCGCGAGGATCTGGATCTGTTCAGGCGGCTGTCGCTTGACCTCATCTCGATCCCGACCGACATCATGGCGGGGTTGACCGCGGCGAACGAGTTGCACGGCTACTTCCTCAACCAAGTCGAGCAGCGGCGTCGGAAACTGACCAACGACATCATCGGCGACCTGGTCGCGGCCGAGATCGACGGCGAGAAGCTGACCGACGAGGCCATCATCGCCTTCTTGCGCCTGCTTTTGCCGGCGGGCCTGGAGACTACGTACCGGTCTTCCGGCAATCTGCTGTTCCTGCTGCTGACCCACCCCGAGCAGTTGGCGATGGTGCACCAGGACCGGTCGCTGATACCGATCGCGATCGAGGAGGGGCTGCGGGTGGAGACCCCGCTGACGATGGTCATGCGGACCACCACCGAGGACGTCGAAATGGGCGGCAAGACAATCCCGGCCGGCGCGCAGGTCGACATCTGCGTGGGCTCTGCCAACCGCGACGAAAGCCGCTGGCCCGACGCCAACACGTTCGACATCCACCGGCAGCGGCACGCGCACATCGCCTTCGCTGGCGGGATCCACATGTGCCTGGGCATGCACCTGGCGCGGCTGGAGACCCGGGTGATGCTGAACAGCCTGCTCGACCGCGTCAAGGACCTGGCATTCGTTGCCGACGACGGCACCGGCAAGGAGTCCAAGATCGTCGGACACACCTTCCGGTCGCCCAACAAGCTTCCGGTCAGCTTCACCCCGCTGCCATGAAAAGCCGGGCGGCGATTCTGCATGACGTCGGTGGCCCTTGGTCCGTCGAGGAATTCGAGCTAGACCCGCCTCGCGCCGGCGAGGTTCTCGTTCAGATGGCGGCCGCCGGGTTGTGCCACTCCGACGACCACATCCTCAAGGGCGACATGGCGGCGCCCAACGAAGTCCTTCGCGCGATGGGGCTGCCCACGATGTTTCCCACCGTCGGCGGCCACGAGGGTTCGGGCATCGTGCGCGAAGTGGGCGACGGCGTCACCGATTTCGAGCCCGGGGACCACGTGGTGACGTCGTTCGTCGCGGTCTGCGGCCAATGTCGCTGGTGCGCAACCGGCATGGAGTACCTGTGTGATGAGGGCATCGGGACGCTGACCCCAGGGATGCCGACCGACGGCACCTTCCGCCACCACACCGCTGACGGTAAGGATCTGGGTCACCTGGCGAAGGTCGGCACGTTCGCCGAACACACTGTCGTGTCGACGAATTCGATCGTGAAGATCGAGCGGCACCTACCACTGGTGCCGAGCGCGCTACTGTCGTGCGCCATTCCGACCGGCTACGGTTCCGTCGCGAACCGCTCCAACATGCGGGCCGGCGACACCGTCGTGGTAGTCGGCGTCGGCGGCATCGGCACCGGCGCGATCCAGGGGGCCCGCATCAACGGCGCCGCGCAGATCGTCGGCGTCGACCCGGTGGAGTTCAAGCAGAAATCGGCGCTGAAGTTCGGCGCCACCCACACCGCCGCAACGGCAGCCGAGGCGTTGGATCTGGTCACTGGTTTGACGTACGGGGTCATGGCCGACGCCGTCGTGGTCTCGCCGTCTCTCATCGCCCCCGAGGACGTACGCGATGCGGTGAAGCTCACCCGCAAGGGCGGGACATGCGTGCTCACCGGGATGACATCGCAGTTGACCCACTCCGTCAAGATCGACCTGCAGGATTTCATCCTGATGAACAAGACGCTGGCCGGCACCATATTCGGGTCGTGCAACGCAAAGTCGGATATCTCCCGGCTGGCCAGGCTCTATGAGACCGGTCAACTATTGCTCGACGAGATGATCACCAGACGATACCCGCTCGACGACATCAACGACGCCTATGCCGACCTGCTCAACGGTGAAATCGTCCGTGGTGTCATCGATTTCGGGGCGGCGTGACCGTGCCACGCAGTCGCTGCATCTGACCATACGCGTCGATCGGGCTGTGCAGCGCGAGGCCACCGTCGGCGTGCACGATCTGGCCTGTCACCCAAGGTAATTCGAGGACACCAATGATGACACCGGCGACGTCACCGGCCTCGCCCAGACGTCCCAAGGCGGTGCGCTCAGACAAACCTTCCACCCAGCCGGGCAGTTGCTCCGGTTCGCCCAGCATCGGTGTCCGGGTGACACCGGGCCCGACGGCGTTCACCCGGATACCGTGGCCGCCCCATTCCACAGCCGCGACCTTGACCAGCATGTTCAACCCCGCTTTGGACACGCAGTAGGCACCCATATCCCGGTCGGCAACCGTGCCGCTGATGCTGGAGACGACAACGATCGATCCGTCGATTTCCGCATCGATCATCGCCTGAGCGGCTGCCCGAATGGTCAGCCAGCTGCCGGTGAGATTTACCGCCAGCACCCGCTGCCACTGCTCAACCGACTGCGCCAGCAGCGTGCCGGATGCGCCGATGCCCGCGCAGGCCACAATTCGGGTCGGCACGCCGTGGTCGCGCACGGTGCGGCTCATTGCTGCCGTTACCGCCTCCGGATCGCTGATATCGCAATCGATGTCGCCGCCAGCCTGGTCCCACACCACGACGTCGTGGCCGGTGTCGCGCAACCGGCCGGCGACTTCCCGCCCGATACCCGATGCACCGCCGGTGACGAGAGCGCTCATGCCGGCGGTCCGATCAACTCGACCAGTACACCGTCCGGCGCGGCGATTACTGCCATCGGGACCGTCGCGCCGCCCGGTGCGGGCACGCTGATGCGACGCACTCCGTCGGTGAAACCCAAAGCGGCCAAGCCGGACAGCGTCGCGTCGACGTCCCGCTGCAGGGAGAGTAGGAAGAATCCGTGCCGGGGAGCCGGAACTGGCGTCGGCGCGTCACCGGCTCCGTCAAAGACCACGAGTTCGACGATGCCGGTGTCGGGAGTCTGCGGATCACCCAGAAATATCGACCGTAGCTGATCCGAGCCGGCCCCGAAGAGCTCCGGCCAGTTACCGCGGAACGTGTGGTCGAACAGTTCGGTGAATCCCAGCCCCTCTCGCCAGAATCTCATCGACCGCTCGACATCGGC
>NZ_DATMLH010000331.1:0-36837 GCF_035570115.1 Mycobacterium sp.
GGCTTGACTCAACGACCGGTCGTCACTCCAGAGGGCCAGGCAGAATCGGCTGACCGGGCGCAGGACCGCCAGTCGGCGTCGTACCTGTCGGCGCGTCCTTACCCGCAGGGCCACCCACGCCAGTGAGTAAAGCGCCCCCAGGCGCCGGAGCACCAGCTATCACCGGAGCACCGAAGGGCAAACCCGCCGGACCGCCAACCGGCGCTGGGGCACCCGCGCCGGCCGGAACCGGAGCACCAACCGGCACTGGGGCGCCCGCGCCCGCCGGAGCACCGGCCGGCACCGGAGCAGCGGCGGCAGGACCAGCCGCACCGGAGAATGCCGCACCAGCAGGCGCAGGCGCAACGCACACCGGCGCGACCACCGGTCCGCCGGCGACCGCCGCCGGCGCAGTTTCGCCCGCAATTCCCTGGACGCACGAATAGCCACCTATTTTCAGCAGGCTAGCCGCAGCGTCCGGGCTCAACGCCATGGCGGCCCCGCACAACCCGACGCCGGCAACAACTTTGATACCGAGCCGATCAAAGATCGCCATCAAACGTCAGCTCCTTTATTCGCCCAAAAGGTGCAGCAAGACCGCATGGTCGTACCTGAGTCGTATTAGACAATGACGCAATTGTTCACGGAGTTGATCTTGAAGACGACCCGCGCCGCAGAACCGTTCTCGAATGGTGACGCGATGGTGACTTTTGGCTGGCGTTAGTCCCCCGACGAAGGGCGCAGCTCCGCGGAACCTCCAATACCGAACTCCGCCTCGACGTCCGGTTAAACTGTGCGTTCTCAGAGGAGTTGGCTCATGTGCGCTCGTAGCGGTCGCTTCATCATTCCGACAGCTGTGCTACGCAGGCTCGCCGAGGACCAATCGATCCCGGCAGAGTCGCGACAGGCGATAAACGATTGTGTCGCGGTCGAGGAAGCGTGGCGACGGCTGCGAAACGCCCAGACCGAGGCGGTGCAGGCGAGTCTGCTTGCCACCGGAATCACCACCTTGCAAGTTGCCGGTGTGCTGGCGTCTGTACCAGCGGTAACGGTCTACGACTGTAAAAACACTCGATCGCTGCCCGGCTCGCCCGTCGCGAATCCGGGCAGCAGCTCGGACATCACAGCGAACCGCGCCTTCGACACAACCCACGCCGTCGTCGATTTCTATCGGCAGTGCTTTGGGCGGAACTCGGTTGACGATGCCGGCATGACACTGATGTCGTCGATTCACTACGGGGTGCGCTACGACAACGCCTTCTGGAATGGCGCTCAGATGACGTACGGAGACGGGGATGGCCAAGTATTCACCGACTTCACAAAAGCGGATGACGTGATCGGCCACGAGTTAACGCACGGCGTTACCCAATTCACCGCGGGCCTCGACTACACCGGCGAGCCAGGTGCTCTCAACGAGAGCATCTCCGATGTATTCGGTGCGATGTTTCATCAATGGCGCAGGAAGCAGACCGCCGCGCAAGCGGACTGGCTTATCGGCGCAGCGGTGCTCGGCCCGGCCGCAATTGCGAAAGGCTACACGTGCCTGCGCAACATGGCTCAACCGCGCTCTCAACACTGCATGTCGCCGCAGCCGTCGCACTACAGCGACTACATTCCCGATGGGGATCCGCACGAGAACAGCGGCATCCCAAATCACGCCTTCTACCTCGCGGCGCTGACTATCGGTGGACGCTCCTGGGAAAAGGCCGGAAAAGTCTGGTATGCGGCGCTGACTAGTCCTAAAGCTCACGCGTCGACGGGGATGGCAGAGTTCGCCACGCTAACCCGCGCCGCCGCCAGATCTCTATTCCCCAGCGATACCAACGTATATCGTGGGGTGGACGACGCATGGACACGAGTCGGCATTCCAGAGGCCGACATCTCCGTCTGACCCGTTGTCAAGCCAGGACGATCGAGGCACAGCAATGCAGGATCGCTACATCATCGAGCGACGTGGCGGCTTCGCCGGCCTGAAGGCCAGTGGCGCCATCAATGGTGACGCACTGCATCCTGACGATCGCAAAACACTGGAACAGCTCCTCGACCGCGACGAACCATTCGCCAGGGATCCCGGAGCTGACCGCTACACCTACGTCGTGACGCGCGAAAACGCGTTGGGCAGCACTACCCGCGAGATTCCCGAAAGCGTGCTACCCAGTGCGGTCGCAAGTGTTGTCACGCCCGAGATCTGACCGGCTTCTCACTGCGCAAGCAGGTTGACGACTCCCGTGAAGAGGGCCGGCATTGCCGCCGCGGCCGGCACGATGTGCGCCCGTATCGGCGGAGAGCCGCTCACCTGAAGTAAGGCCGCGGTCAGCATTCGATAACGCCGCGTCATATGGCGCCATTGGCGGTCGTAGGTGTCCGGGCGTTCCGCGACAACAGCTTTCACCAACAGCTCGGCTGCACCGAAGGCCAGGCCGAGACCCTCGCCGGTGAGCGCATCGACGTAGCCCGCAGCGTCACCGACTAGCAGAATCCGGCCTGCAGCTCGGCTTGAAACCCGTTGGCGCAGCGGCCCGGCAGCCCGATCGGGCTCATGCGGCAGGCCCTCGATCCGATCCCGCAACGCGGGAAACTCCGCGAGGTGGGAATCGAATCCACCACGACGTGACTTCAGCACCGCTACGCCCACGCAGTCATCGGCAATCGGCGTCACGTACGCCTCAGCATCGGGCGCCCAATGCACCTCGACGTAGTCCGACCACGGCGCGGTTCGCACGTGCCGTCGGATGCCCCACCGACGCGCACCCGGGCTCGGTTGTTCCAGGCCCAACGACCGGCGGATCGGCGAGTGCAGCCCGTCGGCGGCGGCGAGGTAGCGTGCCCGCCAATCCCCAGCGTGGACAGACGTCGCGTCTTGGGTTATCTCACCCACTTCATCCTGGCAGATCCGCACGCCCGCGCGGGCGGCAGCGTCGAGAAGCGCGCCGTGTAGCACGGTTCGGCGTACGCCGCGTCCAGCGCCACGACTGAATGGCGCGTTGACGTGTCGGGTGCCGTCCCAGTAACTGATCCCCCGGAACGGCTTGCCGTGCGGGTTCACGCCGAGAGACTCCAAGTGCCGCAGCGTGTGTGGCATCAGCCCTTCACCGCAGGCCTTGTCGATGGCTCCGGCGCGCTTTTCGACGACGACGACTTCCAAGCCGGCCTTGGCGCCGTTGATCGCAGTGGCCAATCCGGCCGGGCCACCGCCGACGACCAGGAGATCGATCATCCCAGGCTCACAAGCGCAGCGTTTTCAGTGTGAATTCGCGTCCGCAGCAGGACCGCGTTGAGAACCGAGAACACCAGCGCGGTTATCCATGCGGTGTGCACCAACGGCAGCGCAAAGCCTTCGGCGATCACCGCGACGTAATTCGGGTGAGGCAGAAAGCGATACGGGCCGCCGGTGATCCGCGTCGCGCCCGGTATCACTATCACCCGGGCATTCCACTGGTGCTTCAGGGTGCTGATGCACCACCAGCGCAATGCCTGTGCGGCGACGACAATCGCGAGCATCGGCCAGCCCAGCACTGCAACGAACGGACGATGCAACACGATCGGCTCGGCCAAACATCCCACCAGCAGCCCGGTGTGCAGCGCCACCATCACCGGATAGTGTCCGGCGCCGAATTCGACGCCGCCGTGCGCCTGACTCCAGGCGCGGTTACGTTGGGTCACCACGAGTTCGGCCAGGCGCTCGACGGCGACCGCGCCGATCAACAGCAAATACCAGTTCATCGATATCAGCGCCAGCGCAGCATCACGAGTTCGGAGCAGAAGCCGGGGCCCATTGCCATCATCAGCCCAGGGCTTCCCGCGGCCGGGCGTTTGGCGATGGTGTCGCGCAACACGTGCAGCACCGACGCCGACGAGAGATTGCCGACCTCGCTGAGCGAACGCCACGTCAATTCGAGTGCGTCGTCGGGCAATCCGAGTGAGCCGACGATCGACTCGATGACTTTCGGGCCACCGGGATGGCTCACCCAGGTAGGAACATCGGCGATCTTCAAACCGTGTGCGGCAAGGAACCTGGTGGCGTCTTCGGGCAGATACTGCTCGACGACGGTCGCGACGTCCGGAGAAAGGATGAGGCCAAATCCGGTGGAGCCGACGTTCCAGCCCATCGTGTTTTGCGAGTCGGGGTAGAGATGGCTACGGGATCCCAGGACGTCCGGGCCCGCGGCACCGATCTTGTCAGCGCGCCGTTCGCCGACGGCGACCACCGCCGCGGCACCGTCGCCGAACAGAGCGGTGCCGACGAGGCTGGCTATCGAACCTCCGGCCGCCGCGGGGAAGGTCAACGAGCACAGCTCGACGGCGACCAAGACCGCGACGTCGTCGGGTGCACCTCGCAAGTAGTCGTTGAGCCGGGCCACACCCGCAGCCCCTGCGACGCAGCCCAGACCGAACAACGGCACGCGCCGCACATCTGGTCGCAGCCCCAACCGAGAAGCGATGCGAGCGTCGAGGGACGGAACGGCGATACCGGTGACCGTTGTCGAGAAGATGACATCGACGTCCTGCGGTTGCAATCCCGCTTCATCGAGCGCCGCCGTCAGCGCCGCACAACCAAGTTCCACCGCATTCTCGATGAAGATGTTGTTCGCGACGCCGAAGTCGGTCAGCGACCCGTACTCCTCGAGAGGCCTCACCAGGTAGCGGCTGTTGACCTTGGAGCTCGCGTGCAGCTTCCGCAGGATGTCTTCGCGTCCATGGAAAGCCGGCAACGCGGCGAGCGACTCGGTGATCTCGCTCTGCGCGTATCGATACTCCGGCAGTGCACCCTGCACACCGGCGATGACGCTGCCAGCGGTGTGAGCACCAAAATCTTTGCGGCTCAATGACTGTGTCACGTTACTAACCCTTCTCTGAGCGTGTTCCTTGCCGGCGTCGTCGCCGCATTTGGCATGTCGTGCTGTCCACGTGGCCCCTCGGCACACGGACGGCGCGTCTTTGCTGTCCCCGATCGAGATCGGGGAAGCGGTGCGGGCCCCCACCAGCAATGGCCACGGGTTGTGCGAACCCGGGGCCGCATACGCCCTCGCCACTAACACGAGCGCGGCTGCTACTTGGTTCGGTCTGAGGCCCATCAATCGGGCGGCAGTGGGTTGCAATGCCCGCCCGATGTCTCTTCCTCGCGGTCCCGGAACTTGCGGTGCCGGCCCGTCCGATGCCTCCGGCCATGGGGACCACCTGCTCTGCGTGAAACCTATTTCAACGGCCGATGACTTTTGTCAACAGTCGGTGACTTGGAAGCTACGCGCACCCCGACCGGTTGTCAACAGCGGATGACATATAAGGTTTCATGATGCCGGAGACCCGCCCCCGCGATGCCGCTCAGACGCGGGCCGACATCCTGGCCGCGGCGCGCCGCCGATTCGCGGCGGAGGGGTTCGAGCGCACCACGTTGCGTGCTATCGCCGCAGATGTCGGGGTGGATGCGGCGCTGGTGATCCGCTACTTCGGCAGCAAGCAAGACTTGTTCGCGACCGCCACCGAATTCAGGATCGATCTGCCCGACCTGTCGGGTGCGGACCCAGACGACATCGCGGACATGCTGCTGCCGCGTTATTTCGCGGTATGGGAGGACGACGAGGCCTTCCTGGCGCTGTTGCGCGCGGCGATGACCAGCCGGGTTGCCGCCGATACCTTGAACGAGACGCTGGCCACCCATGTCGCGCCCACACTGATGGGCGCCACCCCGGACAACCACATGAAGCGCATCGCAGTGACGGACGCGTTCGTGATCGGCCTTGCCGCAACCAGATCCGTGCTCGCCAACCCGCCGGTGGCCGACCTCACCCGCGAGGAACTCAGCCGCTGGGCCGCTCCGGTCTTTCGTCAGCTGCTGGTTGGGCCGGCGCCGACGTGACAACGGTGCGACCTCGCAACGCCAGTCGAACTCGCGCCGACATCTTGGCGGCGGCACGTCGCCGTTTCGGGGCTGAAGGATATGAACGCACGACCTTGCGCGCCGTCGCGGCGGACGTCGGTGTGGATGCAGCGCTGGTGATCCGCTACTTCGGCAGCAAGCAGAACTTGTTCGCAGCAGCAGCCGATTTCGCGATCGAGCTGCCAGATCTGTCGGGCGTTGACCCCGACGAGGTCGCGAATATTTTGTTAGACCGATTCTTCGCGGTATGGGAGGAAGACGAGACGTTCGTGGCGCTGTTGCGGGCGGCCATGACGAGCCAGCTCGCGGCCGAGACATTGCGGCAGGTGTTCGCACGACAGATCGCGCCCAAGCTGATCAGCGCCACTCCGGACCATCCCGTGCAGCGGGCAGGGCTAACCGGCGCCTTCGTCATCGGGCTTGCGATGACCCGCTATGTGCTGGTGAATCCGCCGGTGGCCAACCTGAGCCGCGAGGAACTCTGTCGCTGGGCTGCGCCGGTGATTCGGCAGCTGCTCACCGGACCGGCAGCGCCGTAGCTCACGACTAGCGAACGTAGACTTCGCCGCCGGTGGGGTATCCGCCGCCATGGGTGGTGATGTGGACGTGGTCGTAGTGGCCGTAGCCCGATCCTGATGGCCCACTCGGGGTGTAATAAGTGCCCCGCCAGATGCAATCTTGCAACGCGAATCTGCCCGCATTCTTCAGCGCGAACGCGACGATCTGGTTGCCGAGCGCGATTCCCGCGGCGCTACTGGGATTAGGGATCATCACGTCGATCGCCAAACCCCGCGGATGCCATGGCAGTGCGTCCGGCCGAACTCCGCCCATGTTCGTGATCTCGGGGAACACCGCACTGATAGTGCGAGCGGCCAAAATCGTCTTGACCTGCAGGCCGCGCTCCGGAGCGCGGCCTACGGGCAACAGCTGCGGGACATATTTTGGCGCCACGCGCCATCGCGATGCTCTCGACGCCGGCTGCATGTCACCGGGGCCGGCGGTCACGCTGGACGGAGCCCACGACGACGACGCCGGTGCGCCCGCCAAGACCTGTAGGCAGCACGGCGCAGCCGCCCCAGCAACCGAATCGGCGTCACTGCGGGGGGTGGATTGATATGCACTGCCACCGAGGGCAAAGAAAGCGGCGGCCGGAGCCGCCACCACAGCCACTGCGACCGGCGCTTTTCGCCGGCTGCTGGCTAATCGGTGACGACCCACGGCACGCAGCTTACGGGCAAATCAAGAAATAGTCACGAACGGATAACGACCCGTCACATCGGCCAGCTGCTCGACGCGGGCGCAAAACGGAGAGCGCCGGCCGGGGGCAGGGGCCGTCGTTTGTCGATCGATATGGCGTCGAGTATCAGCGCGACGTAGCGGCGCCAGCCGTCGCTGTTCGAATCCATCGTCCACAGCACGCTATGCAGCATCGCGATCAGCCGCGGCAGATCGTCGTCGACCAGGTCGGCACGGACGACACCGGCCTGCTGGCCTCGCTGGGCAAGCTCGCTCAGCGCCTCATACAGCGAGGTCGAGATGTCGGGGGTCAGCGACCCGGCCATGCGCGCCGCGGTCAGCAGGTTGTGTTCGCGAGCGCCCAGCGATATCGCCGCGTCGATCAGTTGGGCGAGGCCGCGCAACGGGTCATCGGCGTGCCGGACGGCCTCGATCGTCGGCGTGAGGTCCTCGGCGATGCATTGATCCAGCGCAGCCCTGATCAGCTCGGCTTTGGTCGGAAACCTGCGATAGAGCGTCCGCTCGCCGACTCCTGCGCGACGGGCGATCACCTCGATGGGTGCCTCCGGCCCCAGCTCGTCGTAGACGTCCCGTGCCGCCCGCAGGATCCGCTGGGCGTTGCGCGCGGCGTCCGCCCGCAACGGTCGGTCGGAAACCGCGGTCATAGCGACAGCGTAACTGACAGTTGACTGCCAACCAGCTGGGTCATACGCTCCGATAATTGGCAGACAACTGACACTTATAAGGAAACGTTTGTGACGGCAACAACTTCCGAATCCCGCCCCGAGACCGAGCTTCCGGTCATACCGGCCCAACGCGCCGCGCACTGTCCCCTGCATCCTCCGCCTGAATTCGTCAACTGGCGGGAAGGGCCTGGGCTGCGACGGGCGTTGTGGGGAGGGCGACCGGTCTGGAGTGTGAGCCGCTACCACGACATCAGGGCCGCGTTGGTAGATCCGCGGCTGTCCGCGGACACCATCTCGGCCTCGATGAGGCCGTCCAGCGACGAAGGCATCCCGGTAATCTTCGCGCGGATCGACGATCCCGAGCATCATCGGTTGCGACGGATGATGACCGGCCAATTCACCTTCCGGCGTACCGAAGCGATGCGGCCACAGATTCAGGAATTGGTTGACCATTTCCTCGGCACGATGATCGATAACGGGCCGCCTGCCGACATCGTGCGCGACTTCGCCTTACCGGTGCCGTCGTTGGTGATCGCGCTGCTGCTCGGTGTGCCGCCCGAGGACCTCGAGCTCTTTCAGCACCACACAACCGTTGGACTGGACACCAAGTCGACCGACGAGCAAAAGGCGCATGGCTTCGCTGCGATGTATGGCTACATCGAGGAACTGGTCAAGCGCAAGGAGCACGAACCCGGCGACGACTTGATCAGCCGCCTCGTCACAGACTACGTCGCGACCGGCCAACTCAGCCGTGAGACCGCCGCCATGAACGCGGTGATCATGATGCAAGCCGGCCACGAAACCACAGCCAACATGATTGCGTTGGGAACTGTTGCGCTGCTGGAGAATCCCGATACTTTCGAACTGCTGGGCCGAACTGACGACCAAGCCGTGGTCGCCAACGCCGTCGAAGAGCTCATGCGCTATCTCAGCATCGTGCACGCACAAGTGGACCGGGTGGCGATCGAAGACCTGACGATCGGCGGTCAGCTGATCCGTGCCGGGGACTGGGTCTTGATGAACCTGCCCGCCGGAAACTGGGACACCGAATTCGTCGACAGTCCAGAGATGCTCGACGTCGAACGAAACGCCCGCGGGCACTTAGCCTTCGGCTACGGCGTCCACCAATGCATCGGAGCCAACCTGGCCCGTGTGGAAATGCAAGTTGCATTCGCCACACTGGCTCGCCGGCTACCCGGGCTCCAACTGGCCGTCCAGCCGGATGAGCTGAAGTTCAAAGACGCCGACATCTACGGCATGAAAGAACTGCCCGTCACCTGGTGATTCTGGAGATTCAGTGACATCAACAAACGACATGCGGTTCGACGGCCAGGTTGCGGTGATCACCGGCGCCGGCGGAGGCCTGGGCAAGCAGTACGCGCTGCTGCTGGCATCGCGCGGCGCGCGCGTCGTCGTCAACGACACCGGCGGTTCGGTGACCGGAACTGGCTCGAACACCGACGCTGCACACGCCGCCGCAGAGGAGATACGCCGGCAGGACGGTGAGGCAGTCGCCGACACCAACAGCGTGACCAGTCCCGAAGGCGGACAGGCGATTATCGACACCGCCCTGCGCAGCTGGGGACGAGTGGACATCGTGATCAACAATGCGGGCATCGTCTGCGACGCGCCCTTTGAGGACGTCACCGCCGATCGGCTTGCACCCCTGTTGGATGTGCACCTGAAGGGCGCCTTCTACGTGACCAGGCCGGCATGGAAGGTGATGAGCGAGCAGCGCTACGGCCGAATCCTCAACACCTGCTCTGCGGCCGGGATCCTGGGCGCCGAGCGGATGAGCAACTACGGCGCGGCCAAGACCGGGCTCATCGGCTTAACCCGCGTGCTGGCCGCCGAAGGCGCCGACCACAACATCAAAATCAATGCCATCGCTCCGATCGCCTACACGCGGATGCTGGCACACTCCATCGACGGCGCCGGTCAGCCGGGCGACACGTCGGCGCAGGCGGTCTTGGACGACCTTGTGGCCCAATACCTTCAGAAGTTGGACCCAGCCCTGGTTGCTCCGGTGGCGGCCTTCCTGACGCACCGGGACTGCCCGGTGTCCGGAGAGATCTACACGGTTGGCGCCGGACATGTCGCGCGATTCTTCATCGGCAGGACGAAGGGCTTTTACAGTCCCGCGCTATCGGTTGAGGCTGTGCGTGATCACTTCGACGAGATCCGCGCCGACACCGACTACACCGTGCCGAGCGGTCCCGCTGACGAGATGAGCACGCTGTTCGCGACCATCATGGCGAACCGGCCCGACTGACGCTACAGATGAGCGGCGGCGAAATCCGCGGCTTGGGCCGTCATGCCATTCGCCGGGTATTCGGCGTGCGCGAAGCTCGGCACCCCACCGGCATCGCCATCGCAGATGGTGTCGCCGGGAGCGCACAAATCGATGGTCTTGGGCACATAGAGCGGGCCGATGACGATCGCCGGTGCGCCGTAGTTTTGCAACCACGCTGCCGACGGCTTTCCAAAGAGGGTCACCGCGGCGACATGGTTGGCTATCTCCGGCGGCATCGGCTTGGGTAGGAAGGACATGTACTCAGCCGGTATCCCCGGTGGAATGGAAGCCGACGTGACGAAACCGGCCACGACCGCGCCCTGGGAATATCCGCCGAGCACGATCCGGGTCTTAGGGCAGTTCGCCGCTGTTGCCTGGATGTGACCGCCGGCGTCTTTGATCCCGTCGACTACGCTTTGGGCGAACTGGAGGCGGTCGGAGAAATCGCTGCTGGCTTCGTAGTTCACCGGATAAACGTCGAGCGACTTAGCGCCGACTTGCGAGCGCAGCGCGTCGACGAATGGCTCTCCGATCCCGCCGACACCGGGTGGCTCGCCGGTACCGCGGGCAAATACCACCTCCACGTCGGGGCATGGCTGCGCTGACGCGATCGGGATGGGTGCGATGAGCAACCCCCCGGCGACGACCAGGGCGGCAACGACGAAACGAGCGATCTGACGCGGGCACATGGTCAACATTGTTGCCCTGTACCCCCGAACATGCCCCGTTATGCCGATCGCACACGTCACGGTGCGATGACCGGGGCCAGACGGTTAGGTCGATTCCTCTGAACCATCCAGCACGCTGACGGCGATGCCGTACGGCAGGAATCGGACCCTGCGGGTTGCATCGGTCTTGTTCTGGTTCGCGCGCAGCGCATCGAGTTCGGTGGCGTACACCTCTTCGACCCGGGCGCCGCCGTCGGTGCTCACGGTGTAGATCACCCAGACACCGTCACCGGCCTCACCGGCGGTTTCCGGCCTGGTGCGCATGCGCCGGGCCACGTCCTCGAGGAGCCCAGACCATCCGGCCCGATCGCCCGGGATGAAAAACCGGCTGACCCCCTCGAATGCTTCGCGCAGTCCCTCGCTCGCGTCGCGGAACACTCGATCGAAGTCGTCGGGATCGAATCCAAACCGACCATTATCGTCCATTGCGGCCTCCTGGCAGCTCACACCGATAACACCAGTGTGCGCATAACGGGCGAACTGCGCCACGCGCAGTTGCGCGCCCCCAGCATTCAGCCGCCGACTGCTACGGCCCTGGCGGCGGGGGCGGCGGCGGGTTGATCGGAATCGGGACCGTGACAAACGGCAGATGAAGGTACACCACCATCGGCGGCAACCGCGGCGCCGGAGGAGCGGGCGGGGGCTCGGCCGCCTGGGGTGGCGGGGGTGCCGCCGGCAGCGGCGGTGGCGGCGCGGCCGGCGGTGGCGCCTCGTCTGCTGCGGGAGGCGGCACGTAGACCGGTGCTTGACGAGTCGGCGCCCGATAGACCGGGTTCGGGATCACAGCCCGCTGCGGCAACTGGTGCACCACCGGAGTCGGCGCCGTGATCGTCTGCGCCGGCGGTGGAGGCGGTGCGGCCGATGGCGGCGGTGCTGCTGGCGGCGCGGATGACGCTGGCGCGGCCACTGCAGGTGCGTGCGCGCTCGGCGGCGCCGGCACCTGCTTCGTGGGGACGGCGTTTTCGCGGGGGCTGGGGCTGGTTCGCTGGCCGATCGGCCCGACATCGGTTACCAGCGAAATCGCCAGCGCCACAATGCCGATGAGGATGGCCGCCACCACCCCACTACTCGCCAGCAGGAACGGCCGGTGCGCGCGGAGGCCCGCGTCGACTTCCTCGTCCGCTAAGGCGCTGTAGGCGAGGGCGCTGTCACCCAACCGGGCGTTGGCGGAGACGTCGAGATACGCCGGAGCGAGCGCGTTGGGGTTCACCTCACCGGTACCCGGATCCTGCGCGTAGGCCAGCGCAGCGGTCGACGATGCGAACAACGGCGCGTTTGCCGATGCCAGCGCCGCTCCACGGGCGAGCGCCATGTCCGGTTCCTCGGGTGCGCTCACCGGAATCGAGACCGTCGCTTCCAATTGCGGCTTGATGGGGACGATATCGACGCCGCAACCGACGACGAACACGCCGTCCGGCCTCGACTCCAGCCCGTCGAGGGCAGCGACCATCGCCGCCAACTCGGTGACTGCCTCGGCGCTGCGCCGAGCGCAGTGCACCCGCTGTCGGTGCAGATCGACGATCGAACCGTCGGTCGTCTCGACCACGGCCAAGGTTCCGCTTTGCGGCTCGACAAACAGCAGCGCGGTGTACTCGTAATCCATCGCATCGCCGACCGTCTGGGTCAGCGCGGCCGCCGCGAGCAGCGGTGAGACCAGCATGACGCTTCGCATCTCGCGGAAGGCCAGCGCGTCGCGTAGCGCGCCGACCTCGGTCGGCTCCGTCCAGGTCACCCCAGTCGACATCAACCGATAGCCGCCTTCAGCGGCGCCTTCCCGGGTACCGAGGATCGCGGCGATCACCTGCTCGGGTGCCCCCGAGGTTGCCGCGCCGTCCGTGGCAACGACTTCGAAGGTGTCTTCCTCGACGGTGACACCGTCGGCGTTTTCACCTTCGACCAGCACCATGCGGACTGTCGTTGGTGCCATCGACACACCAAGTACGATGTCCACTACTCCTCCAAAGCCCTTTGCTAGCCACGGTCTAGGCTGAGAAGTGCACCGCGCGGGCCCTCCACAAACTTCATCGCCAGAGCAAGATGCGGCGTTACTTCGCCGATTAGCTGGACGCTATGAACTGCAGGTCATACCGAGACGGCAGCGACGCCACACAAACCGCGGCCGACCCGGCAATTCCACCCTACTCGTCAGGTGTCCAAACGTAGCCCGGAATCGACTGGGCGAGCTGACGACAGATAGCTGAGTCCACCCCGCAGGTTCAACTCCTCAGTCGCGACCAGCGGAACGACCGCCGAAGCAGTTAGCCGAACCCCGGGTTCAGATACGGGTTCTGCGCCACGTCTAGTAGCCGTACCCGCCACCCCCGTACGGGTACTGCGGTTGATAGGGGCTTTGCGGCTGGTATGGGCTCTGCGGCTGATAGGGGCTCTGCGGCTGATAAGGGCTCTGCGGCTGCTGGCTCGCACCACCTTGACCGTCAGGCACCTGAACCGGTATCGGCACCGGCAGGAACGGCAGCCGCAAATACTCCGTCGTCATCGGCACCCCCGTAGTTGTCGGGGTCGTCGTCTCGGCGGTCGGCGACGGCGTCGTGGTGGGCGTGCTGCTCGTGGTGGTGGTTGGCGGCGGTGTCGTGGGCGTCGTGCTCGTTGCCTGCTGCGTGGTCCTCGGCGGTGGCTGATGAGTCCTTGGCGGTGGCTGATAGGTCGTCGTCACCGGTGGTGGCGGCGGAGGCGGCGGAGCCTCGCTGGTGACGGGCGGCGCGACAGTGGCCGCAGGGGCGGTGCTGGGAGGCGGTGGCGGCACCGGGCTCGGCGACGGAAGGTTCGGCAACGCGGGTTTGGAGCTGGGAGGCGGTGGCGCCGGCACGGCCGAGGTGCTGGAGGGCGCCGGTGCCGGGGGGTGGCTGGTCGTGCTGGTCAGCGTGAATGCCACCCCGCCGATGGCGGCCATCGAGAGCAGTGCGGCGACTCCTAAAACCAGCTGCGGCAGGCGATTTCCGCGATACGACTCCTCCGGCTCGTCAACCTTCGGCAACTGGAACAACTGAGACGGGGTAACGCGGGCGTCGTCGTCATAGGGCTCACCGGTGTAGACCACCGGCTCGCTGGCCGAGTCGTCGGCCTCCGACCACGCCAACTGATGAATCGTCTCCGACGGGTCTTCGAAGAACGCACCGGTGGGGACGCCGAACGTGCCGGTGGAGGCACCGAGCGTGTCAGTCGACGCGGTGAAGGTACCGGTAGACGCGGCGAAACTCCCAGTGGACGCACCCACCATCGCGGCCATTGTCGTCGATTCGAGCTCGTCCTCCTCCCGCCGCTCGACCGGGTTTCGCACGGAGAGCATCAACCCGCCGACCGCCATGGCCAGCCCGGGCTGAACGGCGGTCACCACGGAGGTCTTGACATGAGCCGAAAGACGCTGGGCCACCAGCGGAATCTTGGCACTGCCGCCGGCCATCGCCACCGCTGCGAGATCTCTGCGGCGAACTCTGCTGCGCCGCAACATGTCATCGAACGCGGAGAGCACGCCGCCCAGCCGATCGTCGATCAGGCTCTCCAGCTCGGCTCTACTCACCTGGACATTGGCACGCTGTCCCGGCAGTTCAACCACCATCTCGGTCACCGTCTCGTCGGAAAGCCGCTCCTTGGCCAGACGGCATTCGTCTCGCAAATTGCCGAACTGCCCGAGCACGCCGGTGCTCTCGGGATCGGCGCCTTCGGTGTGACCGATGTTCTCCAACACATGAACGAGCAGCGCCTGGTCAACGAGGTCGCCGGAGAATTCCGAATAGCGCACCGTGTCGGCAATGGGGGTGAAACTCGCGGCGGCGTCGGCCAGTGTGATGCTGGTGCCCGAACCACCGAAGTCCAGGAAGGCCACCACACCGTTGGCGGGCAGGCCGTCATTGGAGTTCAACGCCGTCAACGCGGTAACGGAATCCGAAACCAGCCGCGGCGAGACCCCGCCCCGCACGAAACCGGCGTGTGTGCACAACGCGTCCTGCAGTCCCCGCAGGGCTTGCGGTTCCCAGTGCGCGGGAACGGCAATCGTGATGTTGGACGTCGCCGCATCCCCACCACTCGCATTGATCAATGCATCGAGGGCCTCCACCAGCAACAGCGCGGGGTCATGGGTCGATCCGTCGGCGGACGTCATCGCACTAGACCCGCCGACCCGCTCGACGAAGCCCGTCATCAATGTGCCGGTGTCAGCAGCGTCCGTATCCTCCGTTGGCACACCGAGTTCCGGTGAGCGATCAGGGAAAAGAGTCAACACGGCGCGGCGCGAGACGGGTGGGTTCCCGCTGCGGACCGCGACTAAATTGGTGGTCCCGATCGATAACCCCAACGGGTCATACATAAAGCGAATACCTTCGTCGATTGCGGTCGGTGGCCAGCGTTAACGATAACCGCAGGCGCGCTACGACGGTCGGGCACAACCTGATCGGTATGTCCTCGATGCGGTTGTGTCACCGAAGTGATACAGCCGACGTCTTGACAGGTTCGGTCGGCTTCACACCACTGTCAGCGGCAGTGATCGCCTCGGCTGGAATTGGAACGTCGACCCGCCGCTGACCTTGGCTATCGACACCTCAGATAGCTCCGTTGTCGCAGTGTCGGTTTCGGATAGCTCAGCGGTCCAGTCGGTACTGCCCCCGCTGATTCGGACTTCGATATGCGGGTCCACAGCGGTGGCGATGGCCTGCAATGGCTGCACCGACTCCGGCGAGCACAGCGAGATCCAGGCGGCATCGTCGTGGGCCGGTGATTGATGGACACGCAGCTGACCGGATGTTTCCGCGTTGACGTAGCCGAGCGGGTTGAACAGCGGATGCAATTCGAAAACCCGCGACACGCCGTCGATCCCACCGGGTAACGACAGCGCCCGGTGGATGCGCTCGGCGCCGAGCCCGGCCAAGCCGATCAGCTGGCGGGTACCCACCGAGGCGGCCAGCGCGGTGTTCGAGCCTGCGCGTGCGCGGACCGCGACCGCAAAGGACAGGTAGAGCAGATGCATCTGCAGGCACACCTCGTCGGCCATCCGCACCAGCGCCGAGTGGGAAAAGGCGCCGAAGTCGAGGTCGGACACCAGTGGGCCGGAATAGTCGGCCAATCCGTCGTCGGAGCGATCGATCGCATCGAGTTCCCATGTCGCAGCGCGGGTTTGCCGGACGAGCTCCAGCGCGGGGATGCTCTGGGCAGGCGGGTAGGACTCGTCGATGATGACGGTCCACGCGCAGTGCGGATGCCGGTCGGACGGAATGCGGGGTGGCCGATGGATGGGACGCATCTGCGCGCGGGGATTGGTCGCCACCGCGGTAGCGTCGAACGTCGGGTCTTCGATCGTGTGGCACATCCCGAAGACGTACTCGTCGCCCATCGGCTCCACGTCGAGCAGGGCGCCGCAGTGGTCGAGGTGAAATTCGCCGTGCCAACGGTCGTGGATGGTGTAGCGGAAGTCCATGAATTGCGGCGGCGCGCCGATGTCGAGTTGTAGACCCTTGAAGATGGTGGGCACGTCGTCGCCTTCGTAGTTCAGCGCCCGCTGCATCCGGTTGGTGTAGATCGGGCTGGCGCCGGCCCATTCCTCGATGGCGATCTGCACCATCTCTTCGCGGCCGAATTCCTGGATGCACCACGCCATGCCGGAGCGGTCGATCATGTGCCCGATCAGCAACAGCTCGGGCACCAGCACAGCCAGTTCCGCGCGGGACAGCTGTGCGTAGCGGGATTGAGTCACTGTGCAAAAATAGTGCTGACTATGTTATAAAGTCAACAATGTCAGTTGCCGCAGGTCAGAACCGACGCCGGTCCGTCAGCCCCACCCGACGGACGGACGCGCCGCGCAAACGCGGGGATGACACCCGCGCGAAAATCATCGATGAGACGGTCCGCTGCATCGTGGACGAGGGATTCGCCGCTGCGACCGCCAAACATGTCGCCGAACGCGCCGGCGTGACCTGGGGAGTGATCCAATACCACTTCGGCGACCGCAACGGCTTGCTGATGGCCGTCGTCGACGATGGCGTGGCCAAGTTGCTGGCCAGCCTGTCGTCAGCGGACGTCAGCGAACTGCCGCTGCGGGAGCGCATCGAGGTCGTCGTCGACACTGCGTGGAGCTGTTACAGCAGTCCGACATCGATGGCGGCCTTCGAAATCTTGCGGGCCAACCGCGGCGGCCCCGGTGGATCCTCACGGCAGCACCTGCTTGAAATGAATTCAGCGATCACCGAGCTGGGCAGATTGATCACCGATGATCCGGCGAATGATGGTGTAGCCGAAGTGATTTGGGCGACGCTGCGAGGTGTGGTGCTAGCGCAGATGATCGTCGGCACCTCGGTCGACTGGCACCGCGAGCGACGCGCCCTGATCGATATGGTCTCCCACTACCTCACCGCCGGATCTTCGCTGCGAGCGCGTGTGCTGCAATGACCTGATGAGCCCTCACGATCACGCCGCATATCTCGCCGACGTCGCTGCGATCGAACAGGTCAAGTACCGCTATCTGCGTGGACTGGATACCAAACACTGGGACGACTTCGCCGACACGCTGACCGACGACGTCAACGGCGACTACGGGTCGTCGCTCGGCGAGGAGCACCACTTCACCAACCGTGGCGACCTGGTCGAGTTCATGCGCTCGTCGCTGGGGCCGGGCGTTATCACCGAGCACCGGGTGACTCATCCGGAGATCACGGTGACCGGCGATGAGGCGACCGGCGTCTGGTATCTGCAGGACCGCGTGATCGTGGCCGAGTTCAACTTCATGCTGATCGGTGCCGGTTTCTACCGCGACCGTTATCGTCGCACCGCCGATGGTTGGCGGATCAGCGCGACGGGATATGACCGGACCTATGATGCGACGATGTCGTTGGCGAACCTCGACTTCAAGGTGAGGCCCGGTAACGCTCTGGCCTGAATTCGGTTGTGACTCAGGCTTACTGGGTGATCGCGATGACCGCGCCGGGCCGCAGCCACTGGATGATCTGCACCAGCTTGGCGTCGTCGATCGCCACGCAGCCCTCGGTCGCGCCGCCGTCGGTGGTGTGGAAGAAAAACGCAGCGCCTTTGCCCGGCAGACGGTTTGGGTTGACGCCCATCACCACCGCGTGTTTGTACTGCGGAATCTCGAGGTTCTCGCTCGCTCCGGTGTCGAACGGGCACTGAGCTTTCTGGCAGACCTGCATCGTATTGAAAGTCGGGCTGTTGTCATCGCCGTTCCACCAGTGGTTGGACCCGACTTGCACATACTGCAGGCCGCTACCGGGATTGGGTGCAGTCCCGAATGCGAACGGTAAGGAGTAGACCCCCATCGGGGTAGCCGGATAGCCGCTCTTGGCTTGCGGCGCAAGGCCAGCCGATCCGACATGCGCCGGTATGCCGGCCGCTACCGGCTGCCAGCCTGCGGCGTCACGTTGGTAGACGTCGAGTTTTGCGTTCGAACCGCCAACTCCGACAACGGAAACCACCTGGGTCGCGTTGCCGACAGAGGGGGCAAACCAAGGTGCGCCGACTGCACCACCCGTTGGAGCTGCCGCCAGGGTGACGAAAGCAGTGCAAACCGCAGCGCACAGCGAACCCAGCAGTCGGCGCACCCTTTCATGGTCAACGCCGACCAATCCCGACGTCAAGTCAAGGTTTAGCGTCGATCAGATCACCGCGAGGCCGCGACTAAGCGCTGGTCACACGTCGTTGCTGGCTGCGCGGATATTGTTCGTATGCGTCACCCACAGCATCCCGGGGTATAGAAAGCAGTGAATGGCACCGACAGATCGCGGCCGCCCACCGTCGGATGGCGGCAACACGACAAAGCTCGCCGTGGCGAGCGGGGTCGGCGTGCCGCCACTGACGGTATGGCTCGGATCGGCGATGTACACGTTTCCGGTCGACCGGGACGTCATCGTGGGTCGCGACCGCGGCTGCGACATCTGCTTCCAAGACATCAACCCCGACGACCTCACGCTGATATCGCGGGTGCATGCGATCCTGCGGTACGACGGCTCGCACTGGGTCGTTGTCGACAAAAGCCAGAATGGCGTTTACGTCGCAGGCTCCCGCGCCAGTTTGGTGCCCATCCGCGACCGCCTGAGCATCACGCTGGGCAGCCCAAGCGGCCCAAAGCTGACATTCCGGGTCCCCGCGTCGGCGCCGTCGCCGGGACACAACGAGGCCGTAAGCTCCAGCCCGAGGACGGCAGTGTTTCGGCCCGCAGCCCCGCCGCCTCCGCCACCGACACAAACCAGGCCGCCGATCCGTCCGCCCGGACCGCAAACCCATCCGAGCCGACCGGACATGGGCCGACCTGTCAGGGAACCCGGTCGGGTACCAACCCCGCCGCGAACGACGGGTTCACGGGGTACGGCGACGGTCGGCCGCGCGAAGACCAACACCGTCGTCGTCGACGACGCGTTGGCTTCCCGCGTGCACGCGGTGCTGGTATCCAGCCCGGCCGGTCTCGAGATCCGCGACAACAACAGCAGCAACGGCACTTTCGTCAACGGCACCCTGATCACGCACGCGACGTTGCGCGACGGCGACGTCGTCACCATTGGCAATACCGACCTGCTGGCGACCGGCAACACCCTGGTGCCGCAGCCCGCGGCGTCGCGCACGAGCGGGCTCATCGCCCACGGGTTGGCGCTGACCGTTGACGGCCGCCGGCTGTTGGAGGATGTGTCCTTCACCGCAAAGCCGGGGACACTGACGGCGGTGATCGGGCCGTCCGGCGCCGGAAAATCCACCCTGGTCAAGCTGATTGGTGGCGCGCTGCCGCGCAGCGCCGGTGTCGTCGCCTTTGACGGGCACGATGTGCACGCCGAGTACGCCTCGATGCGCTCGCGAATCGGGATGGTGCCGCAGGACGACGTTGTGCACCGCCAGCTCACCGTCGAGCAGGCGCTCAGTTACGCCGCCGAACTGCGACTGCCGACCGACACCTCGATCGAGGATCGCCGGAAGGTGGTCGAGGGCGTGCTCGATGAGCTGGAATTGACCGCCCACAAGAAGACTCGCGTCGACAAGCTGTCCGGCGGACAACGCAAACGCGCGTCGGTGGCGATGGAACTGCTGACCGGCCCGTCGCTGCTGATCCTCGACGAACCGACGTCGGGCCTCGACCCGGCCTTGGACCGGCAGGTGATGACGATGCTGCGCCGGCTGGCCGACGCCGGGCGCGTTGTCATCGTCGTCACGCATTCGCTCACCTACGTCAGCATGTGCGACCAGATCCTGCTGCTGGCGCCCGGCGGCAAGACCGCCTTCGCCGACCCGCCCGCGCAGATCGGTGCGGCGATGGGCAGCACCGATTGGGCCGACATCTTCGCGCGCGTCAGCACCGATCCCGACGGTGTGCACCGGGCATTTCTGGCGCGCCACCCCGCTGCTCCGCGTCGGCCCTCGCCGACCGCCGGCGCAGCACGGCTGGGCAAGCCGCCGCAGACCAGCCGATGGCGTCAGGTCGGGACGTTGGCCCGCCGTCAAGCGCGGCTGATCACCGCCGACCGCGGCTACTTCGCGTTTCTGGCGCTGCTGCCGTTTGTGCTCGGTGTGCTGTCGCTGGCGGTTCCGGGTAACACCGGGCTCGGAAACGCCAACGCGACCGCGCCCGAGGAGCCCATCGACATCCTGATCCTGCTGAACATCGGCGCGGTGTTCATGGGGACCGCACTGACCGTGCGCGACCTGGTCGGCGAGCGGATGATTTTCGAGCGCGAGCGGGCCGTGGGCCTGTCAGCGTCGGCGTACCTGATGGCCAAAGTCCTTGTCTTCAGTGCTGCGGCGCTGATCGACACCGCGGTGATGGTCGCGATCATGACGATCGGGAAAGGCGCGCCGTCGCATGGCGGGGCGCTGTTAGGCCGCGGTGTTCTGGCCGGCGTGGTCGAGTTGTGGCTGACGCTGGCTTTGACGGCGATTACCTCGGCGATGGTGGGGCTGGCGCTGTCATCGCTGGCCCGCTCGACTGAGCAGGTGCTGCCAATGCTCGTTGTGGTCATCATGATCTCGATGGTGTTGGCCGGCGGCCTGATCCCGGTGACCGGGCGGCTGCTGCTGGATCAGATTTCGTGGCTGGTCCCGGCCCGTTGGGGTTTCTCGGCCGCGGCGTCGACCGTGGATCTGAACAATGTCGAGGCGGGCTTGCCCGTCGACCGGTTATGGCGTCATGTGCGGAGCGCGTGGCTGTTCGACATGGGCATGCTCGTGGTGCTGGCCGTTGTTTTCACCGGCATTGTCCGATTCCGACTCCGGTTACGGGCGCGCAGTTAGGCGCAGTGTCGCGGGCTTTCCGGAGCGAATTGCCGTGCGAAATATGGGCGATTCAGCGCTGAATGTCAGATTTGCCACCCGGCGCATTTCCGCCAATCGTGGCCTGACAGCCCGCAATTTGACAGCAGTCAAATGCTTTTCAGGGTCTGCTAATTAATTACGTCGGCACGGAGTATCATTTCTGACCGCAGCAGGCGGCTGGCACAGAATTCCTTCAATGGGGCAGCGTCGGAGATCCGGCGGATGTGCAAATACTGTGCTTAATTACCCGCCTGGTGAATGGTCGGCACTGCTTGTTGAGCCCTAATCGCCAGCCCGCGATCGCGATGCAAATCGTCACGAAGTGACCCGGGGGGCGTCGTTAACCTTGGGGCCCAAGAAGGGTGACTACCACTACCGTTGATCAGCGGTAGCATCCAACAATATGGTCAACCCGCCTTCGACGCCGTCCGCACCACCTCCGTGGCTTCCGGCTGGCGAGCCGAGGCGACCGCGGCGATGGCCGACGGTTGCCTGGCTAGTGGCGATAACACTGGTGGCAGTCGTCGCCATCGTCGGGTGGTTGCGCCCCTTGCAGGACCACAATCCAAGCGGCAGCCCAACCTTCACCGATCAGCAAATCACCAATGCCAAATCAGACGTGTGTGCGGCCTTCGAGAAAGTGCAGCACGCATTGGATCTTGCTAACAGCCACGTAGGAAGCGCCGATTACACCACGCAACTGGCCGCAGCGGCGCTCACGCACGAAACACTGGACGCCGGCAGCCGCTATCTGCTGACGAAGCTCGCAGCAGAGCCCGCCACTCCGCCTGATCTGGCAGCCGCCGTTCGAAATGTGGCAAATGCGGACCAAGAAGCTCTTATTGGTTATTTGAACGGACTTTCCGCGCTTGATCCGGCGATGCAACCCGCTCTGAAAGCCGATGATGAGGCGACGGCGACGGTCCGGCGGTTGTGCAAATGACGGCGCCTGATTATCCGCCCGGTGCATACTCGGCGATGCTCGTCGGTGCGCAGTGGGTAAGCATCACATCGGTCACGGCCCTTACCAATGCTATTGCTAATCGTGAAACGATCCAGGCGAACTTTTCCCAACTTCACGACACGCTCCAGAGTGCCATCACGACTACCCTTGTCGGGCAGGAGGGAATTACCGCCGACGCCATCCGGGATGCTTTTCGTCAGGGCGCCGACCAGGCCGCCAAGGTCGCGGAAAAAAACGGCGCCTACAAAAGAGCGCTACGAGACGCCCTTGACAGCGTGCAACAACTTCGCCACAAACTTACCGACATTGCCAACGATGGCAATAACCAGATAAACGACGAACTTCAATCGAAAGACGACTTAGAGATCAAAGTCGCTAAGATCGCCAAAATCGTCGCCGATTGTCAACGGCAAGCCAACCAAGCCGCCGCAGATTGCGCGTTCAGCATCATTGGCGCTGGCCAAGGTGTCCTCGACGCGCAGGGCACCGAACAGTCGTTTTTCGCGATGGCCCGCGACGCGGGCATAGATCCGAACCAGCAGCCCGACCTGAAGGCCATCGAGGACCAGGTCCGAGGCACGCTCAACCAGCCCGCACAGCTGGGAGCACCCACCAACCCACCAACAGGCGGAGCTCGTGGCGTAGCGCCAACGCCCCCAGCCCCCGCGGGACCGGCGGCCACCAGCACCCCACTAAGGGGCGATGCTGCAAGCGGCGTCGCACCAACGCCCCCAGCTCCCGCCGCAACGGCGGCCACCAGCACCCCACTAACAGGCGCTGGGGCCCGCAGCGTCGAACCAACACCCCAAGCTCCCGCGGCGCTGGGAACCGGAGTAGGCGCGCTAGGCGCCCCTGCGGGATTTGCTGCGCCACCGCCGCTGTCCAACATTCCGTCGGCGCCGCTGGGAGGCGTGCCGCCGGCGTTTGCGGCAAACGCGCCGAACGTGCCACCGGGCTTGAACCCGGGGGCGCCGATGGGCGCCCCTACGACACCGGGGGCGCCTGGCCTGCCCGGGGGGCCGGTGCAAGCAGTAGCACCACAGGTGCCGCCAACTACGCCGGCCGCACCGACGATCCCGGCGACGGCGGGTACACCGGTCACCGTCGGGGACACCCCTCCGCCTACGCCGCAGGCACCCGCCGCGCCCTCGTCGACGGCCTATACCTCCGAGCCGCTTTCAACGATGATGAGCGGACCCGCTCCCGCTCCGTACGCGGTTGCACCCGAGCCAGCGGGTCCGCTGCCCGCCTACGGCTCCGACCTGCGTCCACCGATCGTGACGTCGCCTGCGGCTCCGCCAATCGTGCCTTCGGCCCCGTCAGCGCCGATCAGTCAATCAGTGTCAGCCGCGCCGGGTTCGGCGCCGGTACACCCCTCGGCCGGTGGGGCCGGTGTCGGTCAGCCCACGGCGGTGGCGCGTCAGCCCACGGCCGCGCCGACTGCGGCGCAGACGCCACCCGGCGTCGGGACCCAGGGCGTCTTAGCCACTGCCGGCGGCGCACTGGCCGGGGCGATCTCTGCCGATGCGACGGAGCGAACCCGGTTGCAGCGCCTGCTGGCGGTGGTCACCCGCCAAGAACCCCGGCTGACGTGGGCGATTGGCGATCGCTTAGACGAGACCACCGTGTTGGTGACCGATCTGGCCAGCGGCTGGATCCCGCCGGGTATCGAAATCCCAGCCGCCGTAACACTTCTCGAGCCAGCGCGCCGACGCGGCGATATCGAAACATTGCTGGGCGAGGTCAAGCTAGCCGCCGGCTACGTACCCGGCGACTACCGTCCTGACCCCGACGCCGACGAGCCGGTGCCATCGTCGGCGCGGCCACGGCACGCACCCGAAGTGGAGGAGCTCAGCTGGCAGCTGAGCCAAGCCACCCACTGGCGCGATGGGCTACCGCGGCTCGCGCACACCTTGGCCAGGGCCGCCTCTCGAGGCACCGGGGTACTCGAGTCCGAAGCCGAGCAGCTGCACGAGGCACTGACCACGCTCGCCGATCGCGTGCTGGACCGCTACCCGGATGCCGTCGACGCAGACCAGGTCGGCAATTGGCAGCTGCTGGCGGCCATCGAGGCCCTGGTCGCCGGGGATAAAAGCGCCGCCAATTATCACCTTGCCTGGTTTTTGGCCTGCAATACCGCCGTGCGGGAAAGAGTTGCGCCATGACCGATACCGTCCCACTGGATTAAGCACGGACAGCCGACACCGCAAGGAACAATGCCATGGATCCAAAGCTGGTAGCGATAATTGAAAATTACGCGCGCACACATGGATTGAATCTGCCGCCGCATCAGATCGTCTCCGATATGGTCGCCTCCGGCCCGTCGGGGGTCGAGCAACTCTTGGCGATGTTGGGCATGAGCGTCAACGCCGATGATCCCGCGGACAACACCCAAGCTCAGGCGGGGCAAGCCAAACGCGAAGCCGGACTCAACGCCGCCACCACGCAATTCCCCGCCAACGAGGAAAGTTCGTCCGGGAACCTCGCCGGTGTCGGCGGCAAGGACTCGATGTCAGAGTTGACCCAGTTCACGCAGGCAGCAACGGGGATCGGCCAGAGTCTGACCGGCACCCTCAACGGTCTCCTGCAACCGCTTACCCAAATCGGGCAACAGATCCCGCAGCAAGGTATGCAGGCCATGCAGGCGGCGATGGGCGCGTTCCAGCATGGCGCGGGAAGCGGGGCGGCGGCCGCCGAGGCAATACCCGGCGAGGTGGCCGGTGCGGCCGGCGGACTCGGCGGTGACGCTGCCGAGTTGGCCGGCGCCGCAGGTGGTGCGGGCGGCGGTCTGGCCGCCACGGCTCCCGCCTCACAGCTCGGGCCGCCGCCGATTCCTTCAGCCGGTACTGTCCCGGCGTCGTCGGCCACCATGCCGCCGGTACCGGCGGCTCCACCGGATTCGGGAGGCGTGCCAAAAGGTGGAATGGCCGGCATGCCGATGATGCCGCCCGGTGCGATGGCCGGCGGCGCCGGGGGCGACGGCAAGACCGATACCAAACGCGTTGTGCCGCCCTCGGTGAAGAACGGCGCCCCCGTGCAGGGCCGCATCGCCAGTCCGTCGACTGCACCGGAGGTGGTGAAGCGCGTGGCGGGAAAGCCGGTCGCGGCACGGCGAATACTCGCACCCGATCAGCAACCCGACAACGACGAAGACGGCGACGCCGAGGGCCGCCGCGGCCTGTAGCAGCCACTATCGAGGCCGTGGTCATACTGGGCTGATGGGGGTCTTCGTCCGAAGGCTTTTCGGCATCGGCAAGCTGCCAGCCGACGTGCGCGCCCAGATCGAGGCCGAGGGGCTCACCTACCTCGCCGACTACGTTGCGGTCACCCGGCGGTTCAGCGGCGCCATCCCGGGTCTGCGTTCGGCGCACAGCGTCGCCAGCTACGTCGGATCGGTGGCACTCACCTCGCAACGAGTGCTGGCAACCCTGTCGTCGCTGCCGAAACTGGCCGGCCCCACGGTCGACGTGCGTTGGGACGCACCGCAATCCGGCGCGGCGACGGCGCAGCTCGCCTCGACGGGCCTGCAGATTGATATCGACGTCAGCAGGGTGAACGAAACGTTCACCGGCCACCTGTCACTGCATTACAAAGTCGCCGTTCCCGGCGACGTCCTCGCTGGGTTACCGCGCCGATCGCTGAGCTTCGACATGCCGCCGGAATACGTTTTCCGCGCGGTCGGCGTCACCTACCGGCCATAACGGTCAGCGGCGCAGCCAGGCCGACGACGTCGCCGACAGGTCCGGCCACGGCGGGCGACGCAGCAGAGCCAGACTGGCGAGCACCGCCGATATCAGGCCGGTGATCACCCCGATCAGGGCGATCCGATTCGAGTCGATCGCCGGCACCCAGCGCGCCGTGCCGCCGTGGACGACGAACACACCGACCGGCGTTGCGGTGCCGGCGCGGACCTTGGCAACGGTGATCACCGTGCCGCCGTCAATCGTCCGATAGGGCTCGCCATACACGCGTCCACGAGTGCCGTTGGCGGGTAATTCGTCGAGTGATTCCGGAATTTTCATGAGACCGATCCTTTTCGCCGGTTCTGACAAACGGCAGCGCTCGATGCCAGTCTGGCAGACACGTTGGGCTCCGTTCGCCGCTCCGCACACGATGGTTCCTACGATGGCTATATGGGCGATCACGCGTTTAGTCCGCAGGAGCGGCAGGCGGTGTATCGCGTCATCTCCGAGCGACGAGACATACGCCGGTTCGTGCCTGGCAGCACGGTGCCGGAGGAAGTCATGGCGCGGGTGCTACAGGCGGCGCATGCGGCACCCAACGTCGGCCTTATGCAGCCGTGGCGGTTCATCCGGATCACCGACGAGTCGCTACGACGACGCATCCACGCATTGGTCGACGAGGAACGTCTGCTGACCGCTCACGCACTGGGCCGACGAGAACAGGAGTTTCTGGCGCTGAAGGTCGAAGGCATCCTCGACTGCGCCGAACTGCTGGTGGTGGCGCTATGCGACGGCAGAGACAGCTATGTCTTCGGCCGCCGAACGATGCCGCAGATGGATCTCGCGTCGGTGTCATGCGCGATCCAAAACCTTTGGCTGGCAGCGCGATCCGAAGGCCTGGGCATGGGATGGGTGTCGCTGTTCGACCCGCCCAGACTGGCGGCGTTGTTGTCCATGCCCGAAGATGCCGACCCGGTGGCAATATTGTGCCTCGGCCCGGTACCCGAATTTCCGGATCGTCCCTCGCTGGAATTGGATGGCTGGGCGTTCGGCAGGCCGCTGCCCGAATTCGTTTCGGAGAACGGCTGGGGCAAACAGCCGCAGCAAGGCCAGGCCGTGACTCGAACTCCGGACAGCCAATAGAGCAGGGGTGGCGATCCCCGAGGCGGCCGGGACGCTCGGACTCCGCGTCGAGGTGTTCTGCCCGGCGCATAGCCCGGCAATCGCCGTGGCCCGCGGCGGTTACGATTCCGGAGTGCAACCTCCTCCGGCAGGCTTCCCTCCGCAATGGGACAGTTCGTCAGACAATCCTCGCGAGCACATCGAGCCTGGCTACCGTGACCAGTCGGCCCTCGGAGGCTACGGCCAGCCGGCCGCTCCTACCCACGCCCAGCAACCGCCCTACCCTGGCTACGGCGCGCCGCCTCCCCTCGGACCTGTTTACCCGCCGGCCGGTTACGGTCAGCAGCCCGCGTGGGCCGGCTACGGTGCGCCCGCTATCGCCCCAACTTCCCAGCAGGCCATCAGCTGGATCACCTTTGCCGTCGTCGGGTTGCTCGGGTTGCTTGGCGCGATTCTCACGCTGACGTTGTGGATCAACATGAACAGCGCGGTCAACCGCGCTTCGGACGTGTGTAACCGGTTCGGCGGTGAGTACTCCACGATTTGCCGTGAGCACATCAGACATACCGTGCCCAGCATTCCAGCGACCCTGGTGACCTGCCTGTTCCTCATCATCGGGGCCGGCCTCGCGGCTACCGGCGGCGCCGTAATGCTCTTCCTCAAAAGGCAGATGGGGCAATTTGTGATCCTCGGCGGTGGCATCGTGATGCTGCTGCTGGCGATCGGCTGCGAAGCCCGCTACGGCGCCACCGGCCGACTCACCTATGACCTGATCGCGGGGTTTATCATCGCCGCTGTTGGTGGCCTCATGTTCATCCCCGCATTCCGGATAACCCTGGGCCTGCCGCCGAGGTTGGTCGGCGGCCCTGCACCCGGCGGATTCCCAAGCGGTGGGTCATGGCCGTACGGCCAGCCGCCACCGCCACCGCAAGGCCTGCCCGGTCCGGGCGGTTATCCCCCGCCGCACTGGTGAGTCGCGGGCGTCTAAGTTTGGGCGACACGCCCCGCCATAACTACCAAAACACCGCTGCCGATAACGTCGACGGGACCCGGCAAGCAGAGGAGGTGACGGTAATCGTCGACCAGGAGGCGACCGGTCAGCGGCGCGACAATGTGCTAATCGTGCACTGGCACGATCTGGGCCGGTATCTCGGCGTCTACGGTCATACCGACGTTTCGAGTCCGCGACTCGATCGGCTGGCCGGCGAGGGCATCTTGTTCACCAGAGCACATGCCACGGCCCCGTTGTGCTCGCCGTCGCGCGGATCACTGTTCACCGGCCGCTACCCGCAGAGCAATGGACTGGTCGGCCTGGCCCACCATGGTTGGGAATACCGCTCGGGGGTTCGTACGCTGCCTCAAATCATGTCCGAATATGGCTGGTACTCAGCTCTTTTCGGTATGCAGCACGAGACCTCTCACCCGTCGAGACTGGGCTTCGACGAGTTCGACGTGTCCAACTCCTACTGCGAATACGTGGTCGAACGGGCTCAGCAATGGCTGCGAGACCATGACCCCAGCCGGCCGTTCCTGTTGACGGCCGGCTTTTTCGAGACGCACCGACCCTATCCACGGGAGCGCTACCAACCGGCCGACGCCGCTGGTATCGATCCGCCCGATTATCTGCCCGATACCGTTGCGGTGCGCCAAGATCTGGCCGACTTCTACGGAGCCATCGCCACCGCCGACGCGGCAGTCGGCCAGATCTTGGACACGCTTGCCGCCACCAAGCTTGACGCCAACACGTGGGTGGTCTTCGTCACCGACCATGGTCCGGCCTTCCCGCGCGCGAAATCCACGCTCTACGATGCCGGAACGGGTATCGCGATGATCATCCGCCCGCCCACCAGAATATCAATCGCCCCAGAGGTTTACGACGGTCTGTTCAGCGGCGTGGATTTGGTCCCGACGCTCCTCGACCTCCTCGGCATAGCCGAGCAGAGTGACATCGAGGGCATCTCGCACGCGCGGGCGCTGCTTGCGCCGGACAGCACCACGGCGGTGCGCGATCACGTATACACCGCCAAGACCTATCACGACTCGTTTGATCCGATCCGCGCGATCAGGACGAAAGACTTCAGCTATATCGAGAATTACGCACGCCGGCCGCTACTGGATCTGCCGTGGGACATCGAGGAAAGCCCATCCGGCCAAGCTGTCGCGCCGTTGGTCACCTCCCCACGGCCCGAACGCGAACTCTACGATCTCCGTGCAGATCCCGCCGAGACCAACAACTTACTTCTCGGCGACGGGCTCGACCGCGCCGACGCGATAGCCACCGATCTCGCAGTGCGGCTGCATGATTGGCGTCAGCAGACCGGCGACGTCATACCGTCCGACTTCGCCGGTAGCCGCATCGCAGCTCGCTATACCGAGACGTATTTGCGGATCCACGAAATGACGCCGACCAGTCGATCGGCGATCGCCGTCGACCGCGGAATCGAAGATGGAGTTCAGCGCATCGAGCAATAGTTGCGTTCAGCGTGAACGTAATACGCGTGGACACCACACCACGAAGTGCAGCTAGGCTCACCAGATGCCCGCGCATCCGACGGCCTATCTCGTACTCGCCTCGCAGCGCTGCGGCAGCACGCTGCTGGTCGAATCGCTACGCGCGACGGGCAGCGCCGGCGAGCCGCAGGAGTTCTTCCAGTACCTACCGACTACCGGCATGGCGCCCCAACCGCGACAGTGGTTCGCCGGAACCGAGGACGAAACGATCCTGCGGCTTCTCGATCCGCTGGAGCCGGGCACACCGGATAACGCGTCCGCCGCTGCCTGGCGCGAGCACATCCGGAGCTCCGGCCGGACACCCAACGGTATCTGGGGCGGCAAGTTGATGTGGAACCAGACGCCGCTGCTGCGGCAACGGGCGGCGGGATTACCCGCCCGGTCCGGGGACAGTCTGCGGGCAGCGATTCGGGACGTGATTGGAAGCGAACCCGTGTACGTGCACGTATACCGGCCAGATGTAGTTTCGCAGGCGGTGTCGTTCTGGCGGGCGGTGCAGACTCAGGTCTGGCGGGGCCGCCCAGATCCTGAGCGCGATTCACGGGCCGCGTACCACGCCGGTGCCATCGCCCATATCGTCAGGGGTCTGCGGGATCAGGAGGAGGGCTGGAATAACTGGTTCGCCGAAGAGCAGATCGACCCAATTGATGTGGCCTATCCGGTGCTGTGGCGCAATCTGACCTCGATCGTCGCCACGATTTTGGAGGCCGTCGGCCAAGATCCAGGGTTGGCGCCGGCGCCGGTGCTGGAACGTCAGGCCGATCAGCGCTCCGACGAATGGGTCGATCGCTACCGCGACGACGCACAGCGATTGGGACTACCGGAGTAACTGGTTAGCCGCCTACCCGGGCGACGATGAACACTCGCCGGAACGGGAAGAACGTGGTCCCGTCATGCCGGGGCGGGTAGGCATCAGCAAGCAGTGGGATGAGCTCCTCGCGAAACCGTTCGTACTCCTGCTCGTTGAGCCGTTCACGCACCGGCAACAGCGCGGTGCCGCTGATCCAGTCCAGGACTGGATGCTCGCCGGTCAGCTGGTGGACGTAGGTGGTTTCCCAGGCGTCGACGGTGCAGCCGGCGTCGATCAGGAGCTCGGCATAGTGCGCTGGCGTATCGACGACGCTCCCCACCCGAAACGGAGTGTCACGCAGGGTCTTTGCGTATGGCTCGCGACGGGCCACAGCGCGCGCCGAAGAGTGCGATGGGGTCTCGAAGTTCCCGGGCATCTGAATAGCGATCCACGCTCCCGCGGCCAGCTGGCCGGCCCATCGGACGATCAGCTCGCCGTGTTCGGGCACCCAATGCAGGGCGGCATTGCTGAGTATGACGTCGGTATCGGGCTGCGGCGTCCAGGTTCTCAGATCTCCCACGGCGGCATCCACGCCGCGCTCGCGGGCGGCGGCGACCATTTCCGGCGAGCTGTCCAGCGCCTCGACCACCGCGTCCGGCCAGCGCCGAGCCAGCTGCAGGGTCAGGTTGCCCGCGCCGCAGCCTAGGTCGACCACCCGACGTGGCTGCTGGGCACCCACCCGGGACAGTAAGTCGTAGAACGGCCGGGCGCGCTGATCGGCGAAGGCCAGGTAGACGTCTGGTTCCCACATATTGGTCCTCCTCATCAACGGCCCGCGAGGCGCCTGATAGACAAACCGTATTACCCGCAGCTTGCCGGACGAGTCGAGGATGGCCGATGACCGACGAAGACGAGGTCGCGCAGGTCCGACAGATCTGGTCTGCACTGGACCTGCCCGGCGTGATCGACGTGCACACCCACTTCATGCCGAAATCGGTCCTGGACAAGGTGTGGCACTACTTCGATTCCGCCGGCCCGCTGGTGGGTCGCGAATGGCCGATCAGCTATCGGGCGGCGGAATCCCGACGAGTACAGCTGCTGCGGCGGTTCGGCGTGCGCAACTTCACCGCATTGGTCTATCCGCACAAGCCGCAGATGGCGGCGTGGCTGAACCAGTGGGCTGCCCAGTTCGCCAAATCGACGCCGGATTGCCTTGCCACTGCGACGTTTTACCCTGAGTCAGGTGCCGGAGACTACGTTGAGACGGCGATCCGCGACGGCACCCAAGTCTTCAAGGTACATGTCCAGGTAGGTCGGTACGAGCCGAACGACCCACTCCTCGACCATGTTTGGGGAGTCATCGAGGACGCCCGGGTACCGGTGGTCATTCATTGCGGCTCTGGGCCGGTGCCGGGCGAACACACCGGGCCTGAGCCGATACGTCGGCTGCTGAGCCGCTATCCGCGCCTGCGGCTGATCGTTGCACACCTGGGAATGCCGGAGTATGCCGAGTTTCTCGACATCTGCGAGAGTTCAGCCGACGTTCGGCTAGACACCACAATGGCTTTCACCCCGTTCGTCGACGAGGTGATGCCGTTCCCGCCGTCTCAGCTACCCCGACTGCGGCAGGTCGGCGACCGCATCTTGTTCGGCAGCGACTTCCCCAACATCCCGTACAGCTACGTCGACGCAATGCGGTCAATCACTAACCTGCCCGGTGCCGACGATGAGTGGCTGCGGAAGGTGTTCTATCGGAACGCTGCCGACCTGTTCCATCCGGCCGGCGCCGTCCGCTAGCCACCGGCTGCAGTGCGACGGCGCTGGGCCAGCGCAGCCGCGCCAGTAGCAGGGCTTCGGGTAGATCGACATGACCGTCAAGCTGTTGACTCGACAACGGGTGCAACGCCGTCAGTGCCGGCCGTTGATTACCAGCCTGCGAAATCAGCCCGGGCAATGGTCCGCCCGCAGCGGGAGGGGCGTCGGTATGGAATGCGCAGGCGACGGCCAGCTTCTGCTCGTCGCCTGCACCGGTGAGCTCCAACGCCGTCCATGCTTCGCGGACCGGGTATGACCAGATCGCCGCGAGAGTGTTCGCCAACGCGGTGTCGGCCTTAACCTGGTACGCCGCAACATAATCCGCGCTCTTGTGTTGGACACCGTGCCAGGTTTCGTGGGCCGACCGAGCGTAGAGCCCTGGAACATCTTCGGGTTCGGCGATGGTAGCCGTCCACCCGCTCTCACGGAGGTGATCGGCGAGTCGGCGCGCTGCGACCTCGGCGGTCTGGTGCAGCGGAATTTGCGGCGAACGGGCCTGCAGCGCCGCGAGGTTGTCGGCGGCCGAAAATGTCAGTCCAATCCAGGTCTCCCGTTCGCGCACAACGGTATCGGACGTTGAGTCGCGACTGGTAACGCGGATGGCGTCCGCGTGCAGGCCGTAGCGGTCGGCGTAGCCGGCGATCAGTGGCAACGGCAGCACATCGGGACTCGACTCCGGCGGTGTGACACGCAGCAGCGCGGTAGTCCGTGCGTCGGTGACGGATTCGTCAGCCAGGCGCGCACCGCGGCTGTGACGCCGCATCGCCAACCGACGGCCCAGAATCGTCGTCACCGCCAGTCCACGCCACCGGGCCAGCAGCGTGATTACCACGATGACCGCGATTCCGAGCACCCAACGCTCGCGTGCCGACTGCCACGGGAAGCCCATGGCCGCGGCCACGACAGCCAGTGCCACCAACGTGATTCGTCCAGTGGGCGGCGTCAGGGATTGATGCGGGCTCACGGTGTGGGCTCCTTTCGTCGGCGCGCGGCGATCGAGGTGACAGCCACGACGGCCAAAATCAGGGCAGCGGTGCCGGCGAATGCGACGATCCGCGGCGTGGGGCTCTTCGGTGCCGGTTCCGGCGGCGGCGCAAGCTGTTTCACCGGCGCACCGGGATTAGTGCTGGCGGGCAGCTGCCAGGTCAGGGCCGCAACGGGATCCAGGGTGCCGGCGCCGACGACGTTGGACGGCGCACGGGCACCGTTGTGCGCGGTTGCGGTGATGCGCTGTATCACCTGGCTCGCGTTGAGTTGCGGGTACTTGCTGCGAATCAGCGCCGCAGCACCGGATACGTAACCGGCCGCGTAATCGGTCCCGTTGAGCGGGACCAACTGCTGGCGTTGGTTGGGCAGCCCGTTGGCGAGCCCGCCGTCGTCGCGGTTACTTACCGAAGCGATGTTCTCGCCGGGCGCCGCGATACCCACCCACGGGCCGGCCATCGTGAATTTCGACGGCTGGGCGTCGGGCGTCAGCGAGGCCACCGACAGCACGTAGGGCTGCCACCAGGAGGGCACCGACACCGTCGTCACAGCTGCCCAGTTGCGCGGATCGTCGGGACGTCCCAAGTCGGTCAGCGGGTTCGATTCACACGATGCTGCACCGGAACCCCAACCGGCGGAACCACTGTCGCCGGCCGCAGCCACGATGACCGTGTCCTTGTCCACCGCCGCGTAACGGATCGCGGCACCGAGTTCGGCCTGGTCGACGTTGCGATCGGCAGGCAGGCAGGTGATCGCGGAGATGTCGATCACCCGGGCGCCCAGGTCGGCCGCATGGACGATCGCGCGGCTCAGCGCGGCCACGTCGCCGGCCGCACGTGCCAGCGTCGGATCGCCGCCCGGAGTCCGCGGCGAGAACTTCGCTGACGTCACGCGCAAAGACACCAGCCGGGCCGCAGGCGCGATTCCGGCGAAACCGTCGTTGCCGGGCTGGCCGGCAATCAGCCCGGCGACCAGCGTGCCGTGCCCGTCACAGTCGGTAAGGCCATCGGTCGATTCGACATAGTCGCCACCCGGCTGCACACCGGGCAGCCGCGGCCCCGGCCGCACTCCGCTGTCCAAGACCGCCACCAGCTGCCCTTCGCCACGGGAAAACCGCCACGCCGCAGACGGATCCATCATCCGCTGGTCGGCCGTCACCACCCCGGGATCGCTGCCGGGGATGACACCGGAGCTCGTGCAATCGCCGCTCTTCTGCATCGGCTGCACCGGACCCGGGGCACCCTTGGGCGGAGCAGCGCCGGGGTCGACCTTTGGCTGGCTGATCGCCAGAGCCGGTGGACAGGTCGACAACACGGCAGCCATAACCGCTGCGAAGCAACCGCATCGCCGCAAGGCGCGGGCAGAGCTCATCGATTGAGCACCAAGCTGAACAGTCCGACCAGGTACGCGATAACAGGTATCAGCGAGGCGTCGATTCCCGACGCGACGAAACCCAGCAGTCGGCGCACCGGCAACGAGTAAGTGTCCGGTGAAGCAATCAGCGGGTTCAGCGCGACCATCACCCACGCCAACACCAATGCCGCAAGCACTATTACAGCGATGAGCGCGGCCGGGTAACGGGCGGTCGCGGTGTAGAACACCACCAAGACCACGCTCACCAAGTAGGGCTGAGCCAGCAGCCAGGCTTTGCATGCGGCCGAGTCCCATACCCGGGCCCGCAACGCAGCCGCCGCAGAGGTCGCGGCTACCACGTACCAGCCCCAGGCGGCCAATGTTTCCGGACGCAATGCGATCGTGACCGACCCGATCGCGCTGAGCAGCACGGCCCCCGCGATGAAACCGGTTTGGTGCGCGTCGCTGATCCGTACCCGTCGCGGCAGGTCCTGCAGTACCCGCAACGACGGTGCTGACGGGGTGGGATCCCCGGGTGCGGGGATGACCGGCAGCGGGAATCGCGCCCACAGCGCGGATAGTTGAGCGGCCTCGACAGTGACCAACAGTGCGACCACGATCAGCAGGCAGCCAAGGGTCACCAGCGGCAGTTGCCACAGCGACGCCGCGCCCGCAGCCAACAGCGCACCCACGCCGAGCACCGCCGTAGCAGTGAAAACCGCTATCGCGCTGCCACCTTCGCGGCGAGGAAGGACGAGGTTGATCAGCGACCACGCGGCCACCCCGGCGGAGGCCAGCGTCACTTGCGCCGCGCCAAAGCTTCCCGGTACGACCAAAGCCAACGCCGCGACGATGGGCACTAGCGCGGCGACCGAGAGGACCGCGCCCGCACGGGGTGAGCGGTATACGAAGCCGGCCAGCGCAGCGAGCACCGCGACCGCGCCGACGGCGAACAGCCCGGCCGGCGCGCCGGTGAGCACTCGGTGGGTAGCGGCCAGGCCGGTTGCGGCCCAGACCAATCCGACGACCGCGGCCAGCGCGCCGTACTGAATGTGGGCGATGCCCCAGGGCTTCAATCGGGATGCCGAGAAGATCACCGCCGCGTCGGCGATGTCCTCGACGATGCCCGGCGCGGCCGTCCCGGCGGGGATCGGTTGCAAAGCCAGCAGATCACCATCGACGACGCCGACGGTGTCGAGACTGGCGTCGAGGCTGAACGGCGCCCCGCCGATCGGGGCAAGGCTGAGCCGAGCGGGGGTCACCGGACCGGTAGCGGCGCCGTCGTCGCCGGCCCCATCCGCCTCGCCGTCCCCGACCGTGGGGACCACCAAACGCTCCACCGCCGGGAGGATTTCGCGCAGCGGCAGCTCCGCGGGCAGCGCTATCTCGGTCAGCCGACTGTCGGAGAGGATGGCGACCCGCACTATGGGCATCACAGCGCTGGACATCACCGGCTCCTCAGGCTTTGGGGGGACATTCGTTCTCTTTCTCTTGGTGAACAGTGGTTGCTATGGGAAGGCTCAGACGGCCGGCTAGTTGGACTGCACACTGAAATCTCGGGACAGTCGATTACCCGGGAACCACTCGGCATCCGGCAACTGCGCGGTGAGCTGCTCGACAGCGAGGGCGATCGCAAACGCGGTTCCGGGCCGAAATGTCGAAATCCATTCGCCGTCGAAGGCGCGTGACGGGGTGACCAGCACTCTGCCCGCGGCGGTGTCGACGATGCTCACGCCAACCTCGGTACTGGCGTGCTGTCCGTCGTGGCGGCAGCCGGCGACGATCTCAACGTAGCTGCGCGGCCCGCTGAACACCGACTCCACCACCGAACGTGCTGACTGCGGGATGCCCAGGTAGTCAAGGACTTCGGCGAGCGAGCCACCGTTGCGCAGCCGCTCGTCGGCCCGCGCGCCCACCCGTGCAGGCAGGTTGAATTCATCGAAGCGCGCGGGCGGACGCTGCGCCAATCCGACACTCAGCACCGGCACCAGCGCCCGGGCGTCGTCGATGTCCATCGCCGTGAACGTCACCAGCTGCGCGTTACGCAGCGCGACAATGGTTTTTTTGGTTTCACCACCGCGCCGCGCGATGATCCCGCGCAGCAGGTCGTCGGTACCAGAGGCCTGGCGGGATCCCACGTAGCGCAGATCCAGCCAGCGGTCCGGAAAGCACACCTGCCGGATCCAGTCGGCCACCGCCGGGTTGACAACACCGCTGGCGGACATCATCCCCATCCGGGTCAGCTCGGCGGCCTGACGTTCGATAAACGCGCCGCGCTCACCCGCGTCGGTATATGGCATGGTGATCGCCAAGACCCATGGGAACGTCCCCGCTCCAACAGTTTCGGCGATAAACCATGCCTGTTCGACGGTGAGCTCGACGGCGTTAGGCGCAGCAGCCATCCAGCCTTGCCTTCGATCGGGCTAGCCGCCCCATTTGGCGCCTTCGGCTTGGTCGCGGGCCAGCATCGAGGTGGTGTTGTTCTCGTGGGTGCCGGCCATCGCACGGTAGGCCAACACCAGTTGCTCCATGGCCTGGTTCCACTGGGCCTGCCAAGCCTGATA
>NZ_DATMLH010000332.1:0-8698 GCF_035570115.1 Mycobacterium sp.
TACCGATGATGCCGACCTGACCGTCGGGCTTGACGTAGTTGAGATGGTTCTCCTTGGCCTTGAGCTCCAGCGGGTCGGTGGCGTCGCGGTCCTCGAACTCGGCGTGCTCGGGGTGGCGGAAGTCGGCGTTGCCGTCCAGCGTGACCTTGCCGTCCAACGCCAGGATCCGATCGTCGGGGGTGCGCACCAGCGGGTTGACCTCCACCAGGGTGGCGTCCTCGGCTACGAATAGCTCCCACAGTTTCTGGATGGTGATCGCGGCGGCGTCGAGCACCTCGGGCGGCAGGTGACCCTGCTCGGCGATGGAGCGCGCGGTCGCCAGATCGACTCCGGTGACCGCGTCCACCGGCACCTTGGCCAGCCGCTCTGGCTTGGTAGCGGCCACCTCTTCGATCTCCATGCCGCCCTCCACTGAACACATGGCGAGGTAGGTGCGGTTGGCGCGATCGAGCAGGAAGGAGATGTAGTACTCCTCGGCGATGTCGCTGGCCTCGGCGACCAGAAGCTTCTTGACGACATGACCCTTGATGTCCAAGCCGAGGATGTTCTTGGCGTGTTCGTAGGCGTCTGCGGGCGTGGCCGCGTATTTGACGCCGCCGGCCTTGCCGCGGCCGCCTACCTTGACCTGGGCTTTCACCATCACCGGGGCGCCGATCTCCTCGGCGATCGCCTTGGCGCCTTCGGGGGTATCGGTGACACGGCCGGGTGTCGTCGGGACGTTGTGCTTGGCGAACAGCTCTTTCGCCTGGTACTCGAAAAGGTCCATGGCTCACTTCTATGTGTCGGCCTATAAGTAAGCGAACCCGGTTTTCCGTTGCCCGCTTGCGGGAACTGTATCGACACGGCTGGGAGGTCCCGTCGTCGGTATCCGCGGATGTGGCAGATCTCACCGCAGGCCCTGAAGTGATTCAAATCACATTCAACCGACGGATTGCCGGCTTGGCTTGCGATGGCCCGCGGTCGACGGTTAACGTCTCAGGGTCCAGATAACGTTATGGTTACGCTCCGAGGGACAATCAGCTTGACCCAGCCCAGCCTTGCACCGTCTGTTGCGCCAGAAGGCGCTCGGCAATCGCGCCACCGCAGGTTGGATCTCGACCGCAACGAAGTCACCGACATCATCCCGTTCAATGAGTTCGGCAACCTCGATGACCTGGACTTTAGCGATAACACCGCGTTCGACAAGGAGGCGCAGGTCCTGCGGGCGCCCGAGCTCGACGACCTGGACGACACCGACAATCTCACTGTCCTGCCGCTAGCCGGCCCCAGCGAGGACGAGACGACTGTCCTGCCTCGGGTCGACTCGCACCGGCCGAAACCGCGCACCCGTCGAAGCGATCCGGATCTGCCCGGGCGTCGAGGACAACATCGCAAGCAGCTGACTGGTCCGGCACGTGGCCGGGTGTTGATCGGCGCCATGGCCGCCGGTGCCGCCGCCGCCGCCGCGCACTCCGCCACCCAGACTTCTGATCACTCCAAGGCCGAGACGGTGCTGGCCGCGGACGCGACGACAATGAACGGCGGGCCCGTCAGCACGTCGGCCCGCGGCATGCAGATGGTCGCCGTCCAGCCCGCCGCGAACGTCGCAGTGCACAACGCCGAGCTGGCCAAGGGCGTGGCGTTCGCCCAGGAGCGCGCGCAGCGCGAGGCCCGACTGCAGCAGCCGCTGTTCGTTATGCCCACGAAGGGCATATTCACCTCGGGTTTCGGGTACCGCTGGGGCGTGCTGCACGCCGGTATCGACCTCGCTAACTCAATCGGCACCCCGATCCACGCGGTATCCGACGGGGTTGTCATCGACGCGGGCCCGACCGCCGGCTACGGCATGTGGGTCAAACTCCGCCACGCGGACGGAACGGTCACGCTCTACGGTCACGTCAACACCACGTTGGTCGGCGTGGGTCAGCGCGTGATGGCCGGCGACCAAATTGCCACCATGGGCAACCGTGGCAATTCCACTGGTCCGCATCTGCATTTCGAGGTGCTGCTGGGCGGCACCCAGCGAGTGGACCCGGTGCCGTGGCTGGCCAAACGTGGCCTGTCCGTCGGCACTTTTGCCGGTTGACCGGTGACTGAGCCGAACCAACCCACACCAGGCGATCACCCGCCCGCCCAGACGCCAAGCGGACCTGTGCGCGCCGGCGGGGCGCCCGAGGGCCCTGGCTACGCTCCCCAAACGCGCATCATCCGGCGAGCACCGACCGCGCCGCTCCCGCAGATCGTCGACGACGCCCGCACCACCCAGATTCCGCGCCAGCCACCGCCCTCCCGCTACGTTGCGCCGAGCCAGCGCCCAGTTATGGGGAGCAGCACGCTACCCGGTGAACCCAGCAACGCGACGGCGGTGGCCGCCTCCGCTGTCAGCATCGTCAGTGGCTGGGCGACCTCGGTGGTGGCAACCGACCTCATCGCGGGCTGGTGGAAATCCGACCGCCTGTTCTGCGTCGCGGTCGCGTTCCTCGCGTTGGTGTTCGCGTTCGCGACGATCTCGGGTGTGATCCTGCTACTGCTACGCCGGTCGCTCGGGCGCTACTTGATCGTGGTCGGCGCCGTAATCGCATTACTGACCTATGGTGGCGTCTTCATCGCCGGCGCCCGCGTCGCCTGGATCGTGCACGCCCTGCCCTTGGTGCCGGTTTCCAGCGTGGTGCTGACCCTGCTGCCGCGCACCAAGCAATGGCTGCTGGACTGACCGCCCGGCGGCGCTAAAGCTTGCTGACCGGGGCGTGGTTGTGCATCAGCTTGACCCGCCCCGAACTGCCGAAGTCGATCAGCGACATCGCTGATTCGCCAACGCCGGAAACCTCTTCCACCCTGCCCAGCCCGTACTTGTCGTGGCTAACCCGGTCACCTGGTGCGAGCACCAGCAGCGGACGCTTGCTCGCCGACGCACGAGCCGGTGACGGGCGCGGCGAGCCGAACCGTCCAGCGCCGCTGACCGGCGCACTGAACGACGGGGTGGGGTCGAGGCGCCGCCAGTCGATGAGTTCCTGCGGGATTTCCCGCAGGAACCGCGACTCGGGGTTGAGCATCGGCTGTCCCCACGACGACCGCACTTTGGCCCGGCTGACATAAAGCCGCTGACGCGCCCGGGTGATCCCGACGTAAGCCAGCCGGCGCTCCTCGGAGAGCTCGGCCGCGTCGCCCAATGCCCGCATGTGCGGGAACATGCCGTCTTCCCAGCCGGTCACGAAGACCACCGGGAATTCCAGTCCCTTTGCGGTGTGCAACGTCATCAGCGTGACCACACCCGCGCTGTGCTCGGGGATTTCGTCGGAGTCTGCGACCAGCGACACCCGTTCCAGGAATTGCGCCAGCACACCAGTGTCCGGCACGTCTTCGTCGTCGGGCGCCCCGACGGTCTCGTCGAGCGCGGCGGCGTTCTCCAGGTCGGTGGCGAATTCGTGTGCGACGCTGACGAGTTCGTTGAGGTTGTCCAGCCGGGCCAGGTCTTGCGGGTCGGACGAGGATTCCAAGTCCGCGCGATACCCGGTGCGCTCCAGCACCGCTTCGACCAACTCCCCGAGGGGCGCGTCGAGGCGGCCGCGCAGATCCTCGAGCATCTCGACGAAACCCGCGATCGCCTTGACCGACCGGGTGTTGAGCATCGGCACCTTGCCTTCGGCGGCGGCCTCGAGCGCGTCGGCGAAACTGGAACCGGTGTTCTCGGCGTAGACCGCCACGCAAGCCTCGGCCCGATCGCCGATACCGCGGCGCGGCGTGTTGAGGATGCGCCGCATGCTGACCGCGTCGCCCGGGTTGTCCAGCACCCGAAGATATGCAACGAGGTCGCGAATCTCCTTGCGCTCGTAAAACCTAACGCCCCCAACGACTTTATACGGAATGCCGGCGCGGATGAACACCTCTTCCAGCGACCGCGACGAGTTGTTGGTGCGATAGAAAACCGCGACGTCGTTGTAGGTGAGCTCACCATCGGCGACCAGCGCGTCGGTTTCCTCGGCGACGAACCGTGCCTCGTCGTGCTCGTTGTCGGCGACGTAGCCGACGATCAGCTCGCCCTCGCCGGCATCGGTCCACAATCGCTTTTCCCGCCGTCCGGAATTGCGCGAGATCACCGAGTTGGCCGCGGACAGGATGTTCTGCGTGGAGCGATAATTCTGTTCGAGCAGGATTGTGGTGGCGTTGGGGTAGTCGCGTTCGAAGTCTTCGATATTGCGAATCGTCGCGCCGCGGAACGCATAGATCGACTGGTCGGCGTCGCCGACGACGCACAGCTCGGCCTGCGGCACGCCGTCCGGCTCGTCGCCGGCATCGTGGCCGACCAACTCACGCACCAGCACGTATTGCGCATGGTTGGTGTCCTGATACTCGTCGACGAGGATGTGCCGGAAGCGCCGACGGTAATGCTGGGCGATCTGCGGAAAAGCCTGCAGCACCGCGACCGTCTCGCCGATGAGGTCGTCGAAGTCGAGCGCGTTGGCCGTCCGCAACCGGTGCTGGTATTCGGAGTAGACGGCGGCCACCGTGCGCGCCAACTCGTCGGCGTGGTCGTCGTCGGAGAGGCCGGCCACCGCCTGCTGCGGGTCGATCAGCTCGTTTTTCAGGTTGGAGATGCCATTGGCCAACAGCCGCGGCGAGTATCGCTTGACATCAAGGCCCATGTCCTTCGCGATCATCTGCAGCAGGCGCCGCGAATCGTCGGCGTCGTAGATGGAGAAGTTAGAGTTGAGGCCGTCGATCAGCGACGCCTGGTTGCGCAGAATCCGCACGCAGGTCGAGTGAAACGTCGACACCCACATCGAGCGGGCGCGCGGACCGACCAGCGACACCACGCGTTCCCGCATCTCCGCGGCGGCCTTGTTGGTGAACGTGATGGCCAGAACCTGACCGGGCCCGACGTCACGCGCGGCCAACAGGTATGCGATGCGCCGGGTCAGTACGGCCGTCTTGCCGGAGCCGGCGCCGGCGACGATCAGCAGCGGCGAGCCCTCGTGCAGCACCGCTTGACGCTGTTGGGGGTTCAAGCCGTCGAGAAGATCTGCCCCGGCCTCGGTCACGTGCTCCACACTCATATCCCGTCAAACTTACCGCCGTTCGGCGACACCTTTGCGCTAGCAGGCCCTCAAGTGGCACACTCAATTCGTGCTCAGCTTGCAGCGTCGATTTTTCTACGGGTACCGGCCAGCGGTGCCCGTGGTTTAGCTGCTTCCCAGAGCCCCGCGGTCCGCTTCCGGATCCGGGGCTCGTCTCTTGTGTGAGGCCCGAACCTGGATGAGACCGCAACTCCTACACCCCACACGACGAGAATCTGGAGTCTGCAATGACAATCGAGACAGAACAATTGCCTGATATCGACGACCTGCGCCACGAGATCGACCGCCTCGACGCCGAGATCTTGGCCGCGGTGGAGCGTCGCAACGAGGTGTCCAGGGCAATCGGCAAAGCCCGCATGGCCTCTGGCGGCACCCGGCTGGTGCACAGCCGCGAAATGAAGGTCATCGAGCGCTACAGCCAGCTTGGTCCTGACGGCAAGGACCTGGCCATGCTGCTGCTCAGAATGGGCCGCGGCCGACTTGGTCACTGAGCCGGCCGGTTAGCAGCCCGTTCACCTGGCCGTAAACCCGGGCCTAGTCAACCTGACTAGGGTCTAACCATGACTGCGGTTGAACAGATCCACGACATCTCAGCGACGCCGGCTTGGAGCGCCCTGCGCAAGCACCACGAGCAGATCGGAACCACGCACCTACGCCGGTTCTTCGCCGACGATCCCGACCGCGGCAGCGAGTTCACCGTCACCGTCGGTGACCTCTACATCGACTACAGCAAACACCGGATCACTCGCGAGACCCTGAAGCTGCTCACCGATCTGGCCCGGACCGCCAACCTCGAGCAACGCCGCGACGAGATGTTCGCCGGCGTACACATCAACACCTCGGAGAATCGCGCGGTGCTGCACACCGCGCTGCGGCTGCCACGGGATGCGAAGCTGATCGTCGACGGCCAGAACACGGTCGAGGACGTGCACGCGGTGCTCGACGCGATGGGCGACTTCACCGACCGGCTGCGCAGCGGCGAGTGGACCGGCGCCACCGGAAAACGGATCAGCACGGTCGTCAACATCGGGATCGGGGGTTCGGACCTCGGACCGGTGATGGTCTACCAGGCGCTGCGTCACTATGCCGACGCCGGCATCTCGGCGCGGTTCGTCTCCAACGTCGATCCCGCCGACCTGATCGCGACGTTGGCCGATTTAGACCCGGCCACAACACTTTTCATCGTCGCATCCAAGACATTCACGACGCTGGAGACGCTGACCAACGCCACCGCGGCGCGGCGCTGGCTGACCGATGCGCTCGGCGACGACGCGGTGGCCAAGCACTTCGTTGCCGTCTCGACCAACAAGAAGCTGGTCGACGAGTTTGGCATCGACACCGACAACATGTTCGGATTCTGGGACTGGGTCGGCGGACGCTATTCGGTCGACTCGGCGATCGGGCTGTCGGTGATGGCCGCTATCGGCCGCGAGGCTTTCGCGGACTTCCTGGCCGGGTTCCACCTTGTCGACGAGCATTTCAGGACCACACCGCTCGAATCCAACGCGCCGGCGCTGCTCGGCTTGATCGGGCTGTGGTACTCGAATTTCTTTGGCGCACAGTCACGCGCGGTGCTGCCGTACTCCAACGACCTGGCACGGTTCGCCGCGTATCTGCAACAGCTGACGATGGAATCCAACGGCAAGTCGACCCGCGCCGACGGCACACCCGTCGTCACCGACACCGGTGAAATCTATTGGGGCGAACCGGGCACCAACGGCCAGCACGCCTTCTACCAATTGCTGCACCAGGGCACGCGACTGGTACCGGCCGACTTCATCGGTTTCAGCCAGCCGACTGACGACCTGCCCACCGCCGACGGCACCGGCAGCATGCACGACTTGCTGATGAGCAACTTCTTCGCGCAGACCCAGGTGCTGGCATTCGGGAAAACGGCCGAGGAGATCGCCGCCGAGGGCACGCCCGCCAATGTGGTGCCGCACAAGGTGATGCCCGGCAACCGACCGACCACATCCATCCTGGCCACCAAGCTCACCCCGTCGGTGCTGGGCCAGTTGATCGCCCTATACGAGCATCAGGTCTTCACCGAGGGCGTGGTGTGGGGCATCGACTCATTCGACCAATGGGGCGTCGAGCTGGGCAAGACGCAGGCCAAGGCGCTGTTGCCGGTGATCACCGAGGACGCCTCGCCGGCCAAACAGTCGGACAGCTCAACCGATGCGCTGGTGCGCCGCTACCGCGTCGAACGCGGCCGCGCGGGCTGACGGTCTTAGGCGAAGCGTTTGGTCAGCGGCAGCGGCAGCACCCGCATCAGTCGCACCACCGGCGCCCAGGGCCACCACGGCACCGCCGCCCGGCCCGGCTCGCGCTCGATGGCAGCGACCAACGCCTTGACGCCAGTTTTGTTGTCCACCATGAACATTGTGCTCTGCGATTTGGCGGTCATCTCCGACTCGATGTAGCCGGGCTCGATCACCGACACCTTGATCGGGCCGGCTGTGTATTCGGTACGCAGCGATTCACCCAGCGAGCGCACACCGGCCTTGCTGGCCGCGTAGGCCGCCTTCACACCGGGCACGCCCTTGGCGCCGAGCACCGAGGAGATCAGCACCAGATGACCCGACCCCTGCTGCTTGAACATCTGTAGCGCGGTTTCGATCTGGACCAGGGCCGCCACCAAATTGGTTTCGATGGTCGCCTTATTGGCCCACAGCTTGCCCGACCCCAGTGGCGCGCCCTTGCCGATACCGGCGTTCACGATCACCCGGTCGATTCCGCCGAGCGTGTCGGATAACTCGGCGAACACCTTTGGCACCTGTTCGTGGTCGTTGACGTCCAGCGCGGCGACGGCCACCGTGATGCCCGGATACTGTTGCGAAAGCTCGGCTTTGAGTTCGTCGAGCCGATCGGTGCGACGGGCGCACAGCGCCAGGTCACGCCCCTTGGCCGCGAACGCGCGAGCCATCCCCGCTCCGAGGCCGGAGCTCGCGCCGGTGATGAGGATCTTCTGCCGAGTCACCCGCGCAGCATAGCTACTTCAACAGCCGCGACATGCGGCGGTCGGCCAGCACCTTGCCGCCAGTCTGGCAGGTCGGGCAGTACTGAAAGGACTTGTCGGCGAACGACACTTCCCGCACGGTGTCTCCGCATACCGGACACGGCAGACCGGTGCGCGCATGCACCCGCAGTCCAGACCTCTTCTCGCCCTTAAGCGAGGCGGCTTGCTGGCCGACCGAGCGGGCAACGGCGTCGGTGAGCACCGACAGCATCGCGTCGTGCAGTGCGGCCAGCTGTCCGTCCGAGAGTTTTCCTGCCGTGGCGAACGGCGAGATCTTGGCGACGTGCAGGATCTCGTCGCTGTAGGCGTTGCCGACGCCGGCGATCACCTTCTGGTCGGTGATGACCGACTTGATCCGGCCAGTGTTTCCGGCCAGCAGCCCGGCCAATTCATCGACCGTCAACTCCAGCGCATCCGGCCCCAGCGCGGCGATGCCGGGCACCTGTTTCGGATCGCCGACCAGCCACACCGCCAACCGCTTCTGAGTGCCCGCCTCGGTGAGGTCGAAGCCCTGCCCCTCGCCCGGAGTGCCGAGATGGACGCGCAACGCGATCGGGCCTTTGCCAGGCTTCAGCGGGGCCGCGGCCAGCTTGTCCGAGCAGCGCAGCCAGCCGGCCCGCGACAG
>NZ_DATMLH010000333.1:0-13368 GCF_035570115.1 Mycobacterium sp.
CGATGATGTGGTGTGTTCCGGCCATGACGGTGTTCCAGGTGCCGACGACGTTGGTGTCGATGGTGTCTTGGAAATCTTGTGCGCTGATCTGGTCCCACGTTGCGGGGCAGCAGATTCCGGCGTTGGCGACGATGACGTCGAGGCGGCCAAGCTCGACGACGCCATGGTCGACCGCAGCACGCAGCGACTCGAGGTCGCGGGTGTCAACCGCTGCCGAGATGGCGCGGCGTCCGTTTTCGGTGACCAGGCGCGCCGTTTCGGCAAGATCGTCCGGTGTTGGGGAGTCGTAGGGCACGCTGGCCGGCAGCGGCCCGGCGACGTCGATGAGGATGACGTCGGCGCCTTCGGCGCTCAGCCGCACGGCGTGGGCTCTGCCCTGGCCTCGTGCCGCGCCGGTAACCAGGGCCACTTTGTCGATCAAACGTTCGGACATCTGATCAATTCTCCTTGCGGTACAGACCTTTTCAGAGTTTGGCGATGACTTCTGCACCGATGTGTGCGGCGTTGTCGCACCACTGGTTGCGGCTGCGGCCAGATATCGATCTCGCCACGGCGGACTCCCCGAGTTCGCGGTGGCGGCCGATGCGATCGACCAGCGTCGGCCATATCGCTAGCCCTTCAGTCTTCTTGTGACGGCTAAGTGGCCGGGGCTAGTCACGGGTGATTTTGTCGAGCGGGTTGGAACGCTCCAACATTCCGTAGGTTTCCTCGCCGTCCCAGGCGTAGCGCACACCGGCTTGCTGCAACGCCGGGAAGCTGGGCATTTCCTTTTTCAGCACGTTTATGGAGTAGGTGTCGTCGTCGTGGTGGATGTCGTGAGTGGAGAACACCGTTTCACCGTCGATACGCACTGTGCCATCGCTGGTTTCGAGTACCAACGACACGTCCTCACCGAGCGCCTGCAGACGAGTCAACCAGGGCGCCTCCACCACCCGCGCCGGGATGAGTGGACCGTCGCCGGTGAAGATGTAGCCCTCGTTGAAGGTGGGTTGCCCGTCTGGCCTTGGCGGATAGGCGATGTAGCCAAATGCCTTACCACTCGGGAACACCGCGGACTGCCAGGTGTGGCCCCAGAATCCGGCGAGCTTGCGGATACCTTGGCGGCGGATCCGCAGACCACTTCCGGTGAAGTCCTGGGTTTCGCCACCGTCGATGGTCAACGAGCCGCTGGCACGGAACAGCTGTTCGTAGCGAGGGCCGCCCATCAGGTCACCCTCAATCGAGGTCTTCAGCTGTTCATGGGCGTCGGGCTGAAGCGCGCCCTGAATCCACGGTGGGACGGCCATCTTCGCCTCGACGGTGAAAGCGACATCGACGAGTGGGCCGTCCTTTGTGCCGGCGACGAGGTCCGCCGACGACGTCTGCACAGCTTTGCCGTCGTAGGTCATGGTCCAGGTGCCGAACGGTTCGACACAGCGGAATGCCAGTCCGCCAGCTCCCAAGACGGTAGGCCTGCCCTCGGGCCCCTGAGCCGGGTGTGACGCGCCACTGCCGCGCAACCGGTAGACCCGCCCGTCCGGGAAGGCCACGTTGACTTGTATCTCGTGGTTATCCCAGTTGGCCGAGACGGCCTCAACCCCGATGCGCGGCAGACCGAGCTCGCCGCGATCATCCATGGTCCAGAAGCTCACCGAATCGCGCATTTCCGGGTTGTCGGGACGCTGCGCGAAGACGGTCTCACGGGACGCATCGATACCGCCGGTCAAATCGACTGCCATTCGTTTTCCTGACTTTCAGACGGTGTGGTGGGTGGTCCATCGATGGGCGTGCTCTACGTAGTCGGCGAACAGCGGCCGGACCGCCTCGATGTCGATGCCGAATTCGACGGGGTCCGCGCGCTGGCTCGGTTCCCGTTCGGCGGCCGCCTGGGTCCACCAATTACGCATCTGGTCTTCGAACTGACCTCCGACGGTTTCGTCCAGCCAGGCGTACAGCCCGGTGACCTCGCCGATCGGATCGACCTGCATGGCACGAAAGTCGATGTCGTAGAAGCGGCTTTCGGCGTCGCCGCTGCGAAAGGCCACCGCCCTCTTCATACCGAGTGACCAGTGTTCGACGTTGAGCCCGCCGATATAGGGCCGATCCATGTCGTCAGTGAACGATCCGATGATGTCGGCGTAGAGCTCGGCCACCGACAAGATGACGTCGGTGGGATCGCGATGTGTCATGACGTAGTTGGCGTCGGGAAATACCGCGTCGAGCTGGTCGAGCCACAGCACGTGCGACGGGCATTTCAGGCGCCATGGCTTGGTCGGTTCGCCCCATTGCAGCAGCTTCATCACCCGGCGCTGGTATTCCAGTGTGGAACGCAGGTCGGCCTTCTCGATCAGCCAGGCCGAGTACGTCGGCACCTGCGCGAAGGACTGGAACAGGTGAGACGTGAAGCTCAGTGCCATCAGTTCGTGGCATTCCATGGGCCCGTGAGTATCGGCGGGGACGTGGTAACGCGTGCCGATCATCTCGCCTTTGTCCGGCGGGATACGTGGATCAATGCCCTGCACGGTCGACGGTGGCGGGCACGGTTGCGAGGACTCCCACCGTCGCAGATACCGCACGTCTGGGTCCTGGGCGAGCAGCATCGACAGAGCCGTCGAGCCGGTGCGCGGCAGACCCAGCCCGATCAGCGGCGCCTCGATCGCTTCGTCGTCGATTTCAGGGTGCCGGCGATACCAGTCCTCCACCTGAAGTCGCTGACTGAGATACCCGACGATGCGCTGATGAATGAACGCCTCACCCCGGGCATTGAGTCGGGCCTCGTCACGCAGCGATGCGAGCAGAACTTCCAGGCCCTCCCTGAAGAAGTCGGTCCCGAAGTCGTCCAGACCCGTCTGGGCGACGGCAGCATGCTGAATATCGTTGAGGGAAGCCATAATCAGCCCATCCACTGACCGCCGGCGACGTCGATGGTCTGACCGCACATATAGCTCGCGGCCTCCGATGCCAAGTACGCGACCATGTTGGCGGCCTCCTCGGGCAGCGACGCACGTCCGAGCTGAACTTGGTGGGTGATCGATTCGATAATCGCGCCACGACCTGCACGTTGTTGGTCGTTTTGCGGATCGAAGAGGTACTGCTTCATCTGCTCTTTGATCATGATGCCGGGGGCAACGCAAAACACGTTCACACCGCGTGGCGCCACCTCGTGGGCGAGATTGCGGGTGAACCCGATGACGCCGGACTTGCACGCGTTGTAGGCGACCAGACCGCGCTGCTGAACGCGACCGCCGACCGACCCGATGTTGATTATCGTTCCCGAACCCTGCGGCAGCAGATACTCCAGCGCGGCGTGTGCGCCGTACATCATCATGGTGAGACTCCCGAGCACTGTGAGATCAATCTCGTCCTTGGTGTGCTTCTCGAAAGGCCCGGCGGCCACCATAACGGGATTGTTGATCATGATGTCCAGCCCGCCGAGTGCCTGATGGGCTTGGCCCACCGCCCGGTGTATCTGATCCCAATCCGACATATCCGCTTGAACCGGAACGGTGTTGACCTCCCAACGCTGCGCGACCTCTTTGGCCCGGCGCTCGAGTGGCTCGAGTGTTCGGCCGACCAAGGCGATATCGGCGCCGGAACCGGCGAGGCGGTTGGCGATCGCGTGGCCGAGGCCGTCGCCGCCAGCGCCCGTCACGAATGCCTTCTTGCCGGTCAGGTCAACGAGCTCGGAGAGGCGCTTGTCCACAATGTGGGTGGGCAGCCGATCCAAATTGAGCGCCTTGATAGCGGCCTCGTCGTCGTCGAGCAGTGTCATCGATGTCTCCTCGCAGTGGAACGGGGCGGAAGCCAGCCACAACGAGAAGGCATCCCACGGCACCGTCACCCGTCGATGGCGACACTATGGCCGCACGGGCGGCACCAGGTAATGCCGATTGCGGCGACCAGTCATGCCGATTTTCGATGTCTGGTATATCTGGGCCTCGATGGACACGCACCGTCTGAAGTACTTCCTCCGAGTTGCCGAGGAAGGCTCGATCACTCGTGCGGCGAGCATGCTGGGGATCGCTCAACCGGCGCTTAGTCGTCAGGTGCAACTGCTCGAGGAGGACCTTGGCGTCACCCTCTTTCACCGAACCCGCCGTGGGGTGCAGCTCACTGAGGAAGGCGAGCGGTTGCGCTCGTCGACGGCCGCCCCGCTGCGACAGCTCGAACTCGCCGTCCAATACATCGGCTCCCCACTCGCGCGGCTTGATCGCGGGATGCTCCTGGGCATGCCGGAAACAGCCGTCGCAGTCTTGGCGGCACCGCTCATCGCCAGCCTGACAACGGTGTTCCCCAGCGCGAGTTTCTCTGTGTCCGTGGGGAGCACGGATCAGTTAGTCGAGGCCATGTTGAAGGGCTCGGTGGATGTGGCGCTGATCAACCCGGTGCCCGATGATCGGGTCTTCTACCGCGATCTGCTGGCCGAGGATCTGGTGGTGGTGGGCGGGCCGAAGTCGGCCCTGGCCTCAGGCAGCGCGGTCACGTTCACCGAACTCGTCGAGCTACCGCTGGTAATACCGCGCTCGCCTATAGGTATCGGGCATGCCCTCGAAAACGCTGCGCTGCGAACGAAAGTCAACATCGGCTACCGGACAACGACCGACTCCCTCCAGGTCACCAAGAGCCTGGTCGAGGCCGGCAGCGTCTACGCCGTTCTTCCGCTCTCGGCATGCGGCCGCGAGATTGACGCTGGCCGGTTGCGTTTCTCCCCGCTGACAGAACCCGTTCTCACCCAACACCTTGGTGTGGCAGCGACTGCCCAGTTGGACCTGCCGCGCGAATTCGTGACAAAGGTGGGAGACACACTCCGCGAAGAGACCGCACGCCTGATCAAATCCGGGCTGTGGCCCGCACGGCTACTGTCACAGCAACCGTGGAATCCCCGCGTCCCATGAGTTACCGGGGCGCAGACGTTGCAGTCGGCGCGTGACGAAGGGGCTGACTGGCCCCGACGCTCCAGATCTCAGCGGCCTCACCCTCGTGGATCTAGGCGACTATCCGGGGCTGCTGCGATCGACCGCATCAGCTGATGAGACTTGTCTCGAATGTGTCTGATTCGAGACACCCGGCTGAGCGACGGGTTGATCGATCGGGCTCGCCTTCCCGTATGTGGTCGCCCGCAGGCTACGCACCTTTTGCATAGGAACCCTGCCTTAGGGGTACTTGCCTGAGATCAGCGTCGAGCAGCCGCTCGACCGGTCCGGTTCCCTAGTGGGCAGTCGGGCGGACAGAAAGGCCTCACAGCCATGATCATCCTTGGAATCATCTTGCTAATCGCCGGATTCCTGCTCAAGATTTCGATCCTCTGGACCATCGGAATCATCGTGCTCCTCATCGGTCTGGTGCTGGCGGTCATGGGTGCAGCGGGACGCGCTGTCGGTGGTCGCCGCCACTACTTCTAGACGTCGCGGGCAGCTCAGCGGACCCAACGCCCGCGCAGCGCCTGTGCGGCGACGTAGCCCGACCGATCTGATCTCCGACACGTGGAGGGAACGGCGTAAAGTCCCGGTCCGTGAGCCTGGAAGCCGCGATAGTGACGTCGCTGACATGTGGGGTCATTGTCGCTGCGATCGGGCACGACCGGGGCCGTGGCCTGTGGGAGGTGTTCCTGCTGCTGACCCGTCTCGACGAGATGGTCATCGGCGCCCTGTTCCGACTGTAGGCGTTTGAGTTGATTGTCGCCGATCGCCTTCACGGTGTTCGTCTCGGCGAACGCGACGTTGCCCACCTGGAAGAGGCGGATGACTTCATCGCTCAGGCACGTTCAGCGTGTACAACACCGAGGTGGAGGTGCTTCCGTCGCTACGCCGGCGGATTTGAGACTGGCCACCTGCGCGTTCTACGACGAGTCATGACGGGATTCTGCGTCGAGAAAACTTAGGCCTCACGACCTGCGTTTATATTTGTGGAGCTAAGGGGACTCGAACCCCTGACCCCCACACTGCCAAGAGCGAGCAGACGCCGTGACCAGGCACGATGGGGACGATTCCACGGTGTAGCGGTAGTTGTTGAGCGAGCAATTGTCGTCACGGTTGTCGTCGGAATTGTCGTCATCGGTCTGCTTGTCGGCGCGTCATGGAGGTATGGCTGAGCGTCTGCGTCGACGGCGGAACCACCGACTCGAGCGCGCTAGCAACGATCACGAAAGGTTGCACAAGGCCATGACCACCACCAACCCGTACCCACACCTTCCGGTCCCCGCCGGCGCGGATGAGGTGTCCGAGTGGGCCGACGCGGGCAGACCGGATGCTTCCCGGCAGTTCATCGCCAGTCGCCGCGTGATCGACTTCGATCTCGGTGAGAATTTCTCGCGGCCCTGGACCGCTGACATCGAGGTCCGTGTCGAGGGCATTCAGTACGTGGACGGCCGTATTCGCCGAGAGATCGTCATCGACACGTCCGATGGCCCGATCACCCTCGAGCAGTCGGAGCAGCTAGCCGCGGCGCTGATTGAGGCGGCGCGAGCCGCCACAGCCGCCAACCAACTCGACGGGTTGGTGGCGTCGCGGCGATAGTGCTGACAGATTCCCGCGTCGAGTGGTTCAGCCGACGATGGAGGACAGGTCGTGCAGGACGTGCTCGACAAATTGTTCATCGAGAGGCTCCTTTGAGAACCAGCGACGGTAGAACAGCGGTCCCACCAGCGCGGCGACGATGTCCCTGCTGGCCCGCCTCGAAGTGAGCTCCCCGCGTGTCTGCGCGCGTTCGACCGCGGTGGTGAAGGGCGCCATCATGTTGCGGTGCAGTGCACCGTGCATATCGGCGACTTGGGGGTCGCGTTCGGCGGCGTCGATGATCGAGGGAAGAATCGAAGGCCAGGTTGCCGTGCGCAGCTCGTTGGCAAGGGTCTCGGTCAACACGCGTAGGTCACCCGAGAGGCTGCCCGTGTCGGGTACTGGCTGTGGGGCACCGATCTGGGAACAGGCGTCGAGCAGGAGCGCGCTACGCGAGGGCCAGTGCCGATAGATGGTGGTTTTGGCCACCCCCGAGCGGCGCGAGATCTCGTCGACACTGACTCCGCCGATACCCCCCTCGGTCAGCTGCCGGTAGGTCTCGGCCAGCACGGCCTGCCTGGAACGCTGTACGCGCTTGTCACTCGCTGTCTGGTGCGCTGCTTCCGCCATGTCTCCTGGAGTCTCCCGGTTCTTTACCAACCGCAAAAAACTACGGTACGGTGTCGTATTGTAGAACGCTACCGTTTCGTATTTAAACGATAACCGGAAGGACAGCCTTGCAAGACACGCTCGATCAGGATGACCAGCTGGTGCAACCGCGGCTTAACCGAGCTTGGCGTATCCATGAGTTCGGTGGACCCGAGGTTTTGCGCCGTGAGCAGGTGCTGTTTCAACACAGATCCCGACGATTCGGTTGCCGCGGTGCAGCGTTGGTTTCCTCCACCCCGGTGAGACTCGCCGCTAACGAGACCTCGTCGGTATCGGCGCCACCCTCAAAATATTGCGGTCAGCGCCACGGGACGCTCATACCGGACGCAGCCCATAATCTGGGCTGCGTCCGCAAGGAAATCGGGTGTCCTACAGGAGTGGTCATGGTTGGCGCGCGGGATCGCGTGGAGCCCGATGCCACAGGACATAGGACGCGAGGACAAAGGACCAGTCGAAGAGAGCCGGGACTGCATAGAAGACTGGACCGTGGCTGAGGATGTGGCAAGCCGCCGCACCCAGCAATTCAAAAGTGAGACCGGCGTAGGCCCACTCACGAAGCGTGGGAACGCGAGGGGTCAAAAACGTGGCAACGGCTAGGACCTTGGCGACGCCAAGAATGATCCCAACGAACCAAGGCATCCCAAGCCCGCGTTGCAGCGGGAAGTCGAACTGGGCCAGGTCCAGCACCCCGCCGACTCCAGCCATGGCAACCATGATCACGGTGCAGACCAGGCCGATACGTCTTGACCGAGTCGATCGCCCGGCCTCCAACGATGTCGTTACTGTTTCCATGTCATTACCTACTTTCTGTTTGATGTTCGCGTCACAGACCCGCTCACTGATCGATACGCTACTGTAGCGTAGCGCAAAGATTGCTAGGGCTCAAGGCAAGCCTCGCGGCAGCAGGGGCGACGCCCTACAAGCTCTTGGGGGCCAACTCACCGAAAGCGGTAATGGCGCCATGCTTCGGTGTGGGGTCCAACGCGAATAGCTCGCACGAATGAGCGACTCAACTGTCGTCAAAACTGTCGTCAAACGATTCCGCGCTCCTACATCGAACTCCCTTCCACGCTCGCAACAGCCGGAGTCTGCTCTGGGGACGCATCGGGAGTACTTGCCGGTAAGCGCCTTTCGTTATCAGACGCGGTGCGCGACCACAAGGCACGGAACGGCGCTGGTGCCCACCAGTTCGCGCTGCCCAGTAGCCTCATCGCCGCGGGCAAGAGCACTGCGCGGATTAGGGTGGCATCAATCAGGATTGCTAGCGTTATCCCAACGCCGGACGCCTTTATGAACGACACCTGGGACGCGGCCATCGCGAGGCACACGATCGACATGACGAGTGCGGCCGCTGTGACGATGGGGCCGACACGTTGTAGCCCGTACATCACCGCGGCGTTGGTGTCGCCATGGACGCGATATTCCTCGGTGATTCGCGACAGCAGGAACACCTCGTAGTCCATCGACAGACCGAACGTTAGACAGAACATGACCACCGGCATCGGTGCGGCGAGAGTCCCGATCGCGGTGAAGTCGCCGACCAACCACTTCAGGTGGCCCTCCTGAAATATGAACACCATGGCGCCAAGCGTCGCCGACAGGCTGATCAGGTTGAGTATCAGCGCTTTAAGCGGTAGCACGACGCTGCCCGTGAAGGCGAACAGCAATGCAAACATGGTGAGCGCGATCACCATGGCGGCCAGCGGAATACGTGCGACCAAGGCGTCCTTGGTGTCCACGTTTTCGGCGGTGAGTCCGCCAACCAGGACGGCTGCGGGTGCTGGGGTATGACGGATCTGCTCGAGCAGCCGATCCGCGTCTTCGCTGTAGGGATCCACATCGGGGAGCACGGTCAGGTGTGCGCCATTGGCAAGGGGCGCCGGCATTCCCGCGATTCGTCGGCCTTCCGCATAACTCGCCGAAGGTGTGGTGACTGTTACCACATGCGGATGCCGCGATAGTACCGCCGCATATTCGTCGAGCCGATCCGGCGCCACCGGGCCGTCGAGAACCACGTCCATGGCCGCGGTGGGCTGGGCCGGGAATTCGTTGCGGATCGTGTCTCCCACTCGCCGGCTTCCCACCGTCGTCGGCATTGCGCGGTCATCGGGAAAGCCGATGCGGATTCCGGTGAATGGCATACCCAAGATCGATACGAGGATCAGGACGGCGCCGGCAAACAGCACCGGCCGTCGCATCACCAGTCGCGCGCTGCGGAACCACAACCCGTTCTCGACTGCCACTGTGCCAGCTTGGGCTGGCCGCCGGATGAGACGTCGAATCGCACGGCGAACGTCCAGCGACTCGACCCGTGCGCCAAGGATACTCAGCACGGCCGGCAGCACCACGACGGCACACAGAGCGGCGAGCGTGACGACGCCGATGCACGCGTAGGCGGTTGAGCGCAGGAACATAATCGGGAAGGCGAGCATAGCCAACATCGACAGCGTGACGGTTGCCGCCGAGAACAGCACGGTGCGCCCAGCGGTTCTCACGCAGGTGACGATGGCGGATTCGAGGTCGCGCCCGGCCGCACGCTCTTCGCGGAACCTGGTCACGATGAACAAGCTGTAGTCGATCCCAAGGCCCAAGCCCAGCGCCGTCGTCAAACTCAGCGCATAGTTCGACACCGAGGTGAAGTGCGTAAGCGCGGTCAGCAGACCAAGCGTGCCGACGATCGAGAAGATTCCGATGATGAGGGGCAGCCCGGCCGCGACAAGACTTCCGAACACCAACAACAGCAGCAGGAGGATCACCGGCAGAGCGAGCGCTTCACTCAGGGAGAGGTCGTCTGTGATCTTTTTGGTGACGTCCAGATAGCTTATCGACTCGCCACCCATCTCGATATTCAAAGGGCCGCTGCGGGTATCGCGGAAGGTCTGGATGAGGTGCTTTGCGATCTTTGTGACATCAAGCTCATCTCCCTTGATGTGGGCCAGGATCAGCGCCCGGGAGCCGTTACGGCTGCGCAACAACTCCGACGTACCGGGACCCCAGTACGACATCACGGCATCGACACCAGGAGTGGCGGCGAGCTGGCGGGTGATCGACCGCCCGGCGGCGACGGCATCCGGATCGTCGATGGATCGGCCCCGGGTGTCGGTCGCAAGGATCACGAGGTTCGGCTTGCCGGCGTGGAATCGCTGCGCCAGCAGAGCTGCGGCATGTTTTGATTCGGACGACTCACTCCAGAATCCGCCGCCGGAGAGCCTGTCGGCCGCTTGACCGGCATACGGCAACGCGGTGATCAGCATCAGGAGGGCCACCGCAACAACGGTTTTGGGTCGCGAGACGGCCAGCCGCGCGATTTTGTCCAACATCAGTGCCTCCTGCCAGGTCGGCGTTGCGTATCGAGCGTAGGGAGTAGTCGGCAATTATGTTGTTTGCTGAAATGCTAGGGAGGCCGATTTAGCTAGGTTTAATGAAAGTTTGAGTTGCTTGCCGTACATAGTGATGGACTCGGGAGACAACATCTCGAGATGCCCGCAGTCGACCGGGTACTTAGTGATCTTGCCAGTGACATGTGGGCGCCACTGTAGAGATAGATCCCAACTGGTCTCATTTTGTGTTGAGTAAAATATGTCCATATCGCCATCAAATACCCCGGGAACGTGCTCCACTTGATACCAAACGCCATTCTTCATGTTCTGCATGAAGAACTTCAAGAATGTCCGGAGTTGTGCGATTGGAAGAGGGATTTGGTTATGGATTAGTTTCTCTACGCGTTCGTAAATAAGAGGTTCCGACGGCTCTGGATTGCCTATATGAAGGTATCCCAACATTAGTTCCAGCACGTAACTCTCGCCGATAGCTCCGAATATTTGCTCTCTTGTGAGGCTGTTGTTCCCACCCGGCACAGCATCGAGCAAAATGAGGTTTGGAACTTCGCATCCGCGTCGACAAAGCTCAATGGCGACTTCGTGCGCAATGACACCTCCAAGAGACCAGCCGAGAAGGCTGTAGGGCCCACTTGGATGAACCGCTTGAAGCCGGTCTGCATACCGTGTCGCCATGCCGCGAATTGATTCAGGCTCGTCGTCGTGCGCTTGTTGAATGCCAATGATGGGGCAGTCCAAGTAGTTACCTAGAGGCTGATATGGCCAGGCAAGCCCACCAGCTGGATGAAAACAGAACAGCGGAGCGCCTGTCCCTTGCTTGAGGGTCTCAACCGGAGCGATTTCGACTGAAGCGACATCTGCGCACAACTGCTGACTCAGGCAACTGACGGATGGAGCTTCGAACAGGATACGCACCGGCAGTTGGGTATCCAGGGCGTGGTTTATCGCGGCGATCGCTCGCATTGCTGAAAGCGAATTCCCGCCCAGGTCGAAGAATGAGTCGTCGACTCCGACGCGCTCGAGCCCGAGCACCCGGGCGTAGATGCCGGCGAGGACCTTTTCGGTCTGGGTCTGCGGTGCCCGGAAGGTGGTTGCACCAAATACCGGTGCCGGCAGGGCCTTTCGGTCGATCTTGCCCGATGAGGTCAACGGGAACTCGCCGAGCACCACGATCTGGGTCGGCACCATGTAGTCGGGCAACCTTGCGCTCAATCGCTGACGCACCGCGCTGATCTTTGTATCGGTTTGGGGGTCGTTGGCGTGGCTGACGCCTTGTTGGGCCCCGGCGGGGGGCAGGTAAACGTCGGTCAGGGGGCCAGGGTCGGTGGGGGCGGTGAAGACGGCGTCGAGTGTGCCGCCCTGGGCGCCCCAGGTCACGGCAACGTGGTATCCGGTGGTTTCGCCCAGGCGGTGCAGTTGGTCGGGGGTCGCGGTCCCGGGGGCCTGGACGAGTGCATCGGCCAGCCGTAGCCCCGCGGCCAGGGCCTCTTCGACGCAAACATCGGTGATCAGCCCGGTGCGCGGGATCGCGGCGACGCGAATCGCGGCGGGACGCTGGGATACCAACTGGTCGTGCAGTCCACCTAGGCCCGCGCATTGGGTCCACGTCCAGCTGGGCGCGGTGGCCATAGACCGTACCGGGGTGGGGGTCGTGTGGATGGTGGCGTCGTAGCGGTACCGGTTCAGTTCATTGTCGGCCGATCCGCGTTTGACTTGAATGTCGAGTCCGGCCACGGATGGGTGCGCGGCGGCCCAGGTGGTGAAAAACTCTGGGGCTAGCAATAATTCGGGTTCGCTGACCATGGCGCGGTGGACTCGCTGGCGGATGTCGGCGGTGTCAGTGGCGTGGGCGATCGCGACACCAGTTTGAAACGCTCGCTGCAGGCTGTGGTTGCGCACATCGCCGACGAACAACGCCCCACCCGGTGCCAGCAGGCCGATAGCGCTGTCGATGACATCAGCCAGATAACGCGCACTGGGGAAGTACTGGACCACCGAGTTGAGAATGATGGTGTCGAAGTAGGCCGGCGGCAGCGCCTCGCTGACATGCGCCGGCTGCACCTGCAACCGCACCCGATCCCTCCACGGCTGCGCAGCCACCGCCGCCTGCAAGGCCTGAATCGCCTTCGCGGAGAAGTCCGTACCCCAATACTCGACACACGCCGGGGCTACGTGCGCAAGCAATAGCCCCGGGCCCACGCCGATCTCCAACACCCGCCGTGGCCGCAGTGCCATGATCCGATCCACCGTGGCCGAACGCCACTCCATCATCTCCTCGAGCGGAATCGGATCATCGGTGTAGCTGCTGTTCCAGCCTCGAAAATCCATGCCGAACCCCGACACTCCGTCAGCGCCGTACAGGTCGTCGTAGATGTGTTGCCATTGTTCGACGATGTCGGCGTCGTGGTCGGCTGTGGCGGTGTGCTCGAGCGTGATGTACGCGACGAGAACCGAGCCGGTGTCGCTCTGGTGCACACTGGCGGCGGCCTGGGTGACTTGCGGGCAGGCCAGCAGGGTGTTTTCGATTTCACCCAGTTCGATGCGCTGTCCGCGCAGTTTGATCTGGGCATCGGCGCGGCCCAGATAGTCCAGCCTGCCCGCCGGGGTCCAGCGCACCAAATCCCCGGTGCGATACATGCGTGCCCCGGCGTCCCCGTAGGGGTTGGCCACGAACCGCTCCGCGGTCAACTCCACCCGGCCCACATAGCCGTGCGCCAATGCGGGCCCGCCCAGATACAGCTCGCCCACCACCCCGACCGGTGCAGGGTTCAGCCGCGCGTCGAGTACCAGCGCGCACACCCCCGGGATCGGGGCGCCGATATCCACCGGCTGTCCCGCCGACAGCGGCGCACACGTGACCCAGATAGTGGTCTCGGTCGGGCCGTAGG
>NZ_DATMLH010000334.1:0-5192 GCF_035570115.1 Mycobacterium sp.
ACCCGACGTGCTCGAGGTGCGCGGTGAGGTGTTCTTCCGGCTCGCCGATTTCGAAGCGCTCAACGCGGCCCTGGTCGAAGACGGAAAGGCGCCGTTCGCCAACCCGCGCAACAGTGCGGCTGGATCGCTGCGGCAGAAGGACCCGGCCGTCACCGCTCGCCGCAGGCTCCGGATGATCTGCCACGGGTTGGGGCATATTGAGGGGTTCCGGCCGCCCACCCTGCACGACGCATACCTGGCTCTGGGCGCGTGGGGCCTGCCCGTGTCCGAACACACCACGCGGGTGGAGAACGCCGCCGGCGCCCTGGAACGCATCGCTTACTGGGGCGAGCACCGCCACGACGTGGCTCACGAAATCGACGGCGTCGTCGTCAAAATCGATGATGTGGCGCTGCAGCGCAGGCTGGGTTCCACGTCGCGCGCACCGCGATGGGCGATCGCCTACAAGTACCCGCCCCAGGAGGTACAGACCGAGCTGCTCGACATCCGGGTCAACGTCGGGCGCACCGGGCGGGTCACGCCGTTCGCATTCATGACGCCGGTCACCGTTGCCGGATCGACGGTGGGGCTGGCCACCTTGCACAACGCCGCCGAGGTCAAGCGCAAGGGTGTGTTGATCGGCGACACGGTGGTGATCCGCAAGGCCGGCGACGTGATCCCCGAAGTGCTGGGCCCCGTCGTCGACTTGCGCGACGGCTCCGAGCGCGAATTTGTCATGCCCACAACGTGTCCCGAATGCGGGACGCCGCTGGCTCCGGCCAAGGAGGGCGACGCCGACATCCGCTGCCCCAACGCGCAGGCCTGCCCGGCGCAATTGCGTGAGCGGGTGTTTCACGTCGCCGGTCGTGGCGCTTTCGACATCGAAGGCCTGGGCTACGAGGCGGCCATCGCGCTGCTGAAAGCTCACGTGATCGGCGACGAGGGTGATCTGTTCGGCCTCACCGAAGACGACTTGTTGCGCACCGAGTTGTTCACCACCAAAAGCGGCGCGCTGTCTGCCAACGGCAAGCGCCTGCTGGTCAACCTGGACACGGCCAAGAAGCAACCACTGTGGCGGGTGCTGGTGGCATTGTCGATTCGCCACGTCGGGCCGACCGCTGCCCGCGCGCTGGCGACCGAGTTCGGCAGCTTGGATGCCATCACGTCGGCCTCGACCGAGCAACTGGCCGCGGTCGAGGGTGTCGGCCCGACCATCGCCGCGGCGGTGACCGAATGGTTCACCGTGGACTGGCATCGGGCCATCGTCGATAAGTGGCGATCGGCCGGCGTGCGGATGGCCGACGAGCGCGACGCCAGCGTGCCCCGCACGCTGGAGGGTTTGACGATCGTGGTGACCGGCTCGTTGACCGGCTTTTCCCGCGATGACGCCAAGGAGGCCATTGTGGCGCGTGGCGGCAAAGCCGCCGGGTCGGTGTCGAAGAAGACCGCCTACGTCGTCGCCGGCGATTCCCCCGGATCGAAGTACGACAAGGCCATCGAACTCGGCGTGCCCGTCCTCGACGAGGACGGATTCCGAAAGCTGTTGGCCCAGGGGCCTTCCGGCAGCGGACCCGACGAGTGACAGCTCGGCGAGACGGAACTCGGATCAGGGCAGCAGTGGCAGCCGCCACAGCTCGGCCGGGGACAGCGCGGCGATCTGGGCATCGGACCGCAGGCTCACAGTTGAGCAATACCGGTGTTTATCGATGTTTATCGGCGTACTCAGTGCAGCAGGGTCCCGACGATCCCGGCCAGGTAGCCCAGCCGTGCCACCTCTGACGGCCGGAACGCCGGGCCGCCCGGCCGGCCCAGCATGATCGCGGTGTCGGGCGCGCCCAGCGGCGCGGCGACCAGCGTCGTGTCCAGCTCGCGCCACACCTGCGGTACCCAGTCGCTGGTGGCGTCCAGGGCGGTGGCGCGCGTGATAGGCATCCACGGGACGGCGTCCAGTCCGGTTTCCGGTGCGCCCGGGCTGCCCACCACAGGCTGGATCCCGTCGTCGGAACTGCGCAGCACCGCACACCAGCTCACCCGCAGCACCTGGGGGGCTTCGTCGACGAGGACCTTCAGCTTGGCCGTTGTGTCGCCGGCCGCGGCGACGTGGTCGATCAGCGCCAGCTCGCGGTGCGCGTCCAGCAGCCCGGTGTGCGGGCGCAGGCTGTCGACGCGCACCCCACTGAGCGCTTCGGCCGCCGTGATCAGCGTGTCCGGCATGGCCCGCGCCGGTAGCTCGACCACAAGATCGTCGATCGCGTAGCCCGACCCACGTTCCACGACGTCCAGCGACAAGATGTCGGCCCCCACCGACCCCAGGGCCACGGCCAGCGAGCCGAGGCTGCCCGGCCGGTCGGCAAGCTGAACTCGCAGCAGATAGGAAGACACGCGCACACTGTCGCACAGCCGAGCGGCGGCGGCATTTCGACGGCGGCGGGCGGCCGGACCTGCCGGCGCGCAGCAGCCCGCTAGCGCTGATGGCCCGCTTCGCCCCCTCGCCGCTGCGCGGCTGGGAGGTACCCCCACCTCCCGCCGCTCCGCGGCGAGCATCGTCACCGGGCTAGGCTTTTCGGTCGTGTCCCAGATCTCCCGCGACGACGTGGCCCATCTGGCCCGGCTGGCCCGGTTGGCGTTGACCGACGCCGAGCTGGACGGCTTCGCCGGCCAACTCGACGCCATCTTGACCCACGTCAGCCAGATCCAAGCTGTCGATGTCACCGGCGTCGAACCGACCGACAACCCGCTCAAAGACGTCAACATCACCCGCCCGGACCAGACCACACCGTGCCTGACCCAGCAGGAAGCGCTCGCCGAGGCGCCTGAGGCCCTCGATGGCCGCTTCGCCGTCCCACAGATTCTCGGGGAACCGGAATGACCGACATCATCCGGCAGGACGCCGCGACCCTGGCCGGCAAAATCGCCGCCAAGGAGTTGTCATCGACCGAGATCACCCAGGCTTTCCTGGACCAGATCGCGGCGACCGATGACCGTTACGGCGCGTTCCTGCACGTGGCGGGCGATGCGGCCCTGTCGGCCGCGGCCGCCGTCGACAAGGCGCTGGCGGCCGGCGAGCCGCCGCCGTCGCCGCTGGCCGGGGTGCCGTTGGCCCTCAAAGACGTGTTCACCAGCCTCGACATGCCCACCACGTGCGGGTCGAAGATCCTGGAGGGCTGGCGTTCGCCCTACGACGCCACGGTGACCGCGCGACTGCGGGCGGCGGGCATCCCGATCCTGGGCAAGACGAATATGGACGAGTTCGCGATGGGCTCGTCGACGGAGAACTCCGCTTACGGCCCGACCCGCAACCCATGGGACACCGACCGGGTGCCGGGCGGCTCCGGGGGCGGCAGTGCCACCGCGCTGGCCGCGTTCCAGGCGCCGCTGGCCATCGGGACCGACACCGGCGGCTCCATCCGCCAGCCGGCGGCGCTGACCGCGACGGTCGGGGTCAAACCGACCTACGGCACGGTGTCGCGCTACGGCCTGGTGGCCTGCGCGTCGTCGCTCGACCAGGGCGGCCCGTGTGCCCGCAACGTCCTTGACACCGCGCTGCTGCACCAGGTGATCGCCGGACACGATCCACGCGACTCCACCTCCATCGACGCCGAAATACCCGACGTCGTCGGCGCTGCGAGGGCGGGAGCAGCGGGCGATCTGAGTGGAGTGCGCGTCGGCGTGGTCCGGCAGTTGCGCGGCGACGGGTATCAGCCGGGCGTATTGGCGTCCTTCAACAGCGCCGTCGAGCAGTTGACGGCGATCGGTGCCGACGTGTCCGAAGTTGACTGTCCCCATTTCGATCACGCGTTGCCCGCCTACTACCTGATCTTGCCGTCGGAGGTGTCGAGCAACCTCGCCCGCTTCGACGCGATGCGCTACGGACTGCGGGTCGGCGACGACGGCACGCACAGCGCCGAGGAGGTGATGGCGCTGACCCGCGCCGCCGGGTTCGGGCCGGAGGTCAAGCGGCGCATCATGATCGGCACTTACGCGCTGTCAGCCGGGTATTACGACGCCTATTACAACCAGGCGCAGAAGGTGCGCACGTTGATTGCCCGCGATCTCGACGCGGCCTATCAATCCGTGGACGTGCTGGTGTCGCCGACCACGCCGACGACGGCGTTCCGATTGGGCGAGAAGGTCGACGACCCGCTGGCGATGTATCTGTTCGACCTGTGCACGCTGCCGCTGAACCTGGCCGGTCACTGCGGGATGTCGGTGCCGTCAGGGTTGTCGCCGGACGACGAGCTCCCGGTCGGATTGCAGATCATGGCGCCGGCGCTGGCCGACGACCGGCTCTATCGGGTGGCGGCGGCCTACGAGGTTGCGCGGGGACCCCTGCCGTCGGCCGTTTGACGCAGTGAGCGTCGCCGAGATCGACGGCAGCGCGGAAACTTCGAGTGGCTGTGTCGCTAATGTCGATCTCGGCGCTCCGAACCCGGCAACATGAGATCCGTCTGCTCGCGCCACTTGAACGACCATCACGGGGCAAGATGAGGTCATGCGGATCGGAATTCTTACCGGAGGTGGGGACTGTCCCGGGCTCAACGCCGTCATCCGGGCGGTGGTGCGAACCTGCGACTCGCGGTACGGGTCGTCGGTGGTCGGATTCCAGGACGGCTGGCGTGGCCTGCTGGAGAACCGGCGCATGCAACTGGCCAACGATGACCGCAACGATCGCCTGCTGGCCAAAGGCGGAACGATGCTGGGCACCGCCCGCGTTCACCCCGACAAACTGAAGGCCGGTCTGGACCAGATCAAAGACACGCTGGACGAGAACGGCATCGACGTGCTCATCCCGATCGGGGGTGAGGGCACGCTGACCGCCGCGCACTGGCTCTCGGAAGAGAACGTCCCTGTCGTCGGCGTGCCCAAGACCATCGACAACGACATCGATTGCACCGATGTGACATTCGGCCACGACACCGCGTTGATGGTGGCCACCGACGCCATCGATCGGCTGCACAGCACCGCGGAATCGCACCAGCGGGTGATGCTGGTGGAGGTGATGGGCCGGCACGCCGGCTGGATCGCCCTGAATGCCGGGCTGGCCTCCGGCGCGCACATGACGCTGATTCCCGAACAGCCCTTCGACATCGACGAGGTGTGCCGACTGGTCAAGCGGCGCTTCCAGCGCGGCGATGCGCACTTCATCTGCGTCGTCGCCGAGGGGGCCAAGCCGGCCGAAGGCTCGATGGAGCTGCGCAAAGGCGGTACCGACG
>NZ_DATMLH010000335.1:0-3374 GCF_035570115.1 Mycobacterium sp.
CTCTGGGTCTTGATCATCGTCTTCGCCGTCCCGCTGATCATCGATCCGAACTTCACTGTAATCGGCCACTTCTCGTCGATCTTCATCGGCCTGTTGTTCTATCCGATGGCCCGACGACGGGGCAGGCCTAAGTCCGGGTAGCGGTCACGTAGCCGAGCCCGGAAGCCATCGCCGCTTCGTCGTCGTTGCTGGCCTGAATCGAAAGACCGTGAGCGGCAAACAAATCGGCAACACTGATGGCGGAGACATTCCAGCCGTGGCCGCCCAGGTAGTCGATCACGTCGTTGCGGTCGCCGCCGTACCACAAGTCGGTCATCTCCACGTCGAATCCGTGGTCGCGCCAGCGTTCGGTGGCTTGGCGCATCCGGTCGGCCATCATCGGCACCGCCTGGCTGGCGTCCGGCACGCTCTCGGTGGCCAGTTGACTGCCCGCGGCGCTCAGCATGGTGATGTTGTCCAGCAACGCATCCTGAGCCTCCGGCGGCAGAAACGGCATCAAGCCCTCTGCGCTCCACGCGGTGGGTTGGGTGGGATCAAGGCCGGCTTCACGCAACGCGGCCGGCCAGTCGTGGCGCAGATCGATGGCCACCGAGCGGCGGTCGGCGGTGGGGGTGGCGCCCAGATCAGCCAGGGTGGTGGTCTTGAACTCGATGACCGCTGGCTGGTCGATCTCGTAGACCGTGGTCCCGGCCGGCCAGGGCAACCGGTAGGCGCGTGCGTCTAGTCCAGATGCCAGGATCACCGCCTGGCGGATTCCGCCGTTGGTCGCCTGGAGAAAGAAGTCGTCGAAGAAGCGAGTGCGCACGGCCATCATGTCGCGCATCCGCTGCATGCCCCACGCGCCGTTGTCGTCGACCTCGGCCGGATTTAGTTCGCCACTGGCCAACCGGGTAAAGAAGTCCACGCCCACCGCACGGACCAGCGGCTCGGCGAACGGGTCGTTGATCAGTGGGTTGGCCGCCCGGCTCGCCAAGGCCCGCCCTACGGCGACGCCGGTCGCGGTGGCGCCCACGCTGGTGGTCAAGTCCCAGGTGTCGTTGTCGGTCCGTGTCATATCCGCCCCTCCAATACGTTGCATCAGCTTGATACTTAGCTTGTTTAATCGACTGTACGCCGATCGCGGGGCACGTAATGTTGGCAGCGAACCGACCGGAGGGCATGCGGGCGAATGCGGCACTACTACTCGGCTGAGGCGATCCGCGAGGCCGAAGCGCCGCTGCTGGCCAGCCAGCCCGACGGCGCGCTGATGCGGCGCGCGGCATACGGATTGGCCGACGCGATCATCGCCGAGTTGATTGCCCGTACGGGCGTGGTTTCCGGCCGCCGGGTGTGCGCAGTCGTCGGCTCCGGCGACAACGGCGGTGACGCGCTGTGGGCGGCGACGTTCCTGCGTCGCCGCGGCGCGGCCGCCGATGCGATCCTGCTGAAACCGGAACGCACCCACCAGAAGGGGTTGGCGGCATTCCGCAAAGCCGGCGGCCGGATCGTCAACGGCGTTGCCGCGTCAACGGATCTGGTGATTGACGGCGTCGTCGGTATTTCCGGTTCGGGTCCGCTACGGCCGGACGCGGCCGAAGTCTTCAAGGCCGTCGATGCCAACGCAATACCGGTTGTCGCCGTCGACATCCCCAGCGGCATCGACGTGGCGACCGGCGCGATCACCGGGCCCGCCGTGCACGCCGCGCTCACCGTCACCTTCGGCGGCCTGAAACCGGTCCACGCGCTGGCCGACTGCGGCCGCGTCCGCCTCATCGACATCGGCTTGGATCTGCCCGACACCGATGTGGTGGGCTTCGAAGCCGCCGACGTGGCCGCGCGCTGGCCGGTGCCCGGACCGCACGACGACAAGTACACCCAGGGCGTGACGGGGGTGATGGCCGGATCGTCGACCTATCCGGGTGCCGCGGTGCTGTGCACCGGCGCCGCTGTGGCGGCCACTTCTGGCATGGTCCGCTACACCGGCAGCGCACACAGCGAGGTGCTCGCGCATTGGCCGGAGGTGATTGCCTCGCCCACCCCTGCGTCGACCGGGCGGGTGCAGGCCTGGGTCGTCGGGCCAGGGCTGGGCACCGACGAAACCGGGGCCGGCGCGCTGTGGTTCGCGCTGGGCACCGACCTGCCGGTGCTGGTCGATGCCGACGCGCTGACCATCCTGGCCGCCCACCCCGATCTGGTGGCCAACCGCAAATCCCCGACTTTGCTCACGCCGCACGCCGGTGAATTCGCCCGACTGGCCGGCGCTCCGCCTGGCGATGACCGCGTCGGCGCCACCCGTAAGCTCGCCGACGCGCTCGGGGTCACCGTGCTGCTGAAGGGCAACGTCACCGTCATCGCCGAACCCGGCGGGCGGGTCTACCTCAACCCGGCCGGGCAGTCCTGGGCGGCGACCGCCGGATCCGGCGACGTGCTGTCCGGCATGATTGGCGCGCTGCTGGCCGCAGGGCTGCCGGCGGTCGAAGCCGCAGCCGCAGGCGCCTTCGTGCACGCGCGCGCGGCAGCGCTGTCGGCCGCCGACCCCGGTCCGGGTGACGCGCCGACGTCGGCGTCACGGATCGTCGGCCATATCCGAGCCGCCCTGGCCACCCTTTAGCACTGAGCCACCAACCGAAAGGATCCGTCGTGACCGCCAGTCGCCCGTCCGTCCCCGCACACTCGATTGCGCCCGCCTACACGGGCCGCATGTTCACCACCCCGGTGCCGGCATTGCGGCTGCCTGAGGAGTCGATGGATCCCGAGGCCGCGTACCGCTTCATCCACGACGAGCTGATGCTCGACGGCAGCTCGCGGCTGAACCTCGCCACCTTCGTCACCACCTGGATGGACCCCCAGGCGGACAGGCTGATGGCCGAGACGTTCGACAAGAACATGATCGACAAGGACGAATATCCGCTGACCGCGGCCATCGAGCAGCGCTGCGTGTGTATGGTGGCCGACCTGTTCCACGCCGATCACCTGCGCGACGACGATCCGTCCAGCGCCTGCGGAGCGTCCACCATCGGCTCCAGCGAGGCCGTCATGCTCGGTGGTCTGGCGATGAAATGGCGCTGGCGGGCCAAGGTGGGGAAGGGCTGGGAGAAGCGCACTCCGAACCTGGTGATGGGCTCCAACGTCCAGGTGGTGTGGGAGAAGTTCTGCCGGTACTTCGATGTCGAGCCGCGCTACCTGCCGATGGCGGAGGGGCGTTACGTCATCACTCCCGAGCAGGTCATCGACGCTGTCGACGAGGACACCATCGGCGTGGTGGCGATCGTGGGCACCACCTACACCGGTGAACTCGAACCGGTCGCTGAGTTCTGCGCAGCGCTGGACAAACTGGCCGCCGATGGGGGTGTGGACGTTCCGGTGCACGTCGACGCGGCCAGCGGGGGCTTCGT
>NZ_DATMLH010000336.1:0-20618 GCF_035570115.1 Mycobacterium sp.
AAAATCTGACCTAACAAATAACAACACCAAAAACTGGCATCAAAAAAACATCACACCCTGACACGGGGTATCAGAACATGACAAAAAACAACAACAAAAACAAAACCACCAAACACACTATTGAGTTCTCAAACAACACCCTTGAACACTCACCCGTGAACAGGCAACCCTGCCACTATACTCCGCGGCATAAGCACGGTCAACTCGCTGCCGCTCCGCTCAGGACCGGCGAGAGTCGTTATGTATCAACTAGTCTACGCGCTCAATCTCCGCTCCGAGACTGACCAGATTTTCCACGAACAGCGGATAGCCGCGGTCGATATGAAAGACGTCGTGCACCTCGGTGTCACCGTCGGCGACCAATCCAGCAAGCACCAGACCCGCGCCGGCCCGGATGTCCGACGACCACACCGGTGCACTCGACAGTTGCGGCAGGCCCCGCACGACGGCATGGTGCCCGTCGGTGCGGGCGTCGGCGCCCAGGCGGATCATCTCCTCGACAAACCGGAACCGTGCCTCGAACACGTTCTCGGTAATCATTGACGTGCCATCGGCGATCGACGCCAGGCCGATCGCCATCGGCTGCAGATCCGTCGGGAACCCCGGGAACGGCAACGTCGAGACGTTGACGGCCTTCGGGCGCTCGTACTGCGTCACGCGAAAACTATCGTCAGTCTGGGTGACGGTGGCGCCCACATCGTGCAGTTTGTGCAGTACAACCTGAAGATGTGCCGGATCAACCCCGGTCACCGTAATGTCGCCGCGGGTCATCGCTGCGGCGATGCCCCAGGTGGCAGCCACGATGCGGTCGCCGATCACGCGGTGCTCGGTCGGGTAGAGCCGCGGTACACCGGTGATGGTCATCGTCGGCGAACCGGCACCTTCGACCTGCGCACCCATCTGGTTCAACATCGTGCACAGGTCCACCACGTCGGGCTCGCGCGCCGCATTGTGAATTGTGGTGACGCCCTCCGCCAAGACCGCGGCCATCAAGATGTTCTCGGTGGCTCCCACTGATGGGAACTCCAACTGAATTTCGGCGCCCCGCAAGGTATCCGCCTGGGCAACCACACAACCGTGCTCAATATTGCAGACGGCACCCAACTGCCGCAGCCCGGCCTGGTGCATATCCAGCGGCCGCGACCCGATGGCGTCACCGCCCGGCAGTGCGACTTTGGCCCGCTTGCATCTCCCGACGAGCGGGCCGAGCACGCAGACCGAGGCTCGGAACTGACGGACCGCGGCGAAGTCTGCGTCGTATTTCGGCTCATCCGGGGAGGTGATGCGCACGGTTGCGCCGGCCAGTTCGACCGTGGCGCCCAGGCCCCTCAGCACCTCCGCCATCAGCGGGACGTCGAGGATGTCGGGGCAGTTGGTGATCGTGCTGGTGCCTTCAGCGAGAAGGGTTGCAGCCATCAACTTGAGAACGCTGTTTTTCGCGCCACCAACAGCGACTTTGCCCGACAACCGACTGCCACCGGTCACCACGAATCGCTCGGCCACCCGGGTTAGTTTAGTGAAGCGGTATCGACCTGTCAGTCGGCATGGCCGTCACAGCGGTACGGTTTTCAGTCATGGCAGTACACCTGACGCGGATCTATACCCGGACCGGCGACGACGGGACCACTGGGTTGAGTGATTTCTCGCGGGTCTCCAAGAACGACGCGCGGTTGGTGGCGTATGCCGACTGCGACGAAGCCAACGCGGCGATCGGCACTGCGATCGCGTTGGGGAATCCCAATAAGCAGTTGGCAGATGTCTTACAGCACGTACAGAACGACCTGTTCGATGCCGGTGCAGACCTCTCTACCCCGGTTGTGGAGAACCCGAAGTATCCTCCGCTGCGGATCACGCAGTCATACATCGATCGACTCGAGACGTGGTGTGACCAGTTCAACGAAGGCCTGCCGGCGCTCAATTCCTTTGTACTACCTGGTGGCTCGCCACTTTCGGCGCTGCTGCATGTCGCCCGCACGGCGGCACGCCGCGCCGAGCGTTCGGCGTGGGCCGCGATCGACATGCATCCGTCGGACGTCAGTCCACTGCCGGCCAAGTATCTGAATCGATTGTCCGACTTGCTGTTTATCCTGTGCCGGGTGGCCAACCCGGACGGCGACGTGCTGTGGCAGCCCGGCGGCGGACGGCCCGGGCGGCCGGAGAAGTAGACCCGCAGATCAGATGCTGCGGCGGCGTGCACGTGGCGAGGGACGTGATTCCAACCACGACTGGAAAGCGGTCAATGCGCCTCGGTCCAGCGCGATTTCATAGCCCGCCCTACGGTCCTGCGTCGTGTCACGCAGTTCCAACACAATGATCTCTTCGGTCATGATGTCGAACTCGTCACCGCGTGGTGAACGCCGCGAAACGATGTCCACACCTCGCCTGTTGAGTCGACGATCCGGCCACAAGCGAACACTGGACAATCGGTAGAAGGTCGCATCACCGCCCCGGTAGCGGATGACGCCGTGGCGCCACCCGTGGCCTCCCACGGCGGGGATGTCCCGCATGATCGCGGCCGTCCCACCCTGGCGCAGCTTCCACAGCCGATAACTCAAGGCGACGACGGCGATTCCCAACACGGCGACGAGCGCGATCATGGCAATCATGAGCGCGCTCATCGCCGCCGCTCGCTAGTCGAGCGCGCCGACAGCGCGCAGTCTGGCCCGCCCCCTGGCAGCGATACGGGGATCTTCTGACTCCGAATCCTCTCTGGCCGCGGCCTCGTCAATCTCCGACTCGAACTCCGCGGATTCCGCGAGGATGCTGACCCCCTCCTCGGTCACCGACATAAAGCCCCCGTCCACCGCGATGCGCAGGTCGTTCTCGTCCTCACGTTCGACGCGCACCATGGCATCATCGACCAGTTGCGCCACCAGCGGGATATGCCGTGGCAGGATACCGATCTCCCCGACGGTGGTACGGGTGAAGATGAACGTCGCCTCGCCCGACCAGATCTCCCGGTCGACGGCAACGATCTCCACGTTCATGCCGGCCATGTCAAGCCACCTTTCGCCGCTGGCAAGAACAGATCACAGCTTGGCGCCGAAGCTTTCAGCCTTCTTGGCCAGGTCGTCGAGACCACCGATCAGGAAGAACGCCTGCTCGGGCACATGGTCGAAATCGCCCTTTGCCAGCTTGTCGAACGCCTCGATGGTTTCCTTCACCGGCACGGTGGAACCGGGCTGACCGGTGAACTGCTCGGCCGCCATCATGTTCTGCGAGAGGAACCGCTCGATCCGTCGCGCCCGGTTGACCTGTTGCTTATCTTCTTCGGACAGCTCGTCGATACCCAGAATTGCGATGATGTCTTGAAGGTCCTTGTAGCGCTGCAGGATTCGAATCACTTCCTGCGCCACCCGGTAGTGCTCGTCGCCAACCACCGCGGGGTCGAGGATGGTGGAGCTGGACGCCAACGGGTCCACCGCCGGGAAGATGCCCTTGGAGAACACCGATCGGCTCAGTTCGGTGGTGGCATCCAGGTGAGCGAATGTAGTGGCCGGCGCCGGGTCGGTGTAGTCGTCGGCGGGCACGTACACGGCCTGCATCGAGGTGATGGACTTACCACGTGTCGACGTGATCCGCTCCTGGAGCTCACCCATTTCGTCGGCCAGCGTGGGCTGATACCCCACCGCCGAGGGCATCCGGCCGAGCAGCGTGGAAACCTCGGATCCGGCCTGGGTGAACCGGAAGATGTTGTCGATGAACAACAGCACGTCCTGGCCCTGCTCGTCGCGGAAGTACTCGGCCATCGTCAAAGCCGACAACGCCACTCGCATACGGGTACCGGGCGGCTCGTCCATCTGACCGAACACCAGCGCGGTGTCCTTGAGAACATCAGCTTCGCCAAGCTCGACCCACAGGTCATTGCCCTCGCGGGTGCGTTCGCCCACACCGGCGAACACCGAGGTGCCGCCGAAGTTTCGGGCGATGCGGTTGATCATCTCCTGAATAAGAACTGTTTTGCCCACGCCCGCACCACCGAACAGCGCGATCTTGCCGCCGCGCACGTACGGCGTCAGCAAGTCGACGACCTTCAGACCGGTCTCGAGCATCTCGGTGCGCGGTTCCAGCTCGTCGAACGGCGGCGGCTTGCGATGAATGGCCCAGTGATCGAAATCTTCTCCGTAGCCTGGCTCGTCCAGGCAGTGGCCCAGTGTGTTGAACACGTGGCCCTTGACACCGTCGCCGACCGGCACCGAAATCGAGGCTCCGGTGTCGATCACCTCGACGCCGCGCACCAGACCGTCGGTCGGCTGCATCGAGATGGTGCGGACCAGGCTGTCGCCGAGGTGCTGTGCGACCTCCAGCGTCAACGTCTTCGCGAGCGACGCGAACGTGACGTCAGCGTGCAGAGCGTTGAACAGCTCCGGCACTGAGCCACGGGGAAACTCGACGTCGACGACGGGTCCGGTAACCCGGACCACGCGGCCGCTGGTGTCGGTGCCCTTGGATTTCTTTGACTTCTCGGTGGTAGCAGTCATATCTTCTTCGCTTCCTGGTGGGGCTTATCGCGCGGCTCCGGCGAGCGCGTTTGCGCCACCGACGATTTCGCTGATTTCTTGGGTGATCTGGGCCTGCCGTTCACGGTTGGCCTCGAGCGTGAGGGCCTTGATGAGATCGTCGGCGTTGTCGCTCGCCGACTTCATCGCCCGTTGACGTGATGCCAGCTCTGAGGCAGCGGACTCGAGCAGCGCGGCATACACGCGGGTGGTCAGGTAGCGGGGCAACAGCGACTCGAACAGAGTCGTCGCATCCGGCTCGAATGAGTACAACGTGAGCGGTCCGGGGTCCTCGACGTACTCCACAACCATCGGTGCGATGCGGTGCGCCTCCGCCGACTGCGACATCATCGACTTGAACTCCGTGTAGACGATGTGCAGCTCGTCGACGCCGGCGGGCCCGTCCTGCTCACCCTCGGCGCCCGCCATGAAGGTGCTCACCAGGGTCTCAGCTATCTTCGCGGCATCCTCGTAGCTGGGCCGCTCGGAAAAGCCTGTCCACGATTCGACGATGTCCCAGTTTCGGAATGTGTAGTAACCCTGTGCTTTACGGCCGACGGTGTAGAGTACCGGCGTTTTACCGTCGCTCCGCAGCAGCGAGAAAAGTTCCTCAGCCCGACGGAAGACGCTCGAGTTGTACGCACCACAAAGGCCGCGGTCAGACGAGACCACCAGCACGCCGGCCCGTTTCGGTTCGGAGTGCTCGACCAGCAGCGGATGGTCCAAAGCGGCTTCGGCGGCCAGGGTGGTGAGCATGTTGGTGATCTCGGCGGCGTAGGGCCGGGCCGCCTGCAGCCGCGTCTGGGCCTTGCCGATGCGCGACGTCGCGATCATCTCCTGTGCCTTGGTGATCTTCTTGATCGACCCGGCGGAGCGGATCCGACCCCGCAGTTCGCGAAGTGTGGCAGCCATTCTCGATTACTTCTTCTGCTCCGGTGGCGCGGGCTTGTGAACCTGCACCGCTTCTTTCGCCAATTTCCCTTCGTCAAGGGCTTCCACGTGCTCGTCGGGCACCACTGAGCCGCCGCCGGTAGCCGCAAAGCCCTTCTTGAACTCGTTGACCGCCTCGGTCAACTTGTTCTCCCCCTCCTCGGCGAGTTTCTGGGACTCTCGGATCTCGGACAGAATGCCGTCTGCGGATGCCCGAAGGTGGTCGAGGAACTCGGTCTCGAACCGCCGCACGTCTTCGACTGGAACCGAATCCAGGTGGCCACCGGTACCGAGGAAGATCGCAACCACCTGCTCCTCAACCGGCACCGGTTGGTTTTGCGGCTGCTTGAGCAGCTCCACGAGTCGAGCGCCTCGCTCCAACTGCGCTTTCGACGTGGCGTCCAAGTCCGAGGCAAACGCCGCGAATGACTCCAGTTCGCGGTACTGGGACAGATCCAGCCGCAGCGATCCGGCCACTTCCTTCATGGCCTTGATCTGGGCCGCACCACCGACGCGGGAAACGGAAACACCGACGTTGATGGCTGGCCGGACGCCCTGGTTGAACAGATCGGATTCCAGGAAGCACTGCCCGTCGGTGATCGAGATGACGTTGGTCGGGATGTAGGCCGAGATGTCGTTGGCTTTGGTCTCGATGACTGGCAGGCCAGTCAATGAGCCGCCACCGAGATCGTCGGAAAGCTTGGCGCACCGTTCCAGCAGGCGCGAGTGCAAATAGAAGACGTCGCCCGGGTAGGCCTCACGGCCCGGCGGGCGGCGCAGCAGCAGCGAGATCGCGCGGTAAGCCTCGGCCTGCTTGCTCAGGTCGTCGAACACGATCAGCACATGCTTGCCCTGATACATCCAGTGCTGAGCGATCGCCGAACCGGTATATGGCGCAAGCCATTTGAACCCAGCAGAGTCAGATGCGGGAGCGGCGACAATCGTCGTGTAGTCCATCGCGCCGCCCTCTTCCAGCGTGTGGTGGACGGAGGCGATCGTGGTGCCCTTTTGCCCGATAGCTACGTAAACACACCGCACCTGCTTTTTCTCATCACCGGATTCCCAGTTCTGTCGCTGGTTGAGAATGGTGTCCACGCAGACGGTGGTCTTGCCTGTCTTACGGTCGCCGATGATCAGCTGCCGCTGGCCGCGGCCGATCGGCGTCATCGCGTCGATGGCCTTAATGCCGGTCTGCAGCGGCTCTTTGACGCCCTGACGCTCCACCACCGACGGAGCCTGAACCTCCAACGCCCTGCGCTCGTCGGTTTCGATGTCACCGCGGCCATCGATCGGGTGGCCGAGCGGGTCGACAACTCGGCCAAGGAACGCATCGCCGACTGGTACCGAAAGCACCTCGCCGGTGCGCTTCACCTGCTGGCCCTCTTCAATTTTCTCGAAGTCGCCCAGGATCACCGTGCCGATGCTGTGCTCGTCGAGGTTGAGCGCCACGCCCAAAACCCCGCCGGGGAATTCGAGCAGCTCTTGGGTCATCACCGACGGCAAGCCCTCTACGTGCGCAATACCGTCGCCGGTGTCGATGACGGTGCCGACCTCCTCCCGGGCGGTTTCGGAGGTAAAAGAGCTTACGTACTCATCGATCGCGCCCTGAATGTCGTCAGCGGAGATTGTCAACTCTGCCATGGCTTTTCGTTCTTCCTGCTTGTTGATGGACTACGGGTGTTTCAGTCTGGCAACTGGGTCCGGGCCGCGGCGAGACGAGACGAAAGCGTACCGTCGATGACCTCGTCGCCGACCGAAATTGCGAGCCCGCCTAGCAGCGCGGGGTCGATTTGCATCTGCACTGTGACCGGATGGCCGTAGATCCGGCTCAGCACTTGGCTCAGTCGCTCTTGCTGGGTGTCGCTGAGCTCGGTGGCCGCGCTGACGTGCGCGACGACTTCGCCACGTCGAGCCACCGCCACTTCAGCCAGCGTGAGCACCGCGTCCTCGGCCGGTTCTCCCCGCAACAACTCGACTGTCTTGGAAAGCAGTTCAACCGTGACCGGATTGACAGTGGTGCTCGCGCTTTCCAGCACGTTGTGCAGCAACCGAACCCGGCTGTCGGCCGGAGCTTCGTAGTCACCGAGCAGGATGGAGAGACGCGGTTGAGCATCAACGATCCGGCTGAACCAGAACAATTGGTCTTCGACCTCGTCCAGCGAACCGGCATGTTCGGCGCGGGTCAACAATGCGTTTCGCAGCACCAGCTCGACCGCATCGACCAGATCTTTGCTGGCCGACCAGCGCTGCGAGACAGCCGCTTTGAGGACCTCGAGCGCGGGCTCTCCGACTTTGTCGGATACCAGCCGCTCGATCAACCGGACTCGGGGTGACGCGTCTTCAGCCGGCAAGGTCAGATAGCGGGTGACCACGCTCTCGCGTTCGAACAGTGCGGCGACAGATGTCAGCTCATCGGCAAGCGTGGACAGGCCTCGGTCGTCAAGGTCTTTGGCTATCTCACCGAAGCGCTTCATCAGAGCGTCCAGCGACAGTCGGCTAGCCGACCGCATTTTCGCCGATAGCGGGTACTGGACGTCCGCCTCGGACGGCGCCATCGCATCAAGCTCGTCGAGGAAGCGGTCCACAGTGGCTGACTGCTGCGCCGGCTCGGCAACGTAGCCACGCACCAATTCCCCCGCCCGCCGCACGGATTCGGCGCCGAAGTCCTGACGCAGCTGGCGGACCAACTGCGCTCGCAGTAGCTGGACCTGCTTGGCGCCCTGAACTTTGACGCGCTCGACCTCTGCATCGGCTTGAGCCCGAAGTTGTTCGGCAATGCGTTCGGCGTCGGCGCGGGCCTCTTCGGTAATCCGCTCCGCTTCCGCCTTGGCGTCTTCGCGCGCTTTGTCGTGGGCTTGGCTGGCTTCCGTGAGCCGAGCGGCGGCCGCCGCGGCGTCGTCCAACTGCTGACGCACCACGTTCTGCCGATCGACCATCATTTTCCGTAGCGGCGGCACGACGTAACGCCATACCAGCCACACGATGACGCCGAATCCGACCAGCTGCCCGAGGAATGTCGACATCTTGGCTACCGACCTGACCCGGTGGCTGTGACTGCGGTCGTGACCTCGACGCCGAGGATGCGGCTGGCCAACGTCGTAGACATGCCATCCACCCGGGAACGCAGATCCGCAGCCACCGCGTCCCCCTCCTGCTTGAGTTGCTCGGAGGCGTCCTGCAGCGTCGAGGAAACCTGTTCTTCAGCGCGCGAACGCATTTCGTCGAGAACCTTACGTCCATCCGCGCGAGCGTCGTCGCGGGCCGCCGACGCCTTCACCCGAGCTTCAGACATCGCCTTCTCGTAGTCGTCACGGGCGGCGGCAAATTGCTCGGCCGATTCTTTGTTGTCGGACTGCGTCTTGGTGACCATGTTTTCGCGCTCGTTGAGCACCTTCATGATCGGCGGCACCACGAAGGTGCCGATCACGCCGAGCACGATCAAGAAGATGAGCAGCACAACGAAGAAGGTGCCGTTGGGGAGGAGGAAGTTGCTGCCGCCTCCCTCAGCCTGGCCGGCGGCAGCCAGGACGACAACGCTCATGTCACCCATCTCGACTATCTACTTGACCGGGGTGGCGAAGACGAACAACGCCATGAAGGCCAGGTTGATGAAGTAGGCGGCCTCGACCAGACCCACGGTGATGAAGAACGGAACGAACAGCCGGCCCTGCGCCTCGGGCTGCCGGGCGATACCGGCGATCAGCGCGTTACCGGCGATACCGTCACCGACACCGGCGCCGATCGCGCCTCCGGCCATAATCAGTCCACCGCCGATGAGGGCACCGGCCGCGATTGTGGGGTTCATTGCATATCCTCCTTGATATTTGGTAAGGGTCCGTCAGGTCTGAGGTGATATGGAAGCCGGGGGTTTTGTGGCCGTCCTAATGGTGTTCCCCTTCCAGCTCCATCGATTGACTGAAGTACAAGACGGTCAGTAGCGCGAAGATGAACGCCTGGATCGCGCCGACGAATAAGTCGAATGCCTTCCAGATCGCGTTCGGCGCCCACATGATGTACGGCGGGAAAAGCGCGATCAGCGCGACCAGGATGCCGCCGGCGAAGATGTTGCCGAAAAGTCGGAGCGACAACGAGATCGGCTTGGCGAGTTCTTCGACCACGTTGATTGGCGAAAAGATCACGCCGACGGCTTTCGGCAGGGTGTTCCACACGTGTCCCTTGAGAATCTTGGCGGGGTACCCGACCGGGCCGCTGCGCCAGATGCCGGCCAGGTGATAGCACAGGAACACAAACAACGCCAATGCCAGCACGTAGTTGATGTCCGAGGCCGGTGGGGCGAACAACTCTTTCGGAGCCCCGCCCGCCGGGTCCGTGTACTGAACCGGCAACACCGACAGCCAGTTCGAGATCAGGATGTACACGAAGAGCGTGACGGCGAGGGGCAATACAAAGGGCGCGATTCGCAGCCCGATCGCGGATTCGATCTGGTTGCGCATCTGAATGGTGATCGCCTCGAAGAACAACTGCACACCGCCTGGCACGCCGGTGGAGGTGACCTTGGCGCGCAAGAAGAATGCCAGCCCGATGACGATGACGGCGGCGAGCGCCGAGGACGCCACGGTGTCGACGTTGACGGTAAGGCCGAGCCACTGGGCTGTCTCGTGATGGCCGACCTCGATGGCGCCCTCGGCCAGGAGCGTCTCACTCATCGCTGTTGCCATTCCCTTCTACTCCCTTACCTCCCCCGGCGCCGCCACCGTCCCAGCCGCCGTCGGCGGCCCCGATGCGCAGCTTCTTCCAGACCGGCAGCGCGGTCGACAGAACTAGCAGAACCTGGAACAGCGCAAGACCGAATAACACACCAAGGCCGGCGGGTCGGAAAACGAAAGCGACGGCCAGTCCGATCACGGTGATGATCAGCAACCTGCTTGCCGAGTTCATCGCCATCTTCTTCTTCAGCGGATGCGCTTCGGCGGTAATCGCGGCCACCGAGCGCTGCACACCGACGGCGTTGAGCAAACCCAGCAACAGCCCCACGCCGAAGAAAACGCCGACCATCGGGTGGTGCAGCGAGCCCGCTGCGCCGATCGCAACGACGGTGATTACAAGAGAGATGGCAAGGAGACGAATCGGCCGGAAAGCAACCGAGGGAAACACCAACGGCGCGTCTTGCGCTGGCGTTGTCACTGCTGCACCTCGTCCTCGCTAGGGGGGAGTTGCCTGGTTGATCTGTGCGTGGCCCGTTGAGCGTAACGGAGGGCAATCACTGCACTCGCATCACCCAAGGGACAGCTCCCCTTTGTCGGTCGTACGTCGGACCAATCGGACGCGAATCCGATGGCCGGTGGCCGGCAACCCGCGAGGTTTTATTCGGGTTCTACCAGGAACGTACCACACCGCGGGCGATCCTACTACTCCTCGTCGTAGATATCCTCGCGGCGGCGTAACAGCGGGATCAACGTGGCGATAACCGCGATCGCAATCGCGCCCAGCATCACCGCGGCGGTATCGCGCGGGTTGAAGAAGATCGTGCTCGCGGTGCCGAAAGCGACGATGCCCACCCACAGATAGATCAGCAGAACCACGCGGCGATGCGAATGGCCGATCTGCAGCAACCGGTGATGCAGGTGCATCTTGTCGGGACTGAACGCGCTGCGACCCGCGCGGGTGCGCCGCACAATGGCCAGCAGCAGGTCGAGCATCGGGATGAACATGACCGCCGCGACCATCAGGAACGGCGACAGCAGAGCAAACACGTCGCGGGCGCCATAGGCGTTCTGCGAAATCGGTCCCGCAGCCGTCGTCGACGCGGCGGCCAGCATCAGTCCGATCAGCATCGAACCGGAATCGCCCATGAAGATCTTGGCGGGATGGAAGTTGTGCGGCAAGAAGCCCAGGCAGGCCCCGGCCAGCACCACCGAAATGACCGCAGGCGGATAGAACAGCACGTCACCCCCGTGATCACGCAGCAGGCCGACCGAGAACATGCACATGGCCAGCGCGGTGATGAGGCCAAGCCCGGCGGCCAGCCCGTCAAGACCGTCGACGAAGTTCATCGCATTGACGATCGAGACCGTCAGCGCCAGCGTGAGCAGGATCGAGGAGGCTTGGTCCAGCACGAGGGTGCCGACGCCGCCCAGCGGGATATACAGGACACTCCAGGCGACGCCCATCGTGACCAGCACACTGGCCGCGGTGATTTGACCCGCGAACTTCGTCAGCGCGTCCAGGCCCCACCGATCATCGATCAGCCCGATGCCCACGATCACCGCGCCTGCCACTTCCACCGCAGGCATGCCCGACGAGTAGACGAAACCGCGTGTGAGAGCGGGCAGCTGAGATGCGAGAAACACCGCGGCAATGACGCCCAGATACATCGCCAGACCGCCCATCCGTGGCGTCGGCGTTATGTGCACATCGCGTTCGCGGGGGTAGGCGACCGCACCGAACCGGGTCGCCAGCAGACGTACCGGTCCGGTCGCAAAGTAGGTGATGATCGCGGCCGTGAGCCCGACCAGCGCCAACTCGCGCAACGGAACACCGGCGCCACGGTCAGACAGGGCAAGCAGACCGCCGGCGAGGTTATGGATACCCCTGACCACCCCGAGACCGTACTGCACCACCCTGAGACAGTATTGAATCGCCGTGGCGGGTCAGCCGGTCAAACTCGCGGCGTCCAAACCGAGCACCGCGGCGATACCCTCGGCGCTGACCGGTCCGGATCGGAGAATGCGTGGTTCGGGCCCGGTCAAGTCCAGGATCGTCGAGGCCGCCTGCTGCGCGGCAGGACCGGCGTCGAGATAGACGTCGACGAGGTCACCCAGCTGGCTGCGCGCCTCGCCGGCGTCGACTGCCGATGGACGGCCGGAGACGTTGGCGCTGGATACCGCCATCGGCCCGACCTCACGCAACAGTTCAATGGCTACCGGGTGCAGCGGCATCCGCAGCATCACCGTGCCCCGGGCATCGCCGAGGTCCCACTGCAGAGACGGCGCTTGCCGGACCACCAGGCTCAACGCGCCCGGCCAGAATGCGCGGATCAGGTCACGCGTTGACTGCGGAACCATCAGTGCAAGGCCGTCGATGGTGTGCCAAGAGCCGACTAGCACCCCCACGGGCATGTCGCGCCCGCGTCCCTTCGCCGATAGCAGTGCGGCCACCGCCGAGCTGTCGAAAGCGTCGGCGCCGATGCCGTACACCGTGTCGGTCGGGAGAACCACCAGGCCACCGTTCTTGACGGCCGCAGCTGCCGATGCGATTCCGCGGGGACGCTGTTCGGGATCGGCGCAATCGAATACGTCAGTCATCCGCGCTGTCGTCTCTTCTGCGGGCCGTGACGAATCTGCTTCGGCCGGTCAGATCTGTTCGAGCAGCGATGTCATCGAAAAGGCCGGTGCTGCTGACGAGTTCGGACGTCAGTAGCGATGTGGTGTCGTCGTGCTCGACGGCGAAGAAACCACCCGGACGCAGCCATCGGCCGGCCAGCCGGACAACGGCGGCGATCACCCTCATCCCGTCCGGGCCAGCGAACACAGCATGCGGCGGATCATGTTCAGCGACTTCGGGTTCGAGCTCAACAGTGTCAGGCACGTAGGGCGGGTTGGTCACCACCAGGTCGACTTGCCCATCGATCTGGGTAAGCAGGCCGGGGTCGGTGGCGTCAGCCCGCACTAACTCGACCTTGGTGCCCAACGAGTTTCTGCGCGCATACTCAAGTGCGGCATCCGAGTTGTCGATGCCGAGCACCCGCGCTTCCGGCCAGCGCTGCGCCAGTGCGAGTGCCAGCGCACCCGAACCGGTGCAGACGTCGACGATGAGCGGCCGCGCGGGAGCTCCCGGAAGACACTGCGCGGTAGCCCATTCCAACATGACTTCGGTTTCCGGGCGCGGAATGAAAACGCCGGGCCCGACGACCAGCGTCAGCGGACCGAACGCGGCTGTGCCGGTGATGTGCTGCAGCGGCACTCGGCGCGATCGCGCTGTGATCGCGGCGTGGTAGCGATCGAAGAAGGTGTCGTCGGGCGAATCGAGCAGCGCCAGCCGTCCTCGCTCGGTGCCGGCCAGGTGCGCTGCCAACTCCTCGGCGTCGTAGCGTGCGGTGTTGATTCCGGCGTCTGCGAGCAGCGTTGTGGCCGAGTCGATCGCGCACCGCAGTCGAGTCGTCATGCCTGCTGCAGCCGTGACTGCCTGTCGGCGACGCTCAGAGCGTCGAATAATGCGTCAAGGTCGCCATCGAGAACCTGATCGAGGTTGTGTGCTTTGTAACCGATGCGGTGATCGGTGACCCGGTTCTCCGGGAAGTTGTAGGTGCGGATGCGTTCGCTGCGGTCCACGGTGCGGATCTGGCTGGCGCGATCGGCCGACGCGTCGGCCAGTGCCTGTTCCTCCGCCATCGCCTGCAGGCGGGCGGCAAGCACCTGCAACGCGCGGGTCTTGTTCTGCAGCTGCGACCGTTCGTTCTGGCAGGTGACGACAATTCCGGTGGGCAGGTGAGTAATTCGCACCGCCGAGTCGGTGGTGTTGACGCCCTGACCGCCCTTGCCCGACGATCGGTAGACGTCGATGCGTAGGTCCGACTCGTCGATCTGCACCTCGCCGACCTCCTCGGGCTCCGGGTAGACCAGCACGCCGGCAGCCGAGGTATGCACGCGGCCTTGGGATTCGGTGACCGGGACGCGCTGCACCCGATGTACCCCGCCCTCGAACTTCATCCGCGACCACACACCGTCGGCGGAGTTACCCTTGGTGGCGATCGCGAGCGTCGCGTCCTTGTAGCCGCCCAAGTCCGAGGTGGTTTCGTCTAGCACCGTTACCGCCCAGCCATGTCGCTCCGCGTAGCGGATGTACATCCTGGCCAGATCCGCGGCAAAGAGAGCCGATTCTTCGCCTCCCTCACCGGATTTGACCTCGAGCACGATGTCGTCGGCGTCGTGGGGATCACGGGGTGCCAGCATGTCGGTGAGCTGAGTGTCCAGCTCGGCCGCGCGCGATTCCAGTTCGGCGACTTCATCGACGAACGAGGCATCGTCGGCAGCCAGTTCACGTGCGGTCTCCAGATCGCCCCGCACCGACTCCAGCTTGCGTTTGGTGGCCACGATCGGCGCGAGTTGCGCGAACCGACGGCCGACTTTGCGCGCATTGGCCGCATTGCTGTGGAGTTCGGGATCGGACAGCTGACGCTCAAGCTCGGCGTGTTCGGCCAGCAGCGCGTCAATCGCCTGCGCGCCGTGCGTCATGCTGAGCTCCAATCCAGCGTCACGTTATCCGAACGCAAAACGACGCCCGGCCTGTGCGGTTTACGCAACAGTTCGGGCGTCGCTGCAACTACTGCTCGGCTTTTTGAGCCTTTCCAGCGTCTTTCTCGGCGCCGGCGTTGCGCTTGCCGTAGCGCTTCTCGAAACGAGCTACCCGGCCGCCGCTGTCGAGAATCTTTTGCTTGCCGGTGTAGAACGGGTGGCACTGCGAGCACACCTCGACCACGATGTGGCCGCTTTCCTTGGTGCTGCGGGTCGTGAAGGTGTTGCCGCACCCGCAGAGCACGGTGGTTTCCCCGTAGGCGGGATGAATGTCAGATTTCATGGTGTCCTCTTCAATCGTCGGTCGCCGGGTCGCCCTGAAGAGCTAGTGGACGTGAACCGGAACCTGAGCTTCGGCTGTCAATTATGCCAGGTCAGCCGCTCTCCCCCTAAACGCGCGCAGGCGGCCGCGCATTCCCCGGACTAAGTGGGGCTGACGTGGTGTTTTGGCGCGGCCTTGGCCGATCGGTCGACCACGACATAGATCTTGTCGCGCCCGACGCGGGTCCACAGCAGGCCACCCTCGGGCGCAGCGCCCCGGGCGCTCAGTTCGCGCTTGAGGATCTTGTTGGTGGCGGTGGACGGCAGGCTGTCGGTGATCCAGACGTGGCGTGGCCAGGCCTTGGGCGACAGGTCGGACTGGCCGGCCAGAAACTCGCCCAACTCCCCCGGCGTCAGCTCTGCGTTGTCCGCCAACACCAATGCCGCCATCACCTGGTCTCCCACCTGCTCATCAGGTACCGCGTACACCGCCACCTGGCTGACAGCCGGCAACCGTTGCAGGACGCGCTCGATGGGCGCCGTCGTCATATTTTCGCCGTCCACCCGTAGCCAGTCTCCGCTGCGCCCGGCGAAGTAAATCCAGCCATCCGCGTCGCGATAGGCCAGATCACCTGACCAGAACATGCCGTGGCGGAGTCGCGCGTCGGTGGCGGCCGGGTCGTTGTAGTAGCCGGCGAACAGGCCGGGACCGGACGTGTTGACCAGTTCGCCGATCGCTTCGTCAGGGTTGATCAGCGTGCCGTCGCCGTCGAATCGGGCCACCGGGCATTCGGTGAGCGTGTCCGGGTTGTAAATACTCACGCCGGGAAAGCCCTGGCCCAGTGAGCCTGCCGGGCAACCGTCTTCGCGGGTGATGATGATCGCGCCTTCGGTCGAGCCGAAGCCGTCCCACACCCTGCAATCGAAACGCCGGCTGAACTCCGCGATGTCGCGGTCGCTTGCCTCGTTGCCGAACGCGACGAGCAGCGGGTTGTCCGCATCGTCCGGCCGCTCGGGGGTAGCCAGCACGTAGGCCAGCGGCTTGCCGACGTAGTTCATGTAGGTCGCGCCGTAGCGGCGCAGATCGGCCAGCAAACCGGATGCCGAGAACGTCGCGGGCACCATCGCCGCACCGGAGCCCACCGCCACACTCCAGCCCGCCAGTAGCGCGTTGGAGTGAAACAGCGGCATCGACAGGTAGCAGACGCCGGATGAATCGACCTCGAACCGCTCGATCAGGTTGGCGCCGGCGAAGATCACGGTCAGGTGCATCACGCGGACCGCCTTCGGCTCGCCGCTGGTGCCCGAGGTGAAGATCATCATGAAGGTGTCGGTCGGGTCGACCTCACGATGCGGCACCAGCGGCCCGGCTGCTGCGAGCAAACCAGACCACTCGGCGCCCGAGATGTCCAGAACGCGGACGCCGGTCAGGTCGAGGCCGTCGAGCAGTGCGCGGCGGGCAGGGTCGGTGAGCAGTATCTGACAGTCGGCCCGCAGGATGTCTTTGGCCAGCGCCGCGCCGCGACGGGTGTCGTTGATGCCGCACAACACGTAACCACCGAGCGCGGCCGCCGCCATCGCGGTGAGCATCTCGGGGGTGTTGCCCAACAGCGCACCGACGTGCAGGGGCCGTTCGGGGTCGGCGATACCGATCAATGCGGCGGCCGCAGCGGAAGCGTCCGCCAGATGCTCGCCCCAGCTCCACACCCGGTCGCCGTATTTCACCGCCGGAGTGACGTCGTCCACGCGGGTGCGAAGCAGCTGCTGAACAGTGTCCGCCACGGCTCACCACTTTCCCGTCGGTCCCGACAGGCTGGCACGTTACCGGCGCAGCGTCAGCTACCTAGGGGGAAGGGCGATGTTCGTCGACGACGAGGATGTGCTAACCGGCTAGTCGTTGTCCATGCCCGGCGTCGTCTTGGACACCTGGACCAGGAACTCGTAGTTGGTCTTGGTCTTGCGCAGCTGCGACATCAGCAAGTCGATCGCCTGGTGAGAATCCAGCCCCGAGAGCACCCGACGAAGCTTGTGCACGATGCCGAATTCGTCTGGTGACAACAGCAATTCGTCCTTGCGGGTACCCGACGGGTTCACGTCGACGGCGGGGAACACCCGGCGTTCGGAGATCTTGCGGTCGAGCTTGAGCTCGGCGTTACCGGTGCCCTTGAACTCCTCGAAGATCACTGTGTCACCGGTGGATCCGGTTTCGACCATCGCCGTGGCGATAATGGTCAACGAGCCGCCTTCCTCGATATTGCGGGCGGCGCCCAGGAATCGCTTCGGCGGGTAGAGGGCAGTGGAGTCAACACCACCGGACAGGATGCGGCCTGACGCCGGAGACGCATTGTTGTAGGCGCGTCCGAGGCGGGTGATCGAGTCCAGCAGCACGACGACATCTTTGCCCTGTTCGACCAGGCGCTTGGCGCGCTCGATCGCCAGCTCGGCGACGGACGTGTGGTCTGACGGCGGCCGGTCGAACGTCGAGGCGATGACCTCGCCCTTGACCGAGCGGGTCATGTCGGTGACCTCTTCAGGCCGCTCATCGACGAGCACGACCATCAGGTGGCATTCGGGGTTGTTCCTGGTGATCGCGTTGGCGATGTCCTGCAGGATCGTCGTCTTACCGGCCTTGGGCGGCGACACGATCAGTGCGCGCTGCCCCTTGCCGATCGGCATGATCAGGTCGATGACCCGGGTGGTCAGCCGGTCGGGACTGGTTTCTAGACGCAGCCGCTGGTTGGGGTACAGCGGTGTCAATTTGCTGAAATCTGGACGCTTCTTGGCGTCTTCGACTGGCCCACCGTTGACGGTGTCCAAGCGCACCAACGGGTTGAACTTCTGCCGCTGGTTGGGTTGTTCACCTTCTTTGGGCACCCGCACCGCGCCGGTCACCGCGTCGCCTCGGCGTAAGCCGTTCTTGCGCACCATGTTCATCGACACGTAGACGTCGTGCGGGCCGGCCAGATAACCGGAAGTCCGCACAAATGCGTAATTGTCGAGAACGTCGAGGATGCCGGCGACCGGCTGAACGACGTCGTCGTCGCGCAGTTCGGTGTCACCGCCGCCGCCACCGTCGCCCGACCGATCGCCGCGACGCCGGCGCTCCCGGAATCGGCGGCCTCGGCGGCCACCGCGCCCGTCACCGTCGTCGTCTTGCTGGTTCGAGCCACCGCGGTTCTGTTGTCCGCCCGAGCCCTGTTGATCGCCGCCCTTGTCGGAATCCCTGTCGGACTCCCGTTCGTCGGACTTGGTGTCCTGTTGGTCGCGGTCACGCGCGGGCTTCTCGGTGGTTTGATCCGCCTTTTCCGCTTGGCCGTGCCGCTCGTCTGCCTGGTCGACGGAAGATCCCCGTTGGCTGGAGTCAGCGTGGGTCGCGTCGTTTGCGGTCGCTTCGGCGTGGTTGGCCGGAGCCTCGGCCGCGTGGTTGTGTGATTTGCCGCCGGTGCCGCCGTTGGCAGGCGCACCGTTTGCGTGCCCTTGGCGGCTTTCCCGTATCGCGGCGATGAGTTCGTTCTTACGCATCCCCGACGTGCCCTTCACGCCGACCTGATTGGCCAATGCGCGCAGCTCGGGCAGCACCATGGTGGACAGCGAGCCGTCCGACGCACTGGTGCTGGCGTCCGTCGCCGACCCGGATGTGTCGGGGCCGGCGGAAGTGTCGGGAGTCACGGAGTTGGACAGCTTGTTGTTTTCGGTGCTGTCGCCAGCCGTAACGAGGTCCGTATCAGTCACGGATTTCCTTTCTTCCCCAGCCGATCGAATCAAGCCAGGGGTTCGTTGCATTCAGCCAAATCGCCGAGTGCTACCAACAGTCGACTCTGCAACGCTGATCGCCGGGATTGGCGGTTTAAATGGCGAACCATCGTCCACGAGAAGAATTTGGTGTTCGTCCTTGTGTCAACGCAGATGCAGAGGCCGCGATTGCTGGACGGCTCCGAGAATAACCTGCTTCGATGCCGGAAGCAAGAAGCCCCTCCACCGTGGCGGTGGTGGTTAGCTGGGGACGGCTACTCCCGAACTCCAGCGTACTCCGTCGCCAGCCGTCATCTCGCTGACCGCAAACCCGTTTGCGGCGCCGTACGCCAAGGCCTCGGGGGGCAACTGCGAGGCCGTGCTCAGCGCGATCACCGCCGGACCAGCGCCAGATAGCACAGCTGCGACCTTGTAACGCCGCAATAGTCGAAGGTATTCCGCCGATGCCGGCATCGCGGGCGCGCGCTGCGGCTGGTGGAGCACGTCCTCGGTGGCGGCCATCAGCAGATCGGGCCGTTCGGTGAGCGCCACGACCAACAGCGCGGTGCGGCTGAGATTGAAGCGGGCGTCATGGTGGCTGACCTGCGCAGGGAGCAGCACCCGCGCCTCCGCCGTCGACGAGCGTTGCTCAGGAATGGCGGGAAACAGATGAATGTCGGGGTGTAACCGCAGCGGCACACCCGAGAAGCTGGGCGGGTCGCAGCCGCGGTCGGTCCACGACACCACCGCACCGCCCAGCACCGCGGCGGCGGCGTTGTCGGGATGCCCTTCGAATTCCGACGACAACTGAATCAGCTGGTCCTGGCTCAGAGGAGTCGAACCTGCTTGCGCGACAATCCCATTGACCGCTGCAAGGCCGCCGACCACCGCCGCTGCCGACGAGCCGAGACCCCGCGAGTGCGGGATGGCGTTACGGCACCGCACTATCAAGCCGGGCGCGGTGACGCGGGCCGCCTGCAGCCCGCGCTCGACGGCCCGAACCACCAAATGACCGGAGTCGAGCGCCAACTCCCCGGCGCCCTCGCCTTCAACGTTGACGACCAGGCCAGAATCGGTTGTCTCGACGATGATTTCGTCGTAGAGGCTCAACGCCAGCCCGATACTGTCGAAGCCCGGACCGAGGTTGGCGCTGGACGCCGCGACCACCGAACTGGCCAGCAGCCCGGCAGGCAGCATCTGGGTACTCAGGTCTGATGAGTGGCGACCCGCTTCACCCGGCTGCGCCGAGCTTGCGATCGCCACTAGACCAATCCCAATTTCGCGACGACGGCGACAGGGTCGACGGGCACCGGCGACACGCTCGGCATGTCCCGCAGCGCCGTGTCGGGATCCTTTAGGCCGTTGCCGGTCACAGTGCACACCACGGTCGATCCCGGTGCGACCCAGCCGTCATCGACGGCTTTGAGAAGACCGGCGATGCTTGCCGCCGATGCCGGTTCCACGAAGACGCCTTCGCTACCGGCGACCAGGTGATACGCCTCGAGGATCTCGTCGTCGGTGGCGGCCAGGAACCGTCCCTTGGACTGCTGTTGCGCCTCGACGGCCGACGCCCACGACGCCGGCGAGCCGATGCGGATCGCGGTGGCGATGGTCTCCGGCTGGCTCACCGGTGCGCCGAGGACCAACGGCGCCGCGCCGGCGGCCTGGGTGCCGAGCATGCGCGGCAGCTTGTCGATCACTCCGTCGGCGTGATACTCGGTGTAGCCCTTCCAGTAAGCCGTGATGTTGCCGGCGTTGCCGACCGGTAAGGCGTGCACGTCCGGTGCGGTGCCCAGCGCGTCGACGATCTCGAACGCCGCTGTCTTCTGGCCCTCGATGCGGACGGGGTTGACCGAGTTGACCAACGAGATCGTCGGGAAGTCGGCGACGATCTTGCGGGCGAGTTCCAGGCAGTCGTCGAAGTTGCCGTCGATCTGGATGA
>NZ_DATMLH010000337.1:0-44340 GCF_035570115.1 Mycobacterium sp.
AGACTTGACACCAGTTCCTCCGCTGATGTGCTCTCGTCGCCGGCCGATTCTGTGAGTTCCACCGCTTCGGCGGCTTTCGGCGCGGGGCTTTCGGTGTCGGGTACGTCGGCCCCTTCGGGTTCCTGCCCCTCAGCGCTGACCACCTCGGCGTCCTCAACCTCGCCAGCCGTCTCACCGGCGCCAGACACGTCAACCCCTTCGGGTTCCTGCCCCTCAGCGCTGACCACCTCGGCGCCCTCAACCTCGCCAGCCGTCTCACCGGCGCCAGACACGTCAACCGCTTCGGTGACCTCGACCTCGAGCGCGTCCAGCTCTGCCGCGTCCGCCTCCTCCACGACCGCTGCAGCTTCCGGTCCGTCCAGCGCGGTCACCTCCGCCGTTTCCGTATCCGCGGCCGCCGCAGCGACGGGTGCTGTCGACTCTGTCGACCCGGCGGCCGCTCGAGCGGTCGCGGCGACGGGGCCGACGGACGGCGAAGAAACTGTCGGCGCCTCTTCAACCGAGTCCGGCACCAATCGATCAGCAGCTGAACCACTGAGCGTCGCCGGATCCTCACGGCCCTTGGGCGCCAGGATCAGATACACCACCGCGCCGATGAAGACAAAAGTCGCTGTGAAGGAGTTGATCCGGATTCCGGCGATGTGGGTGGCCGCATCGTCACGCAACAGCTCGACGCAGAAGCGTCCTATGCAGTACCCGGCGACATACAGCGCGAATAGCCGACCATGTCCCATCGTGAAACGCCGATCCAGGTAAATCAGCACGGCGAACACCAACAGGTTCCAGAGCAATTCGTAAAGGAACGTGGGCTGCACAACCATCGCGAGCTGTCCGGTCGACACGCCATCAAGCGAATGCACATCCACGAATCCGGCCGGGTCACGCCGGTAGAAAATCTCCAAACCCCAGGGCATCGTGGTCTCGCGGCCGAAGAGCTCCTGGTTGAAGTAGTTTCCCAGCCGGCCGATCGCCTGGGCCAGAACGATACCGGGAGCGATGGCGTCGCCAAAGGCGGGAAGCGGAATTCCGCGACGCCGGCAGGCGATCCACGCACCCACACCCCCCAGTGCCACCGCGCCCCAGATGCCCAAACCGCCGTCCCAGATGCGCAGCGCCGCAAGCAGTCCCGCGCCACCCTCACCGAAGTACGTGCGCCAATCAGTGGCCAGGTGATAGAGCCGGCCTCCGATGAGTCCGAAAGGTACGGCCCATAGCGCGATGTCATAAATCACACCGCGCTCGCCGCCACGGGCCACCCATCGCCGATCACCGATCAGCAGCGCGGCGACGATGCCGATGATGATGAACAACGCGTACGCGCGGATGGGCACCAGCCAGATGTGCCAGACTCCGCGCGGCGGGCTCGGGAAATACGCGATGACGGTCGTGGTCATAACCCGGAAATCCTTTGGCGCACCCCGGCCGCCAGCTCCTCTGTCAGCCCCCGCAATGCCGGCAAACCCGTAGTCAATGCGGAGACAAGCGCCGAACCCACGATCACACCGTCGGCATAGCTCGCGATTTGAGCCGCCTGTTCCCGCGACCGCACGCCCAGGCCGACGCCGACAGGGATGTCAGAGACCGCCTTGACCCGGCCTACCAATTCAGGTGCGGCCTGCGATACGGCATCGCGGGCACCGGTCACACCCATGATCGACGCCACGTATACGAATCCGCGCGATGCCTCGACCGTCGACGCCAACCGCTGCGGCGTCGACGACGGCGCGACCAGAAAGATGCGAGCCAAGTGGTGGTGGTCCGACGCCGCCAACCACTCGTCAGCCTCATCGGGGATTAAGTCCGGCGTAATCAAACCGTGCCCACCGGCCGCGGCGAGGTCGCGCGCGAATGCGTCAACCCCATAGCGCAACACCGGGTTCCAGTACGTCATCACGACGGCATGACCACCGGCTGCACTGATCCTCTCAACGGCCGTCAGCGTGTCCCGAACTCGTACACCTCCGCGCAACGCAACCTCTGACGCCGTCGCGATGGTCGGGCCATCCATACCCGGATCCGAATAGGGCACGCCGACCTCGATGAGGTCGCAGCCGGATTCGATCAACGCCGTCATCGCATCGATCGACGTCCGCACATCCGGGTACCCGGTCGGCAGGTAGCCGATCAGTGCCGCTCGGTTGTCGCGCTGACACGTCTCGAAAAGCGCAGTCAGACTACTTGGTTCGCTCTGTTTGACGATCATGATCAGCTGCTGCCCGCATCGTCGCCGTCCTGTATTAGACCGAACCACTTCGCGGCGGTCTCGACATCTTTGTCGCCGCGGCCAGACAAATTCACGACGATAACTGCCCCGCTGCCCATCTCGACGCCCAATTTGACCGCCCCGGCCACCGCGTGCGCCGATTCGATCGCCGGGATGATGCCTTCCGTCCGGCAGAGGAGACGAAACGCGTCCATCGCCTCGCTGTCGGTGATTGGCCGGTATTCGGCACGCCCGTTGTCTCGCAGCCACGCGTGTTCGGGGCCCACACCCGGATAATCCAGGCCGGCCGAAATCGAATGCGATTCGATGGTCTGCCCGTCCTCGTCCTGCAGCAGAAACGAGAACGATCCCTGAAACGCCCCGGGCGACCCGCCGGTGAACGTCGCCGCGTGCCGGCCGGTCTCAACGCCGTCGCCAGCAGCCTCGAACCCGACCAGCCGCACGCCCGGGTCGTCGAGGAAGGCGTGGAAGATCCCGATGGCGTTGGATCCTCCACCGACGCACGCGGTGACGGCGTCGGGCAGTCGTCCGGCCTGATCCTGAATCTGCACACGCGTCTCGAGCCCGATGATCCGCTGGAAGTCGCGGACCATCGTCGGGAAAGGATGCGGCCCGGCGGCGGTGCCGAAGCAGTAGTAGGTGCTGTCGGCGTTGGTCACCCAGTCGCGGAACGCCTCATTGATCGCGTCTTTGAGTGTCTGCGAGCCCGATTCGACCGACACCACCTCGGCGCCCAGCAGTCGCATCCGCGCCACATTGAGTGCCTGCCGCGCGGTGTCGACGGCGCCCATGTAGATGACGCAGTCAAGGCCGAGCAGCGCGCAGGCGGTGGCGGTAGCCACCCCGTGCTGGCCCGCACCAGTCTCGGCGATCACCCGGGTCTTGCCCATCTGCCGGGCCAGCAGAGCCTGGCCCAGTACGTTGTTGATCTTGTGAGAACCGGTGTGGTTCAAGTCTTCTCGTTTGAGAAATATGCGTGCGCCGCCGGCGTGCGCGCCGAGCCGAACAGCCTCGTAGAGCGGCGACGGCCTGCCGGTGTAGTGCACCTGCAACTTATCCAGAGCGTCCAGGTATTCCTGGTCGGTGCGCGCCTTCTCGTAGGCGGCGGTAACCTCCTCGATCACCGCCATCAATGCCTCGGCGACATAGCGGCCCCCGTACACACCGAAATGCCCCCGGGAGTCGGGATCGTGGTGGGTGGGCTCGGCGATCGCCGCGCTGGAACGCGGAAGTTCCGGGCGCAAAATGTCTGCCATCACGAAGGCTCAACGCGCAAGCGGCTCATAGGGTTCAACCATTTCCCTGCATGCGCCTCATGAATGCCTAGCCAAATTGCCCGGCTCCTCCTCATTGCGCTACGCGCTCCAGTATCGTCGCCGGGCTAGCGGGCCGGCTTCGGACACGACGGATGCCTACCCGCGGTGACGAGGTCGGCGACGGCTGCACGGGGATCGCCGCTGGTGACGACGCCCTCGCCCACCAATACAGCGTCCGCACCCGCGCCGGCGTAGGCCAGTAGGTCGGCCGGGCCACGCACCCCAGATTCGGCAATCCTGATCACGCCGGTGGGCAGCCCCGGCGCGATGCGCGCGAAGCAGTCTCGATCAACTTTCAGCGTCTTGAGGTCTCGGGCGTTGACGCCGATCACCCGCGCGCCGGCCTGCAGCGCCCGGTCCGCTTCCTCCTCGGTGTGTACCTCGACCAGTGCGGTCATGCCCAGCGACTCGATGCGCTCCAACATCGACTCCAGCGCGGACTGGTTCAGCGCCGCGACGATCAGCAGCAGCATGTCGGCGCCGTGCGCGCGGGCCTCATGAATCTGGTACGGCCCCACCACAAAATCTTTGCGCAGCACCGGCACCGCCACCGCCGCGCGCACCGCGTCGAGATCGTCCAGCGAACCGTTGAAGCGTCGTTGTTCGGTCAGCACACTGATGACGCGCGCACCGCCGTCCTCGTACGCGCGCGCCAATTTGGCCGGATCGGAGATCGACGCAAGTTGTCCCGCCGACGGGCTGGCGCGCTTGACTTCTGCGATGACACCGATACCGGGCTCGCGCAACGCCGCCAGGACGTCCAATGGCGACGGCATGGCCTCGGCGGCCGCCTTGATCTCGGACATGCTCACGACGGCCTCACGAGCGGCGACGTCTGCGCGGACTCCTTCAATGATGGAGTCGAGCACGGTTGCCGAACTCATGTTGGTGCTTCTCCTTTTGGCCCCACGGCTGCCAGCAGATCGATGGCGTCCTTCGAAGGGTAGCGACCGTCGGCGCGCGGTCCGTCACCGACCCTCGCTGTCAGCTTCGTGTCGCACTTCGCGATCCGGCCGGGTCGCCGACTCGTGCGGTTGATCGGTCGGGTCCTGAGTTGGGTCCTCGCCTTCGTCGAGCGCATCCCAGATCATTCGCTCCGACATGATCTTCTCGTCGCGCTGCGCCACCAACCGGCGCGCAGCGGGCGTCACGTATTTCGTGTCTGCGCCGCGACCCGAGGCCGCCGCCCGCATCAACAGCACGGCACCGACCAGCGTGCACACCGCGGTCGCGAGGGTGATCGCCGGACCCGGGAAGTGCCGCTGGCTGCCCACCAACCACAGCACCGGGACGTGTGCGAGGTCGGCTGCGCGCACGGCCACATCGCGGATCACCAACAGGCTGATCGCCAGATATCCAGTCGCCAAGCTGGCGATAGCCACCACCACCGCAAGTATCCGCAGCGGCCAGCCGCGCACCGCCAACGCGGCGACGGCGGTAACCAGCAGCACCAGCGCCAACGGGACCAGCGCGGACGACCATGCCGCGCCGGACAGCGCGATGAGCTTCGGCGGGCCCAGCCCGTCGAACGTCCGCAGGTCGACCCAGGTCAGCCCCGCTGACGCCCACAATCCGGCGGCGGCGGCCACCAGCAGGGCCTGTGCTATCCGGATGGTCCGCCGGCCCGGGCGGTCGGGCTGGGCATCAGCCATCCTGGCCACGTTAATTGCCATCGGGGGCGGCCAAAGTCTCCGCCGCCGCGATCGCGTTCAGCACCGCCCGCGCCTTGTTCGTCGCCTCGGTGTGCTCGTAGGGCCCGTTGGAGTCGGCCACCACTCCGCCGCCGGCCTGAACGTAGGCGGTGCCGTCACGCATCAGAGCCGTGCGGATCGCGATCGCGAAGTCGGCGTTACCGGCGAAATCGAGGTAGCCGATCACGCCGCCGTAGAGGCCACGACGGGTCTTTTCCACCTCTTCGATCAGTTCCATCGCGCGCACCTTCGGGGCACCGGACAGCGTTCCGGCCGGGAAGCAGGCCGTCACGGCGTCCAGGGTGGTGCGACCCTCAGCAAGCATCCCGGTCACCGTGGACACCAGGTGCATGACGTGGCTGTAACGCTCGATGTGGCTGTAGTCCTCAACGCGAACGCTGCCCGGCACACAGACTCGACCCAGGTCGTTGCGGCCCAAATCGACCAGCATCAGGTGCTCGGCGCGTTCCTTCTCGTCGGCCAGCAGCTCCTTTGCCAGCAGCTGATCCTCTTCTTCGGAATGCCCCCGCCATCGAGTTCCGGCGATCGGATGCGTCGTCGCCCACCGATCCTGGACGGTCACCAGCGCTTCGGGACTCGACCCGGCGATCGAAAACGCCGTTCCGCCAGCGTCATCCGGGACGTGCAGCAGATACATGTACGGGCTGGGATTGGACACCCGCAGCATCCGGTACACATCAATCGGCTCAACGTCGGTGTCCATCTCGAAACGCTGTGAGGGCACCACCTGAAATGCCTCGCCGCGCTCGATTTCGTGGACGAGATGCTCGACGATCGCCCCGTATTCCTCGACAGTGCGCTGCGCGCGGTGCCGCGGCTCGGGTCGGGTGAACGTGGCGACGGTCGAGGGTAGCGGCTGGCCCAACGCGGCGGTCATCACGTCGAGTCGGGCGATCGCGTCGTCGTAAGCCTCGTCGACCCGCTCCTGGGTGCCGTTCCAGTTCACCGCGTTGGCGATCAACGTGATGGTGCCCTCGTGGTGATCGACGGCCGCCACGTCGGTGGCCAGCAGCAGCAGCATGTCCGGCAAGTTGAGGTCGTCGACGGCCAACTCGGGCAGCCGTTCCAACCGTCGCACCAGGTCGTAGGCGAAGAAGCCCACCATGCCGCCCGACAACGGCGGCAGCCCGGGCGGCGCGGCGGTGGCCAGCAACTCGCACGTGGCACGCAGGGCTTGCAGCGGGTCCCCGCCGGTAGGGGCATCCCGGGGCACCGCGCCGAGCCACACCGCCTCCCCGTCACGCACCGTCAACGCCGACGGTGCCCCCGCCCCGATGAATGACCACCGCGACCAGGACCGGCCATTCTCGGCTGACTCCAGCAGGAAGGTGCCCGGCCGGTTGGCGGCCAGCTTGCGGTACGCGGACAGCGGTGTCTCGGCATCGGCCAGCACCTTGCGGGTCACCGGCACCACACGATGCTCGGCCGCCAGCATGCGAAAATCATTCCGCGAGGTGGTGGCCGCGGGGAGGTTGGCGTTCACCCTTCTATCTTCCAAGTGGTCTCCCCAGATGCCGCAGCGACCCCCGGCGTAACCTTACGGCCATGAAAACCGGTGACACGGTGGCCGACTTCGAGCTTCCCGACCAGACTGGCAACCCGCGCAGGCTCAGCAGCCTGCTGTCCGACGGGCCAGTGGTGCTGTTCTTCTATCCGGCCGCGATGACACCCGGCTGCACCAAGGAGGCCTGTCACTTCCGCGACTTGGCCGGAGAATTCGCTGCCGTCGGGGCCAACCGGGTCGGTATCAGCGTCGATCCTGTTGCAAAACAAGCCAAGTTCGCCGACACGCAGGGTTTCGACTACCCGTTGCTGTCCGACAGCGACGGCGCGGTAGCCGCCCAGTTCGGTGTCAAACGAGGGCTGTTGGGCAAGTTGATTCCGGTCAAACGCACAACGTTCGTCATCGATACCGATCGCAAGGTGCTCGACGTGATCTCCAGCGAACTGAGCATGGACACCCACGCCGACAAGGCGTTGGTCGCGCTAAAATCACGTAAGTAACTCTTCGCAGTTCTTCTGCCGCATTCGAAGAATCCCTATTCTCTCGGGATGGCAAACCGTCCCGTCGGCACGGTGTCGCTATCCGTTGCGGCACTCGCCTTGCTGTTCGGGTGCTCGTCGTCGCCTGAATATTCGGCTCGCCAATCGTTCACCGTCGGCAACAGTGCGGTAGCGCAGCTCGTCCAAGAAACAGTCGGCGGTGACCGATTTGCCGCGCCGATCGAGGGCTCACCGATCGTCACCTGCACTGGGCGAACGACGTGCACCATCAGCTACACGGTTCGGGAGACCACCAACACGATTTTTCACAAGGAAGTCGCTGCCGATATGCAATTGTTCTTGCCGACGGCGCCGATGTGGCAAGCGTTATTCGCCGATCCGCAGTTTCAGAGCGGAACGGTCACCGTAAGGGGTCCGGCGGACATTTCCGATAGCCACGGCGAAACCGCAACCTATTTCACGCTGACCTGCGACCGCGCGGATGCAGCAAAAATCGACTGGGGTGCCGTGGACGGTCATGGCATCCGTACCCAGTGCGACTACAAGCCTGAGGCTCAAGGCCTACCTGACCACACCGAATCGTCGCAGGCGGAACGTTAGCAACGTTCCCGTCGGCGCGGACGTGCCCGATCAGCAGCAGGTGGGCGCCTGGGGACGGTCGCCTTTGTAGCATGCTCGCATGCCGCTGAACCAGGGAGACGTGTTCGCCGGATACACGATCGTGCGGCGGTTGGGATCCGGAGGGATGGGCGAGGTCTATCTGGCCCAACATCCGCGGCTGCCCCGCCGAGACGCCCTCAAGGTCCTACCTGCCACCCTGACTACGGATCAGGAGTACCGGCAGCGATTGAGCCGTGAAGCAGACATCGCCGCGGAGTTGTGGCATCCCCACATTGTCGGAATCCACGACCGCGGCGAGTTCGAAGGACAGCTGTGGCTTTCGATGGACTATGTCGAGGGAACCGACGCCGCCGAGTTGCTGCGCACCCGGTATCCATCCGGGATGCCGAAAGCCGAAGTGTTCGGGATCATCACTGCCGTCGCTGACGCGCTCGATTACGCCCATCTCCGGGGATTGCTGCACCGCGACGTCAAGCCCGCCAACATCTTGCTGACTGAGGCCGATCATCGGGGACGGCGAATCTTGCTGGCCGACTTCGGCATCGCCAGAGAGATCGGTGGTATCAGCGGTCTCACCGCCACGAACATGGTGGTCGGGACTACCGCCTACGCCGCGCCCGAACAACTCATGGGGTCAGACATCGACGGGCGCGCCGACCAATACGCCCTCGGCTGCAGCGCTTTTCACCTGCTGACCGGGGCAGCGCCGTATCAAAACTCCAATGCGGCAGTGATCATCACCCAACACTTGTCCGCGCCGCCCCCGCATATCGGCGAACGACGACCGGATCTGGCGGACCTCGACGAGGTGATGACCAGAGTGCTGGCAAAGGATCCGGGTGATCGCTATTCGAACTGTTCGGATTTCGCCACAGCACTTACAGGCCGACCGGGTGTTGGCGCGGCACAGACGGTCGCTGGGCGCGCAGCCGCGGCACAGACGACCCGCGTTACCGCGCCGCAGCAGTCCACGCCGCCCAAAGCACCGCGTCGCGGACTGCGGCCGGCAATCGTGATATCCGCCATTGCCACGCTGTTGGTGCTCGTGGTGGCGGGAGTCGTTGGTGTAGGACTCCTGCGTCATCGCGCCAACGAGGCGGGCAGCAACGCCGCGATCGACGCCAACCAGCCGGGCAACAGCGCCAGCCCTGCCCCGAGCGAGCCGGGCAACAGCGCCACCGCAGCACCGCCGTCGGTCCAACTCACCAGGTACATCACCGATTCCTCACGCGTTTTGACCCCTGCCGGCCGCACCGCCGTGGAGGGCGCCATCTCGAAGCTCTACACTCAACGCAACGTCCACCTATGGGTGGCATACGTCCACGATTTCTCCGGGCTCACCCCGTACAGGTGGGCTGAGGACGTCATGCGCTCCAACGGATTCAGTGATACCGACGGACTTTTGGCTATCGCCACCGCCAACCGGTCCTTTGCGTTTCGACCACCGGCCGCGATGACCAACGGGACCAACGGAACTCGCGTCAACGCTGAGCTCATTCGGAAGGATCGAATCGCGCCCGCGGTGCGGCGCGACGAATGGTCCCGGGCAGCAGTAGGGGCTGCCAACGGACTGGAGGCTGGCCGCTAAGTCATCGTGGCGCTGGTGATGCGATCAACTCCATTATCGCGGGGGCCGTGACGGGCGGGCTGTAGTAGATGCCTTGCGCGACTTCGCATCCACAGTTCCGCAGGTATGCTGCGGTCTCGGCGTTCTCCACGCCCTCAGCGACAGTTGTCACGTTAAGAGCGTGCGCCAGATCAATGACAGCGCGCACGATGGCGTCGGCTCGCGGGTCTGTCAATACATTGCCGATCAAGTCCTGATCAACTTTGACCTCATCGATGGGCAGCTTGCGTAGATAGGTCAATGCCGAGTAGCCGCTGCCGAAATCGTCAAGCGCGATGTGAATGCTGCGCTCCCGCAAGGCTTCAAGTACATTGCGGGTTCGATCGATATTGTCCAGGACTAAGTCTTCGGTGATTTCGATGATCAATGACTGGCCCGGCAGGTTGTGTCGTGCCAGCGCATCGAAGATACGGCTGGGCAGGTTGACGTCTCCTACCAGCGGGGGAAAGAGGTTGACGGCGACTGGCACATCAACCCCTCGGAGCCGCCATTGGGCGGCGTCGCCCAGGGCTTGGTCCAGTACCAAATCGGTGACCGTGCGCATCAGGCCGTGTTGGCGCACCAGCGGCAGGAACTGCTGGGGGCGCACCAATCCGAAGACGGGGTGCGGCCACCGAACGAGTGCTTCGGCGCCCACCACGTCGGCGCTGCGCAGATCGACCTTGGGCTGATACAGCACGGTCAGGGCATGACGGCCGATCGCCTGACGCAGGTCGCTGAGCAGACGGACCTCGACCAACCCGCCGCGCGACGGCAGGGCATCGGATGCGGGAAAGCCCGGGCCGGCGTCGTCTCTGACATGCATGTCGGGACTGTATGTTTGCAGGCCGCCGCGCAGCCGCTTGGCCGAATACATTGCCATATCAGCGTGTTTGAGCAGCTCGGCGGCGTAGAGGTCGGAATCATCGGCATCGGCTACAGCCAGGCCGGCGCTGGGTCTCATGAAGATGACTTCGCCGTCGGTGCTAAACGGCCGTTCGAACGCTTCCATGATCTGGTAGGCGATGAGATGGGCGTTCTCTCCCGCGTCCTCGATGAGCACGGCGAATTCGTCACCGCCGAGTCGGGCGACGGTGTCCCCGGGTCGCGTGCAGCCCAGCAGCCGTTGTGCGGTTTGGATCAGCAGCGCATCGCCGGCCGGATGGCCCAAGTTGTCGTTGATGAGTTTGAAGTCGTCGAGGTCCATCGACAGCACCGCCACCGAGCGCTTGTCCCGGTGATAGAGCTGAATTGCATGCTCGAGCCGGTCGTGGAACAAGACCCGGTTAGCCAGGCTGGTCAATGGGTCGCGCAGTGCACGATCGGACACACTGTGCAGCAGTCGGCGATTCTCGGCGACCACCAGGAATTGGCGGGCCAGGACCGCGATTACCAGCCAGGGCACGACGGCGAACGCGGGATCGGATTGCACGCTGTTGCGGAACACGACGAGTTCCAAGCCGCCGGCGATGGCCAACGGTATATAGGGCAGCGACAGCGAGACCGGCGCGGTCAGCGATGCTGGCGGCTCCAACGGCGCATAGGGCGGCTCCGGCGGACAGCTGAGCGCAGCGATTCCCACGATCACCACCCCTGCCGACCAGCCGAGACCCACGGGGTTGTCAAAGGCGTAGCTGTTACGCGCAAACAGGTACTCGTAAGCGCTGCCGGACGCGGCGACCAGAGTCAGGCCCACCGTCAGCAGAGCGACCGTCACACGCCAACGGGCGTGCGCTCGGGCGAGCACCAAAACCGCCACGGTGACGGTCACGACCTCCGACACCGGATAGGCCAGCGACACGATCGCGGCGGAGTTTTTCACTCCTGTCGCGGCGTACGCATGGCGCAGCACCACCACCCAGGACACAACGAACAGCGCTGCCGCGACGATTGCGCCGTCCAACACCATCCGAAACCGATTGCCACCCGGATAACCGGCCGGTAAGACCAGCATCGCTACGCAGGCGGCCACCGGAAAGAGCAAGAACCCGGCGTTGGCTACGGATGGGTACAAGGGGTGGACACTACCGAGCCAGACTCGGTGATAAACCACCACTAGCTCACTGAACGTCCAGGCAGCCAGCCCGACGGTCATGTACACCCACGCCCGTCGCTGCCGGCCGCGGGTTCGTCGCGCGGCCAATCCGGCGCTCACTGCCGCGAACGATGGGAATCCGAGCCCTCCCACGACTATCAGCACGCGCATCGTTGATGGGCCGCCCCATCCTGTGAGCCACCAGATGGAGAATGCAAGGAACGCGGTGGTCGGGACCGCTGCGATACGTAAGAGGCGTGAGTGCGCCGCCGGTGATCGTGCCACTCCGCCCATGGCCCATCTCCGCGTTGTAGTCGCCGGCCCCCACGGTGGCGTATCACGCCACGCTAGCAACTGTGCTGCCGCTTCGCCGTGACATTTGCGCAGATCGTCATATGTTTGCCATCACGTCGAGCAGCAAGCAAAGCGGTCGAGTGCGGCAGCGGTCGTCGGGTCGGACTACCAGGCCGATTGTCCGGACTCAAATATCGGATGCCTCCGCGTCCAGCGGGACGAGAACGTGTCGCTGACGTTGCCGTCAATACTCGGTGCTCGCGCCCCAACCAGTATTTGCGGTCGCATAGCAACCGATCCCGTCAGGCATCGTCGGGGTCCAGCAGCATGTCGGCGTCGAAGCAGCTGTGGTCGCCGGTGTGACAGGCGCCGCCGACCTGGTCTACCACAAGCAGCACCGCGTCGCCGTCACAGTCCAGTCGCACCGAATGCACGTGCTGGGTGTGGCCGGAAGTCGCGCCCTTGACCCACTGTGCGCCGCGGGACCGCGAAAAGTACGTCCCTTCCCGGGTTTCCAGCGTCCGGGCCAGCGCCTCGTCGTCCATCCAGGCGACCATCAAAACGTCGCCGCTGCTGCGCTCCTGGACGACGGCGGTGAACAGTCCGTCGTCGTTGCGCTTGAGGCGCGTGGCGATGGCGGGGTCGAGCGTCATCGCACGGTGATCCCTTCCGCGGCCATGGCCGCCTTCACCTGTCCGATCGTCAACTGCCGGAAATGAAAGACGCTGGCGGCCAACACCGCGTCAGCACCCGCGGCGACGGCCGGGGCGAAATGCTCGGCCGCGCCCGCGCCTCCGCTGGCGATCACCGGCACCGTCACCGCTGCCCGAACCGCCCGCAGCATCGCCAAGTCGAAGCCGGCCTGAGTGCCGTCGGCATCCATCGAATTGAGCAGGATCTCCCCCACGCCGAGTTCGGCACCGCGGGCCGCCCATTCGACAGCGTCGATGCCGGTACCGCGCCGCCCGCCGTGAGTGGTGACCTCCCACCCCGATGATGTGGGGGCCGAGCCAGCAGGCACGGTGCGCGCGTCGACCGACAACACGATGCACTGGGAGCCGAACTGGTTAGCCATTTCGGCCAGCAGCTCCGGCCGTGCGATGGCGGCGGTGTTGATCGATACCTTGTCCGCTCCCGCACGCAGCAACACGTCGACGTCCGCGACCGTACGCACCCCGCCGCCCACGGTGAGCGGGATGAACACCTGCTCGGCGGTGCGACGCACCACCTCAAGCATGGTGGCTCGTCCCGACGACGACGCGGTCACGTCGAGAAAGGTCAGCTCGTCGGCGCCCTCGGCGTCGTAGGCCGCGGCGAGTTCCACGGGATCGCCTGCGTCGCGCAGGTTCTCGAAGTTGACGCCTTTGACCACCCGACCGTCGTCGACATCCAGACAGGGAATCACCCGCACCGCCAGGCTGCTGCCGCAATAGGCTTCAGTACTCATCCGGTCGTCCTACCTCGTGCAGAATCTCGAGTATCTGAGCGTGCACACCGGGGGCGGCGGCCAACGCGGACCGTGAGTCGGGGGTCCACTCGTCGCCGGCCAGGCTCGTGACGACGCCACCGGCGGCCCGGACCAGCGCCACACCCGCCGCGTGATCCCACACGTGGTGACCGAAACTGATGGCACCGCCGAGAATCCCGTCGGCAACATAAGCGAGGTCGATGCCGGTCGCACCATGCATCCGTAGCCGTGAGGACACCCGGCTGAGCTCTTCGAGCACCGCCAGCCGGTAGCGCCCGGGAAATCGGCCACGCGAGTCGGCATTGAAAGTTCCGATACCGATGACCGAATCCGAGAGCTCGACCTTGGCCAACGGCGCTTGCGGGACACCGTTTTTCATCAGCGGACCGCCCGAGACCGCGACGTAACGCTCGCCGGTGAACGGTAGCCACGTCAGGCCGGCCACCGGATCTCCGTCGTGCAGCAGACCCAGCAGAATCGCAGCCATCGGCGAGCCTGCGGCGTAGTTGAAGGTCCCGTCGATCGGGTCCAGAATCCACACCCACGGCGAGTCGATTTCGGCGCCGCCGAACTCCTCGCCGTGCACTTCGATGCCGGTGGTCTTCACCAGCGCGTCGACGACCTGGCGCTCGATTTCCAGATCAACGTTGGTGGCGAAATCGTCGCCGCGCTTGCTGACCGCCGATTCCGCGCCGTGACCGGCGATGAACGGCTCCGCTGCGGCGTCCAGGATCACCGACGCCTCGGTCACCAGCGCGTCGAGATCCATTGCGGTCCTACCCCGCCACCGCTGCCAGCGCCTGCGGCAGGGTAAACCGTCCGGCGTAGAGCGCCTTGCCTACAATCGCGCCCTCGACCCCGCTACCGGTCAGCGTGGCGATAGCGCGCAAATCGTCGAGGCTGGACACACCGCCGGAGGCGATCACCGGAGCGTCGGTGCGCCCGGCGACCGCGCCAAGCAGATCGAGATTGGGCCCGGTCAATGTGCCGTCCTTGGTGACATCGGTCACGACGAACCGCGAACACCCTTCGCTGTCAAGGCGTTCCAGCACTTCCCACAGGTCCCCGCCGTCGGTCTCCCAGCCGCGGCCGCGCAACCGATGATCGCCGTCGATGATTTGCACGTCCAGCCCGACAGCGACCTTGTGGCCGTGCTCGGCGATCACCTGAGCACACCACCGTGGATTCTCCAACGCCGCGGTCCCGAGGTTGACCCGAGAGCATCCGGTCGCCAGTGCGGCGGTCAACGACTCGTCGTCGCGGATACCACCGGAAAGTTCGACCCGTACGTCGAGCTTGCCCACCACCTCGGCCAGCAGTTCGCGATTGGAGCCGCGGCCGAACGCCGCGTCCAGATCGACCAGATGAACCCACTCTGCGCCATCGCGCTGCCAGCCCAGCGCGGCGTCCAATGCAGAGCCGTACTCGGTTTCGCTGCCGGCCCGGCCCTGCACCAAGCGCACGGCCCTACCCTCGACCACGTCGACGGCGGGCAACAAAATCAACGGCACGGCTTAACCCCTCTATAACCCTTCGACCCAATTGCTCAACACTGCCGCCCCCGCGTCCCCGCTCTTCTCCGGATGGAATTGGGTGGCGGCCAACGGTCCATCCTCGACGGCGGCCAGGAACGGCACCCCATGGGTGGCCCACGTCAGTAGCGCCTCGGATCGGCCTTCCCACTGCTGGGCAGCATAGGAGTGCACGAAGTAGAACCGGGCGTCGGCGTCAAGGCCTTTGAACAGCGCGGTGCCCGGCGCACCCGCCACCACGTTCCAACCCATGTGCGGGATCACCGGCGCGTCCAATCGAGTCACGGTGCCCGGCCACTGTCCGCAGCCGCTGCTCTCCACGCCGAACTCGACACCACGGGCGAACAAGATCTGCATGCCGACACACACGCCCAGCACCGGTCGCTGGTCGGCAACTCGATCGGCGATGACCCGCTCGCCGCCGATCCCCCGCAGCCCGGTCATACATGCTTCGAAAGCGCCGACGCCCGGCACCACAAGCCCGTCGGCGATCGCGGCGGCTTCCAGGTCGGCCGTCACGTCCACCGAGGCGCCCACGCGCTGCAGCGCGCGCTGCGCCGAGCGCAGATTGCCGGAGCCATAGTCCAAAACCACAACGGATTTGGCTTTCACAGGGTCCCTTTGGTGGACGGCACGCCCGATACTCGCGAATCCAGCTCAACAGCCTGGCGCAGTGCGCGGGCGACGGCCTTGTACTCGGCTTCGGTGATGTGGTGCGGGTCGCGACCGTACAGGACGCGGACGTGCAGCGCGATGCGCGCATTGTTCGCCAACGTTTCGAACACGTGCCGGTTGACGACGGTGTGATACGGCACGGCGTTACCGGCAATAGTGAAGTGCTGCAGATGATCCGGCTCGCCGGTGTGCACACAGTAGGGTCGACCGGACACGTCGACGATGGCGTGCGCCAAGGCCTCATCCATCGGGATGTAGGCGTCGCCGAACCGGCGGATGCCCTTCTTGTCCCCAAGCGCCTGGCCGAGAGCCTGACCGAGCACAATCGCGGTGTCCTCGATGGTGTGATGCGCCTCGATCTCCACATCGCCCTTGGCACGCACGGTCAGATCGAAACTGGCGTGGCTGCCTAGCGCGGTCAGCATGTGGTCGTAGAACGGGATTCCGGTGTCGACATGGACCTTCCCGGTCCCGTCCAAGTCGAGTTCGACCACGATGTCGCATTCTTTGGTGGTGCGTTCCACGCGGGCGTGGCGCTGCAGGCTCATGACGCTCCTAGGGGCTGGGCCAATTCGGTGGCGGCAATCTGGGCGCTCGTCTGCAGGAAGACGTCATTCTCTTCGGCCAGTCCGGTGGTGACGCGCAAATACCCGGCAATACCGACGTCGCGTATCAGCACACCGGTATCGAGATAGCGTTGCCAGGCCGTCGGTGCGTCGGCGAACTGTCCGAACAGCACAAAGTTGGCGTCGCTGGGAACGACCCGAAATCCCATGCCGCTCAATGCTGCGCTCACCCGCTCGCGTTCGGCGATCAGGGTCGCGACGCTGCCCAGGGTGTCATCGGCGTGCCGCAGCGCTGCCCGGGCGGCGGCCTGCGTAACCGAAGACAGGTGGTATGGCAACCGAACCAACAGCATTGCGTCGATCACGGCGGGGGTGGCGATCAGGTAGCCCAACCGGCCACCGGCGAAGGCGAACGCCTTGCTCATGGTGCGGGTGACGACGAGCTTGGTCGGATACTCAGCGACCAGTGCCGCCGCACTCGGCTGCGAGGAGAACTCGCCGTAGGCTTCGTCCACGATCAGGATCCCCGGCGTCACATCCAGTAGTTGCCGCAGATCGTGCAGCGAAATGCTCTGCCCCGAAGGGTTATTGGGGCTGGCGACGAACACCACATCGGGCCGACGTTCTGTGATCGCCGCGACGGCGACGTCGACGTCGAGACTGAAGTCCGCGGCGCGCACCGTCTCGATCCATTCGGTACGGGTGCCGTCGGAGATGATCGGGTGCATCGAATAGGACGGAACGAACCCGATCGCAGTTCGACCCGGTCCGCCGAAGGCCTGCAGCAGCTGCTGCAGAATTTCATTGGAACCATTTGCAGCCCAGAGGTTTTCCGCTTCAACGTGCACGCCTGTCTGCAGGCTGAGGTAAGCAGCCAAGTCACGGCGCAGGGCCACCGCGTCGCGATCGGGGTAGCGGTGCAGATCACCGGCCACATCGCGCACGGATGCGACGACGTCGTCGACGAGTGCCTTGGTGGGCGGGTGCGGATTCTCGTTGGTGTTGAGCCGCACCGGAACCGCCAGCTGCGGTGCGCCGTAGGGAGATTTGCCGCGCAAGTCTTCGCGCAGCGGCAGCTCGTCGAGCGCCGGGTGTCTGCTCATCGCTCGAACCTCCGCCGTACCGCCTCGCCGTGCGCGGGCAGGTCCTCGGCCTTGGCCAACGTCACCACATGCCCCGAAACGTCTTTCAGGGCCGCCTCGGTGTAATCGACCACATGTATACCGCGCAGAAAGGTCTGTACCGACAGGCCGCTGGAATGCCGGGCACTGCCCGCCGTGGGCAGCACGTGGTTGGAGCCGGCGCAGTAGTCGCCGAGGCTGACCGGCGAATACGCGCCGACGAAGATGGCACCGGCCGAATGAATCTGCGCGGCAACCTGATTCGCGTCGACGGTCTGGATCTCCAGATGCTCAGCGGCGTAGGCGTTGACGGTGCGGATTGCAGCGTCGATGTCGTCGACCAAGATGATCGCCGACTGGCGCCCGGCGAGTGCGGTTGTCACCCGCCGGCGGTGCACGGTGGTCTCCAGCTGAGCGGCCAGCTCTTTGTCGGTGGCATCGGCGAGGTCGGCGCTCGGTGTCACCAAGACGCTGGCGGCCATTTCGTCGTGTTCGGCCTGGCTGATCAAATCGGCGGCGACATGCGCCGGGTCGGCGGTGTGATCGGCCAGGATCGCGATCTCGGTCGGGCCCGCTTCGGCGTCAATCCCGACCCGCGAGCGGCAAAGCCGTTTGGCGGCAGTGACGTAGATGTTGCCGGGCCCGGTGATCATGTCGACCGGTGCGAGCTCGGCGCCGTCGGTGTCGACGCCGCCGTAGGCCAGCAGCGCCACCGCCTGCGCGCCGCCGACCGCCCACACCTCGTCGACACCGAGCATGCGGGCGGCGGCCAGGATCGTCGGGTGCGGCAGACCCTGAAACCGGCCCTGGGATTGCGCCTGCGGCGGGCTGACCACGACCAGCGAGCCGACACCGGCGGCCTGCGCCGGCACCACGTTCATCACCACGCTGGACGGGTACACGGCGTTGCCGCCGGGCACGTACAGCCCGACCCGCTCGACGGGAACCCACCGCTCGGTGACGGTGGCGCCTGGGCCCAGGGTCGTCGTGGAGTCGGCGCGGCGCTGATCGGCATGCACGGCACGGGTGCGCTCGATCGCGACTTCCAGTGCGATCCGGACATCGGAATCCAGGCCGGCCAGCGCGGCATCCAACTCGGCGGCGGGCACCCGGACGGTCGACGGCCTCACGTGATCAAACGACTCGCCGAACTCCAGCGCGGCCTCCGCGCCCCGCTCAGCGACCGCCTCGACGATCGGACGCACCGACGGCAGCGCAGCATCTACATCCACTCCGCCGCGGGGCAACGCCGCCCGTAGCCGGGCAGTCGAGAGCTCCTCGCCCCGCAGGTCGATGCGCGCCATCACGTTCACATGGACCATTGTCCCAGAACAGAGCAACTGCATATCGGGCCGGTACGCTGACCCCAAACCACGAAAAACGGAGCCGCCATGTCCCGAAAGGACCATCCCAACAACGCCCCGGGCGTCCCGATGCTCTTCCCGGTCTGGTTCGAGAAGTGGCAAACCAAGTACTTCAACCCGGCGGTCAAGCCGATCGCGCGCTATCTTCCGACGTTCTCGGTGATCAAGCACCGTGGCCGCACGTCCGGCAAGGAGTACCAAACCATCGTAACCGCCTACCGCAAAGGCAACGTGGTGGCGATCGGGCTGGCCCACGGCAAAACGGATTGGGTCAAAAACGTGCTGGCTGCCGGTGAGGCCGACCTGCACTTCATCCGCAAGGACATCCACATCACCAACCCGCGGGTCCTGCCCGCTGGCAGCGACGGCAAGGGGCTGCCCTTCTTGGCGCGCCAGCAGATCGGACGGGTCGCGGTCTTCGTCGGCGATATCGCCTAGAGACGGCTAAAAACCGTCTTGGCGGCCATCGTCGGCCACACCGATGGCGCGTCGTCCCATGCCACGACGCGGTCGACGACCGGCAACAGATCGCAGCCGCCGGCCAGCACCTCCAAGACTTCCGGGATCACGGCACGCGCGCTGACCCGCCCGGTGATGAACCGCACACCGCGCGTGTACATCGGCAGCAACGGCATTTCCACGCCTGCCTGGTAGTAGATCCCGGTGTCGGTGCACACGCCGTCCGGCCAGGTCGCCCGCAGCGTTGCGGCCAGCAGTGCTGGATCAGCGGATGTGTGCACGGTGACCGGATAGGGATCCCACGATTTGTCCGGCTTGGCCAGGTCGTGCGCGGCGGCGCCGACTTTCTCCGCCGCGGCGAGGCGGTCCGGATGGGTGTCGACGTAGTCGACGTGATAGCCGAGGGCAGCGGCGAGCGCGGTCGCATACAGTCCGATCGACTGCCGACCGACGACCAGTACGCGACGATCGGCCGCGTCGAGGGCCGCCAGTTCCGCCCGGAACGGGCCCACTGCGCGCCAGCCGTCGGGAATGTTGTCCGAGAGTGACGCGACGGCGATCGGATCGACGTTCGCCGGAACGGGGATCAGCATCGCGTCGGCGTAGGGCACGAGCACCAGATCGGACATGAATCCGCCGCCGTCCAGGCCGGCAAGCGGGCCCAGCCCGTACATCGCCATCAACGGCACCGAGCCGCAGGAACCCGTCACACCCCGGCGGCACTCGCGGCAGTCGCCGCAGCTGATCTGGAAGGGCACCACCACCCGGTCGCCCACCTGCACACCCGACACGCCGTCACCGACCGCGACGACCTCGGCCAACCCCTCGTGTCCGACCGCATAGCCGGGCGGCAGCGGTGCCGCTCCCCGTGCGACCGCGACGTCGAGGTCGCAGCAGGCCACCAGCACCGGCCTGACCAGCGCCTGTCCGGGCGCCGTGATCGTCGGGTCGGGAGCCTCGTGCCAGGCGTATTTGCCGGCTTCTTCGAACGTCAGCTGCCTCATTTCAGCATTCTTGAGCGATCACTCAAGTATTGTCAATAGGGTGCCGAGACCTGACCGCAGCCGGACCGCGTTGATCGACACCGCGGCCACGCTGTTTCGCCGCCAGGGCTACGCCGCGACCGGGCTCAACCAGATCCTCGACGAAGCGGGCGTCAAACCCGGTTCGCTGTATCACCACTTTCCGGACGGCAAGCAGCAGCTGGCCGCGGCCGTCGTCGACGGCAGCGGCGCGGCCATCGAGCGACTGTTGCGCAGATTCCTGGCCAGTGGCCTGCCGGTGGCCGACATCGTCGATCGCTGGGTTGACTTGCTGACCGAAGGGCTGACCGCCGACCGGCGCGACGGCTGCCCGATCGAGCCGATCGCCACCGAATCGGTCAACGCCAGTCCACCGGTGCGCGAGGCGTCGGCCCGTGCCTTTGCCGGCTGGTGCATGGCGATCGAAGAGCGACTGATCGCCGAAGGCTGGCCGACGTCCGAAGCGGAAAGCGTTGCCGTTGCGGTCATCTCATTGATCGAGGGAGCACTGATTTTGTCCCGCATAGCGGGAAATGCACGCGCGCTTGTCGCCGCCAAACCGGCAGCACGCCGCCTGCTTGGCCGCTAGATCGCCGCCGCCGGCGCGCCTATGCTGGACAGTTGGGGCACGGCATGACTCGGGATGAACTGTTCGCCTCGATCGTGGCGGCAGGCCCCGATCGCGATGACCTCGTGTACCTCGAGCGCTGCGGCGATGCGTATCACTGGCGGCTGCTGACGGGTGCCGAAATCCCCTCTCCGGCCACCGCCCCCGACGTGTGGATGTCGTTTACGGCCAGTTGGCCCATCGACGAACCGGCGCGACTGCGCGCGTTCTTCGACGATCTGCTCGCCGAACTCGAGTCGATGGCCGACACCGCGGACCGGTGCCGGTGGCCGATCGACGAGCCCTGGCCGCAGCAGCACGCGCACCATCACTGAGGGGCTGGATCCATGGTCGAGTATCGGATCACCGCCGAGGAGCGCACCCGGTTCAAGCGCTGCCGGCGTCAGTGGGATTTCGCCTCACCGCATCGCCGCAACCTGCAACCGACCGACTTCGTCGAGCCGGCCCTGCCCGCCGCGCTCAAGGATGCGCTGGCCCTGTACTACTACCCCGGCACCTGGGACTGGCAACACGAGGTGACGCAGCCGCTGGTGCACAAGGCCCTCGAACGGTCGTTGGACGATCTCGACGCGACCGACGTGCTCGACAGGGCGGCAGCCCTGCTGGACTGTTATGACGCCTGGGCGAATGTTGTCGACGACTTCGCACCGGTCAAGATCAACCTCGATGTCGACGCGCTGGTCCCGGATCCCGATGACCCGGAGCGCGGATTGATGGTGCACGACGGAACGCCGGTGATCTACCCGTGCCGAATCGATTTGGTGGCCGTGGATGCCGCCGATGAGTACTGGGTGGTCTGCCATCGAATCGTCGACGAATGGCAGGACGTCGACGCGCTGGTCCGCGACGAGCAGGCGGTGGCGTCGTGTTGGGCGTTCGAGCACGACTACATCGGCGTGCAGATCGCCGGAACCATCCACAACGAGGTGCGCGTCGCTGGCCCGATCAAGTTCCCGCCGGCCGGGTCCGCGCTGAAGCGGCTGCCGAAACCGGTGGCCCAACACGAGCCCAGCGGCGGTGGTCGATCGCTCCCACAGCACCAACGGGTGTCGGTGCAGGCATCACGGCCCGCTGCAACCGACCGCGCCGAGCAGCGCACCGCCGGTCTGCTGCGTCGTACTCGCATCCGTCGGAGCCGCCACGAGATCACCTCGGTGGGGCCCGCGATCGCTGCGGAGGCGGTCGATATGACCGGTTGGCCAACTATTTACCCGACGTTCGCGGCGCATTGTCGTGACTGCGAATTCCGCGCGCCGTGTTCGGCGATCACCGAGGGAACCGACGCAGAACCATTGCTGCAGGCTGACTTTCAGCGACCGCCCGACAAACCACATAAGCCCAGGTTGGGTCAGTCGACGTGGGGCTTCGGCCGGGGAGCCGCGCCGCCACGGTGGTGAGACCCCGGCACTAGGCTGTGTCCTCATGGTTACCGATTACAACCAGAATCGGATCGCAGAGCAGTATCGGGAAGCCAAGGCTCAGTCCTGGCGTCAGCACGCCGAAACTCATTCTTTCATGAGGCTCATCGGCGATGTCGAGGGAAAAAGGGTGCTCGACGTCGCCTGTGGTGAGGGCCATTTCACGCGACTGTTGCGCAACGCCGGTGCCGCCGACGTGGTCGGGATCGATATTTCCGAGCGGATGATCGAGTTGGCCCGTGGGCAGGAAGCGCGTCAGCCGCTAGGTGTCGAATACCGCGTCGAAGATGCCCGGGCCGTGGCCGCGCACGCGGATTTCGACCTGGTGGTCGGAGCGTGGCTGCTGGTGTACGCACAAACCCGGGCCGAACTCGCGCAGATGTGCAGCGGGCTGGCGAGCCGGCTCAGGTCGGGCGGTCGCCTTGTCACCGTGGTCAACAACCCCGCCGTCTACACGTTCGACCCACTGCCCGACTACCGCAAGTATGGCTTCGAGTTGTTGCTCGCCGATCGGCCCGTCGAAGGTGCACCGACCAAAACTATTCTGCTGCTAAAGGATTCCACGCTGGAGATCGAGAACTACTACATGCCGATCGCGGCCTACGAGTCCGCCCTCACCCAGGCGGGCTTCCGGGACGTTGCCGTGCACAAGCCCGAAGTGTCATCCGTCCCGGACGGCGATCCCGACTTTTGGAACGATTTCCTGAACTATCCGAGTTTCGTTCTGCTGGACGGCGTCAAGGCCTGACGGTCAGATGTCTAGACCGATATCGAGCACCTGCACCGAGTGGGTGAGCGCGCCGACAGCCAGGTAATCCACGCCCGTGCCGGCGTAATCCGCGGCGGTGGCCAGCGAAAGCCCGCCGGACGACTCCAGTTTGGTTGCCGGCGCGCGGGCATCGCGGCGTTGCACCGCGATCTGGGTCTGCCAGACCGGAAAGTTGTCGAGCAGCACCAACTCGGCTCCCTCGTTCAATACCTCGTCGAGCTGCTCGAGCGAGTCGACTTCGACCTCGCACGGCAAATCGGGCGCGGCCGCCCGTACTGCGCGTAGCGCCGCGACGACCGATCCCGCCGCCGCGACGTGGTTGTCTTTGATCAGCGCGGCATCGCCCAAGCCGAGCCGGTGGTTGACTCCGCCGCCGACGCGGACCGCGTACTTCTGCAGCGCGCGCAGGCCCGGCAGCGTCTTACGGGTGTCGCGGATCTTCGCCTTGGTGCCGTGCACGGCGTCGACCCAGGCGGCCGTTGCGGTGGCAATCCCGGACAGGTGGCAGACCAGGTTCAGCAGGGTCCGCTCGGCGGTCAACAGACCGAGCATCTGGGCCTCCACCGTCAACGCCGGCGCACCCGGCTGCAGCCGCGCACCGTCCTCGACACGGTCGAGGACCCGGTAGCCACCGGCGCCGAGCACCTCGTCGAGAACCAGCAGTGCGACGTCCAGACCGGCGATTACACCGGGCTCACGGGTGATCAGCGACGCGCTGGTGATGGCGCCGTCGGGCACCGTCGCCGACGTCGTGACGTCCGGCCCGTAGCGCAGGTCCTCGTCGAGCGCGCGGCTGATCGTGGCGCGAGCTTCGGCGAGCTCGCACTGCGAGAGGTTCATCAGCACACCGCCGCCAGCGCGTCGGCCTGCGCGCTGTCGTCATCGGCCAGCCGAATAACGATGCTTCGCGCTTCGGCGAGTGGGGCGTCAGGGTATTCGGCGCGGTGGTGACAGCCCCGACTCTCGTCGCGAGCCAGCGCGGCGACCGCGACGGCGCGGGCGGTCACCGTCAACGCCGCGTCTTCGAGATCGACATGAGTGAACATGGCCCGGACCGGCGCCGCCGACAACGTGCCGGTCAGCCGGCGCAGACCATCGGCGTCGCGAACCACCGACGCATCGCGGCTCATCGCGCGCTGCAGGTCAGCGCGGGCCAGCGTGGCGCGGCCGGTCGGCTCCGGCACGCTCGCGCGTGGGCGGCCGACCAGCGCCGCATGTTCCGCCGCGGCCCGTCCCGCCCGGCCCCCGACGACCAGCCCCTCCAGCAGGCTGTTGGAGGCCAGCCGGTTGGCGCCGTGCATGCCGGTTCGAGCGACCTCGCCCGCGGCGAATAGGCCGGGCAGCTCGGTTTGTCCATGCACATCGGTGACCACGCCGCCGCAGCTGTAGTGCGCACCGGGAACGACCGGGATGGGCTGGCGGACCGGGTCGACGCCGACTTTGCGGCACGCGGCGGTGACGGTCGGGAAACGGTTCTCGAAATCCACGATGCTGCGGGCGTCGAGGTAAACGCACGGGTCTCCGGTTGCGCGCAGCCGGGCATCGACGGCGGCCGCCACCACGTCGCGTGGCGCCAGGTCGCCCATCGGATGCACGCCTGCGGTGACCGAATCGCCTTGGCTGTCAACCAGAATCGCGCCTTCACCGCGGATTGCTTCGGTGACCAGCGGCCGCCGGCCGCCGCGGTGGCCGTTAAACAGCATGGTGGGGTGAAACTGGATGAACTCGACGTCGCTCACCGCGACACCGGCCCATAGCGCCAACGCGATCCCGTCACCTGTCGAGCCGTCGGGATTAGTGGTCGCGCCGTAGAGGTGTCCCAGCCCGCCGGTGGCCAAGATCACCGACGCCGTGTGCACGATGCCGACGCCATCCGGATTGGCCACCAGCACCCCGGTGACGGCATCCGTGCCAGCGCCCGCATCGTGCAACAGGCGCAGGGCGACGTGGTTGGTGCGGATGTCCAGCGCGGCCGCCGCATCGTCGAGCGCGCGCTGGACCTCGGCGCCGGTGGCATCGCCGCCGGCGTGCACGATGCGCCGCCGTGAATGCCCGCCTTCGCGACTCAGCGCCCATCCGCCAGCCGCCGCCTCGTCGAATCGTGCTCCCGCACCGACCAATTCGGTCACCGCCTGGTAACCGTCGGCGACTATCGACGTCACGGCGTCCGCATCGCAAAGGCCGGCACCGGCGGCAAGGGTGTCGGCCACGTGTGCGTCGACGGAGTCGTCGGTATCCGGCAGCACCACCGCGATGCCGCCCTGGGCATAGTGCGTGGCCGTCACGCCCGACCTCCGGCCCGCCTTGCTGAGCACGACAACCCGGCGCCCGGCACGATGAGCAGCCAACGCGGCGGCCAGGCCGCCGACCCCGGTGCCGATGACGACGACGTCGGCCCGCTGCTCCCAGGCCGGCCGAATCCTCATTCGCCGCCGCCGGGTTGGCCGATCTCGATCATCCGCTGAACGCTTTGCCGCGCCAGGCGGGCGATCCGGGCATCGACGTCGACTTCGTCGGCGCCCTCGATCAGGCAGCGCAACAACGCCGCCGGCGTGATCATCTTCATGTACTTGCACGACGCGCGATCGTTGACCGCGCGGAAGTCGACGCCGGGTGCGGCATTGCGCAACTGATACAACATCCCGACCTCGGTGGCGACCAGCACCTGACGGGCGTGGGTGGCCCGCGCGGCGTCGAGCATGCCGCCCGTCGACAAGATCTTCACCCGGTCCTGCGGGAAGGCGCCCTCGCCGGCGAGGTAGAGCGCCGACGTCGCACAGCCACACTCGGGGTGGACGAACAACTCGGCGTCCGGGTGCGTGCGGGCCTGAGCGGTGAGCTCGTCGCCGTTGATCCCGGCGTGCACATGGCACTCGCCGGCCCACACGTGCAGGTTCTCTCGCCCCGTCTCCCGGCGCACATGCGCCCCGAGGAACTGGTCGGGGCAGAACAGCACCTCACGGTCCGCGTCGATGGAGGCGACCACGTCGACGGCGTTCGACGACGTGCAGCAGATGTCGGTGAGCGCCTTGACCGCCGCGGTGGTGTTCACGTACGAGACGACGACGGCGCCCGGGTGTTCGTCCTTCCATGCCTGCAGATCCTCGGCGGTGATCGAGTCGGCTAGCGAGCAGCCCGCCCGCTGGTCGGGGATCAGCACGGTCTTTTCCGGGCTGAGGATTTTCGCGGTCTCCGCCATGAAGTGCACGCCGCAGAACACGATGGTTTCCTCGGGCGTCTCGGCGGCAATACGCGACAGCGCCAACGAGTCACCGACGTGATCGGCGATGTCCTGGATGGCGGGCAGCTGGTAGTTATGCGCCAGAATCGTCGCGTTGCGCAACTCGGCCAGCCGCCGGATCTCGGCCGCCCATCGTTCGTCCCCGTCGACGCCGGCGTAACCGGTGGGAGAACTGGTGATTGCCGCGGCCAGTCCATTTCCCAGGTCTTTTGCCAGCTCAGATGCCACCGGATCTGAGTGATTCAGGACCGTCATGGCCGTTCCTTTCGCACCCGACCCGGTTTTCGACTTATAATCGAAAACATGGCCCATGGTAGCACTGCCCACGAAGTGCTCGCCGTCGTATTCCAGGTTCGCGGTCTCGGACCCGGGCCTAAGGCCCAAAAGCCGCAGCTCAGCGTCCTGCTGTGGCAGCGCGCCCGCGACCCGCAGCGAGGCGCGTGGTCGTTGCCGGGCGGACGGCTGCGCCACGATGAGGACATGACGACGTCGGTGCGACGTCAACTGGCCGAGAAGGTCGACCTGCGGGAGGTTGCTCATCTGGAGCAGCTCGCGGTGTTCTCCGATCCCGAGCGGGTGCCCGGCACCCGCACGATCGCGTCGACATTTCTGGGTTTGGTGCCCTCCCCCGCCACCCCGGAATTGCCGCCCGACACCTGCTGGCACCCGGTCACCGCACTGCCGACGATGGCGTTTGACCACGGCCCGATGATCGCCCACGCCCGCACCCGGCTGGCCGCCAAGATGTCCTACACGAACATCGGATTCGCTTTGGCTCCAACCGAATTCGCGCTGTCAACGCTTCGTGACATTTACGGTGCCGCGCTGGATTACCAGGTCGATACGACGAACCTGCAGCGTGTGCTGGCCCGTCGCGGCGTCATTACCGCGACCGGCACCGTCGCGCAATCCGGGCGCAGCGGGGGCCGCCCTGCGGCGCTGTACCGGTTCACCGATTCACAGCTGCGGGTCACCGACGAGTTCGCCGCCCTACGACCTCCCGGCGGGCCGAGCTAGCCACACCACGTTCCCGACGCGGAATTCGCTGCACCGCAACATGAACGGCTGACATACGCCGACCCCCTGCCTGCCTGGGGCGTCACGCATACCCATGGCTAGGTCGGCGGACCGTCAGTTTCGGATGCTGGACTGTTGCAGGGTCGCTTCCGTGCGAAGGCGGATCGGCAGCTCTCGGCAATCCCAGTCGCCCCGCATGATCCATTCGCAGACTAGGCGTGCATCCGCCAAGTCGGTGATCGGTCCGAGCCATCGCGCGGGCGCGGTGGGGGCGCGTTCGATCGAGCAGAGTTGCAGCAAAAGCATCGCGCCTTCGTGGGGCGGCCGAGTCGCGCAGGCTAATGGTCCAAGTAAGCATTCCGTCATGACCAACATGCCATGCGGGCAGCGGCGGACCACGTTTCGAAGCATCTGCAGAAGTTGGGGTGCCACGTCGGCCCCGCAGGCCGTGCAGATGGCGAGGGTGAACGGCTGCCTGGTAGGGCATCGCGCCGATGTCATTTGTGCCACTTGCGATATCGACGCATGGCGCGCTGTCCGTCCGGGTGTCGTCGCGGCCGACGATTCGGCATGGTCCCCCGTGTTGAAAATGGTTCTCATTAAGACGCCTCGACACTACCGCGCACGGTGCACATTGTCGAAAATGAATCTCATTACCACTTGCTGTCGACGGAGACTGTGCGTCGGCTTCCCGGCGGGCCGACTGGATTCTTAATGCCCTCTTAAGCAACAATGCCCGGATGGACACTGGCAGCCTCGCGACCACAACCGGCGCGGAATGGATCGGTCGCGCACCACACGAGGAATTGCGGCCCAAGGCCCGCCCGCTGCTGCCGTCGAACGACCCGTTCTACCAGCCGCCACCCGGTTACCAGCACGCCGTGCCCGGCACCGTGCTGCGTTCGCGCGACGTCGAACTGGCATTTCTGGGTCTGATACCGCAGCGGGCCATGGCCACCCAGCTGCTGTACCGGACGACGGACATGAACGGCAAACCGGACGCGACGGTGACCACGGTGATCGTCCCCGCGGACGTCGCTCCCGAACAGCCCTGCCCGCTGTTGTCGTATCAGTGCGCCATCGACGCCGTGACCTCGCGCTGTTTTCCGTCCTATGCGCTGCGGCGACGGGCCGTGGCGGTGGGCGCGCTGGCGCAGCTGGAGCTGCTGTTGATCACGGCCGCACTCGCCGAAGGCTGGGCGGTCTCCATACCCGACCACGAAGGCCGCGACGGAATGTGGGGCGCGCCCTACGAACCCGGGTACTGCATTCTCGACGGAATCCGGGCTGCGCTGGGCGCCGAGCACCTCGGGCTGTCCCCGTCGGCCCGGGTCGGACTGTGGGGATACTCCGGCGGCGGACTGGCAACCGCCTGGGCGGCTGAACTGTGCGCCGACTACGCACCTGAACTCGACATCGTCGGCGCCGTGCTCGGATCGCCCGTCGGCGACCTCGGTCACACGTTCCGTCGGCTCAACGGCACCTTCCTGGCTGGTTTGCCCGCGATGGTGATCGCGGCGCTGGTCCACATCTACCCCGACCTGGACCGGGTCATCCAGGAGCACGCCACCGACGAAGGGCGCGCCCTGCTGCAGCGGTTGGAGCGGATGACCACGGTGGGCGCGGTGATGCGGATGGCGAAGAAGGACGTCGGCGTCTACCTCGACCGGCCCCTCGAAGAAATCCTCACGATGCCAGAGGTTCAGCACGTCTTCGACAGCATCAAGCTGGGCGCAGCCGTGCCGACACCGCCGGTATTGATCCTGCAGGCCGTGCACGACTACCTGATCGACGTCGAGGACATCGACGAATTGGCCGAGACCTACTCGGCCGGCGGCGCCGACGTCACCTACCACCGCGATGCGTTCAACGAACACCTGCTGCTGCATCCGCTCTCCGCGCCAATGACCCTGCGCTGGCTGCAGGACCGGTTTGCCGGCCGACCGCTGACCGATCATCTGGTCCGCACGAAATGGCCGACGATGTTCAACCCGGCGACCTACGTCGGCCTGGCGCGACTAGCCGCAATCGCGGCCAAGGTGATCACCGGGAAGGCGGTCCACCGCCGCCCGCTATGACGGCGCGGACCGCGCTCTGCCAGTCTGCGGATACACCGTGTCGACGACCGGATACCCGCCCAGATCATCGCGTGCCGTCGCCGCGGCCGGTACCGCGTAAACCAGCGCGGCGGTAGCCGCCGGTAGCAACAGCGTGCAGGCGATCTGCAGCCCAGAAGCGCCGAAGAACACCGGCGGCGCCTCGGTGAAGTAATACAGCGGATGGTCATGGCTCACCGGCACCGCGGCGAAATTCACTGCGCCGTAGCGCAAGTGCGCCAGCAGCACGCCCACGCCGACCGCGGCCACGGCCGCGATCACCACACCCGAGCACAGCCCGGCGAGCATCCCGGGCCCGCGATGCGGCCGCCACTGCCATGCCGATACAGCTGCCACGGCGGCAACGACGTTCAGCAGTCCGAGCATCAGGAACGCTGCGACGAAGAAATGATCGGACTCGTTACCCAGGTAGTCGTGCAGCCGCTCACCGCTATGGGTCAACGCCACCACACCGTGGAGTGCCGGCGCGAGCCACGCCCAGAGGCCGCCGACGAGCACACCCGCGGGCAGCAATCCCGCCGCAACCGTGATGGCCGCCCGCCGTCGCGAGGCGCGCGGCGCGCTGACCGTCTGCACGTCCGTCATCGGTGCGCCTCCAGGTCGGCTGAATCCACCAGCCCGTGCCGCGAACACTTCGACCACCAGCCGTCGGGCCGGACCTGCACCACCATCCGGCGGCCGCATTGGGCGCAGAACCGGGGCGGCTCCAGACCGAGCCGCGCCGCGGTCGGCACCGCGCTCTCGGCCGGGTCGTCGCGGCACACAGCGCCCGTGTACACGTTGTAAACGCCCGCGCCAACCGGCGCCGGCAGATCTCGGACCATCACTCCCACTTCTACAGGCGAGCCCGTTTCACAGGCTTGCGTTGAGCGCCTTGATCGGCATCTGCAGATCGTCGAGCAGTGCGAGATCGGCCTCAGCAGGGCGGCCCAGTGTGGTCAGGTAATTGCCGACGATTATGGCGTTGATCCCGCCCAGAATGCCTTGTTTGGCGCCCAGGTCGCCAAGGGTGATCTCGCGACCGCCGGCGAAGCGCAGCATGGTGCGCGGCAAGGCCAACCGGAATGCGGCCACCGCCTTGAGCGCTTCGCCAGCCGGCAGCACCTCCAGGTCGCCGAACGGCGTGCCGGGACGCGGGTTGAGGAAGTTCAGGGGCACCTCGTCGGGGTCCAGCTCGGCCAGGTTGGCGGCGAACTCGGCGCGCTGCTCCACCGTCTCGCCCATGCCGAGAATGCCGCCGCAACACACCTCCATGCCTGCCTCGCGCACCATCGACAGCGTCTGCCAGCGCTCTTCCCAGGTGTGGGTCGTCACGACATTGGTAAAGAACGAGCGGGCGGTCTCCAGGTTGTGGTTGTAGCGATGCACCCCCATCGCCGCCAGCCGGTCCACCTGCTCGGCGGTCAGCATCCCCAGCGAGCAGGCGATCTGGATGTCGACGGCATCGCGGATTGCCTCGATGCCCGCGGCCACCTGGGCCAGCAACCGCTCGTCGGGTCCGCGCACCGCCGCGACGATGCAGAACTCCGTGGCACCGGTCTTCGCGGTCTGCTTCGCCGCCTCCACCAGGCTGGGAATGTCGAGCCAGGCGCTGCGCACCGGCGAGGCGAAGAGCCCCGACTGCGAGCAGAAATGACAATCCTCCGGGCAGCCACCGGTTTTCAGGCTGATAATGCCTTCGACCTCGACCTCGGGTCCACACCAGCCCATTCGCACCTCATGGGCCAGGGCCAAGAGTTCCTCGAGTCGGTCGTCGGGCAGTTGCAGCACCCGCAGCACCTGCTGCTGGCTCAGTCCTTCACCGCGCTCGAGCACCTGCCGACGGGCCACGGTCAGGATGTCGGTGTTGTCGCTGCCGGGAGTTGGCCGAGTCGCCGCCTGAGTCACCAGCTACTCCTTATATCTGTTGAACCACGTCCACGTCGTGTGCGAGCACGCGGGACGGCAGCGCCCCCGGCTCATCACGGCCTGCGTTGAACGGTGCCCACGCTAGGCTAGCGGTGTGCACCTGCACAAACGTGATGTGGTTGCATCGGCCGCCGCGGGTACCCGGATGGGTACAGGTAGAGCCCCCGAAATGAACGCAAGTGACTGATCAGCACGTCGAGTACCTGGGCCATCATTGGATCCTGCTGGCCGGGCCGGCGTTCTTGCCCGCGGTGATCGTCGTCGGGGTTGTGTTGTATATCGCGATCCGGGACCGTCGCCGCACTGCCGACGATGACCAGACGGCCGCCGAAGACAACCGAGGCCACCCGAAATCGCCCGAAGTTTAGACGGACGGCGGGGCGGCAACCTACCGTGAAGTAAGTTAGCGCCCGGCCCTGCCGGGCGGCCACAGCGCGGTGGGGAGGCTTCACGTTGGAACTGACCGTTCTTGCAGATCCGCCCGCACGCGGTGCCGGCCTCAACCAGGTGATCGGCTTGTCGATTGCCGCGATGGTGATCAGCGTGGTCATGCTGTGGGTCGGCTACGCCCATCGCACCCGCCGGATCACCTGGCTGGACCGTCTTGCCGAGTACATGGCCGGAAAGTTCGACCGTCCTTCGTGGGTCGCCCTGCCGGTTTTGGTGTTCACCACGTCGATCATCTGCGCACTGTTCGGCTTCATCTGGGACGTCAGCTGGCACATCGGTAACGGCCGCGATCCGGGCCCGTTGGCCAACCCCGCGCACTACTTCATCGTGATCGGCCTGTTCGGCATCTTCGTCGCGGGCATGTTGGCGGTCACGCTGCCGCACGACAAGCCGGGGTCGTCCGCGGTGCGCATCACCCGCAACTGGTATGCACCTGTCGGCGGGTTGCTGATGGCCGGCTGCGGGCTGTACGCATTGATCGGCTTTCCGCTCGACGACATCTGGCACCGCATCTTCGGTCAAGATGTCACGCTCTGGGGCCCAACGCATTTGATGATGATCGGTGGGGCTGGATTTTCTCTGTTCGCGGTGCTGATGCTGGAATACGAAGGCGAGCGATCGCTGTCTGACGCGGCCGAAGGATCTGACGGCTGGTTCATCCGATTCCTGCGCTACCTGTCTTGCGGCGGCGTGTTGATCGGGATGTCGGTATACCAGATCGAGTTCGACTTCGGCGTCCCGCAGTTCCGGCTGGTCTTCCAGCCCATGCTGATCGCCGTGGCGGCGACAATCGGTACCGTCATCGCCCGCATGACGATGGGGCGGGGCGCGGCGATCCTGGCGGCCCTGTTCGCGGCGGCGCTACGCGGCGCGGTTGCGTTGACGGTCGGACCGATCCTAGGCGCGGCGATCAACTGGTTTCCGCTGTATCTCGGTCCGGCATTAGTGGTCGAGCTACTGGCCTTCACTCCGTTGTTCCGGCGGCCGATGCTGTTCGGTGCCGCCGCGGGTTTGGGTGTGGGCACCGTCGGGCTGTGGCTCGAGTCGCTATGGATTGGCGCGATGTACCACTACCCCTGGCCGGTCAGTATGTGGGGCGAGGCGCTGACGATGGCGGTGCCAGTGGCCGTGCTGGCCGGGCTCTGCGCGGCGATGCTCGGCATGGTGCTGACAGCACAACCCTTGCCGGGCAAGGCAATTGGTATCACAATCGTGACCGCGACCGTGCTGGCGACCGGTTGCGCAGTGGCCAACGGTTTGCATATTCGAGTGCCTACGCAGGACACCGCTACGATCAAGCTGACCGATCTTCCGAGCCCACCCGGGCAACGAATGGTTTCGGCCGACGTACGAATCAGTCCGTCCAATCTGGTGAGCCGCCACCCGGATTGGGTGACGATTCTGTCTTGGCAGGGCCGAATGCAAAACGATCGGGGCCTGGTCATCGACTGGCTCACGCCGCTTGATCCCGGACACTACGTGTCCAACCGGCCCCTGCCGGTGTGGGGCTCATGGAAGACGTTGCTGCGCGTGCAAGACGGCAGGACCATGACCGCGGTTCCGATTTGGGCGCCGGCCGACGACGCGATTCCCGCACCGGAGATTCCGGCCCTGGCATCCAGCACGCGGCCGTTCGTGCTGGAGGTCAGCATCCTTCAGCGCGAACGCGACCCCAACGTCCCGACGTGGTTGTTCACCGCCGGCGGCATCGTGGTGCTGATCCTCACGCTGATGGTGATTGCGGCCCTCAGTTGGGGCGCGGGCCGCATCAACGCCGCCGACAGCTCACCCAAGCAACCACTCCAGGAGAACCGCGCCCCGCCGCGAGCGGCGTGATGAGGATGGTCAAAGGCCTGGTCGCCACTGTCGGTGCGGCGGTGCTGGTATGCGGGCTTGTCGCCTGCGGTGGTCCACCGAAAGCCACCCAAGCCTCGGGCGAGGGACTGGTCGTCGACATCACCATCGCCAAGGGCCAAGTCACGCCGAGCAATGCCACGCTGCAAGCCAAGGTTTCCCAACCGATCACGTTGCGTGTCACCAGTGATGCCGTCGATGAGCTCCATGTGCATTCAGTGCCCGATCACAAGTTCCAGGTCGCGGCCGCAGCCAACCAGACGTTTCAATTCAGCGTCGATATCCCGGGCAATGTCGACGTCGAGCTCCACCACTTGGACCGCACGATCGCCACGATCCAAGTGCGTCCGTGACCGACGCGGTGGTCCTGGCGCATGGTCTCGGCGGATCCAGCGATCTCCCAGTCCCCTACGCCTATTCGGTGATCGGGGCGGCGTGGGCGTTGACGTTTACCTTCGCCCTGGTCGCGTTCGCGTGGCGACGGCCACGCTTCGATCCGCTCAAGCCGGGCCACCCGTTGCCAGCGGCGCTGACCGCGCTGGTGGATTCGCCGGTCACCCGCGGGTTCGCGGCCGCCGGCGCGTTGGCGTTCACGGTGTGGGTGGTGTTGGCCGGGCTGTGCGGACCGCAAACGCAGGCGAACGCCCTCCTTGGTGTGTTCTATGTGCTGCTGTGGGTCGGGCTGGTGGCCGCCTCGCTGCTTTTCGGACCGGTGTGGCGAGTGATCTCGCCGGTGCGCACGGTATATCTGCTGCTGCAGCGCGTCACACCGGGACGCCTGGCCCGGCCGCGCCTGTCCTGCCCCGAAACGTGGGGGTATCGCCCAGCGGCGTTGGGCCTCTTCGCCTTTGTGTGGATGGAGTTGGCCAGCCCGAACCCGGCCTCGCTGCCTTGCGTCAAATGCTGGCTGTTGATCTATGCCATGGTGCTGTTGGGCGGGGCTTGGCTGTGCGGGCAACGCTGGTTCGCCCGGGTCGACCCGTTCGGGGTTTACAGCATGGCGGTTTCGCGGCTGTCGCCGTTTCGACGCGACCCGGAAACCGGGAGGATCGCGATCGGCAACCCGTTCGATCATCTGGTGTCGTTGCCGATTCGGCCGGGTGTGGTCGCGATTTTGGCGGTGCTGCTTGGCTCGACCGCGTTCGACAGCTTCTCGTCGTCGGCGACGTGGCGCAACTTCGCCGACCGGCTCGCGAAAGGCATTGGCGATGTGCCGGTGACGGTGGCGTTGTCGGCGCTGCGGACCGTGGGGCTGGTCATCTTCATTTCGGTTGTGGCGCTGACTTTTTCATTGGCCGCCCGGGCCACCGGGGGGATCGACCGCGAGCAGCGTCGCGCATTACCGGGCCACATGGCGCACTCGCTGATCCCCATCGTGGTGGGCTATATCTTCGCTCACTACCTGTCCTATCTGGTGGAGCGCGGTCAACGGGCCGTGTTCGCCCTCGCCGATCCGTTCGGCCGGGGATGGAACCCGCTCGGGCTGGCGCACCTGCACGCCGCTTACGTGCTGTCCCTGCACCCGACCGTGCTGGCGGTGATCAAGGTGTCATGCGTGGTTACCGGACACATCGTGGCGGTGATTGCGGCCCATGACAAAGCGCTGCATCTGCTGCCGGCCGGCCATCAGCTCACCGGCCAGCTCACCATGATGCTGGTGATGGTCGGCTATACCTTTACCGGCTTGTACTTGCTATTCAGCGCGTAGCACCGAGGTCATTCAAGGACGCCCTCGTGCAGCTCCGCGAAGAGCTCGGCGTTGTGGCTGTAGTCGACGAGCGCATCGAGAATGGTCACCCCGGGTTCGTCCAGCGATTGTTTGAGGGCGCCCTCGAACTCGGCCATGCCGGTGACTCGGATTCCTTTGGCGCCGAACGCTGCAGCGTAGTGAACGATGTCATAGTCGCCCAGCTGCACCCCTGACGTGCGGCCGTACTTAAGCTCCTCCTGGAATGCGACCATGTTGTAGGTGTTGTCACGCATGATAACGTGCGTGAAACTGAGTCCCAAGCGAGTCGCGGTCTCCAATTCCTGTGCGCTGAAAAGGAATCCACCGTCGCCCGATAACGATATCACCTGGGTGCCCGGGCGGACCATGGCGGCGGCCATGGCCCATGGCAACGCGACCCCGAGGGTCTGCTGACCATCGGAAAACAACAATCGCCGCGGTTGGTACACGCGAAAATGCCTGGCCATGTAGATGTAGTGCGACCCTATGTCGCAGGCGACAGTGGCCTCGTCATCGATCAGATCCCGGATCTTGAGGACAACCGCGGCCGGGTTGAGGCCATCATCGGTCTGCGGACCGTTCCGTGCCTCCGCGTCGATGTTCAGCAGCGCGGCGCGCTGTTCCGCGATGTCGGCGTTCACACTGTCGCTGAGGCGCAACCCTGACAGTAACGGGATCATCGCGGTCAGGGTCGCCGCGATGTCGCCGCGCAACTCGCACGCGGGCTGGTAGGCGTTGTCGATATCGGCGGGAATCTCGTCAATGTGGATGACCGTGCGAGCTGCATCCGAATTCCACAGCCGCGGATCGTATTCCACCGGGTCATACCCGATCGTGACCAAGACATCCGCGTGGCTGACGAGGATGTCTCCGGGCTGGTTGCGAAACAACCCGACGCGCCCGACGAAGTGATCCTCGAGTTCGCGCGACACCACGCCCGCGGCCTGAAATGTCTCCACGACCGGCAGGTCGGTGACCGCAAGCAATCCACGCAGCGCCGCACATGGTTTCGGATCGCCGACGCGCATACCGACGAACAGGACCGGGCACCGGGCCGCGCGAATCAGCTTGGCCGCGTGCTGGATTTGCTCTGCCGGCGCGGCGCCCAGAGCCGGTACCGGTGAGGGCTCGACGATTGCGGCCGACGTGGCAGCCGCCGCCACATCGGCCGGAAGCACCACGGCGGCGGCACCGCGCGGCGCTGTGACTGCGGCGCGAATAGCGTTTGCGACGGCTTCGGGCACGTTGTCGGGGTCGTTGACCTCCCCGGTGTATTTCGTGAAGGGTTTGAGTGCCGCGACAGCGTCCATCGATTGATGGGTGCGCTTAAGCCGGTCCGCCCTTATGACGGCACCGCAAATGGCGACCATCGGATCCTGCTCGGTCGTCGCGGTTATCAGACCGGTGGCCAAGTTAGTGGTGCCCGGGCCTGACGTCACCAGCGCGACGCCGGGTGTTCCGGTGAGCCGCCCGACCGCGGCGGCCATGAATGCCGCGTTCTGCTCGTGGCGGCAGACCACCAATTCCGGGCCGCCGTCAAAAAACGCGTCGAAGACGGCGTCGATCTTGGCCCCGGGTACGCCGAAGACGTATTGAACTCCGTAGGCGGATAGCGTCTCCAACACGCGTTCGGCGGATCTCACGTCGCTTTCGCTCACCTCATCCTCCCTCGGTGCGGCGGATTTGGGTGTCGAGGTCGGCCTTGTCCAGCTCGGCGGCAAGGAACTCCGGGGTTCGCGGCAGACTCAAGTGCAGCTCGGAACGAACGCTGATCTGTACCGTGCCGCGGGTGAACCGGTAATCGAGGGCGTGGCCGCCGTGGTGACGCTCGGTGTCGACGAAGTGGGAGTGGTAGCCCGCCACCGAGATACCTTGCTCATATTCGGGCATCCGGAATCCAGCCAGCGTGCCGGTCACGTCGGTGAACGCCAGCTCCTGTTGATCTTCGGTGGCCTCGGTGAACGGTCGGTAGGGCCGGTGCTGCTCGGTTACCGTGCGGGTGCGAATCACGCTGAAATCACCGGTGACGCGGACAGCGACGATGAGGTTGGTAGTGGGCAGCGACTCATCGATGCGTGCTTTGAGCCCGGCGCGGTCGACGGGCGCGGACACCTCGAATGTGCGGTCGGCGGCGAACCAGGTGACTACGGCAAAGGGGGTGCGTTGCTCCGGATCGGCGACCTGTGCGCTACCGTCGCCGCGCAATTGATAGCAGACTCCGTCGAGCACCAGCATCTCGCCGTCGAGACCATTGAACGTGCCGAGGCCGAAGTCCCCGTGCCGCAACAGCTCCCGGATTGTGACATCGCCGTCGTAGACGCCGTCGAGCAAAGCCCCCATCGTCGATGTCTGATAGACCTCGCTGCCGTGGCGATGCGCGAGCATCGCGTGTGCCCAACCCCGCAGGACGCTCGCTGCGGACTCGGCCGGATCAAAGGCCACCTTGGATCTCCCCGGTCGGCATGGATTGTCGTCGACACCCTGTGGTGCTGTGCACGAGAATCGTTGCGCTGATTCCCAAAGCCGTCAACCGCTGTCGCACGACTTCCGGGCGGTCCTCGTCGCCCGTTGGCAGATTCCTGGCCTGAGCTGCGGAATATCTGACAGCATGGGATGGCTGTCGAATCGGACACAGATGCCATAACTACCGGAATGGGTCGCATTACCAGGGGGTGTACCCGTGAACGCTGTGGGGCGCCGGTGGCAGCAGACCGATCACTTCGACTGGTTAAGTCTTTATTTGAACACCCGGGGTATCCGGCTGAGATGGCGGGCGATGGTTGCCGCTGTGATCGTCTCGATCGCCATGGTTCCGGTTGTGGTGTTGGTCAGGCCGACCGTGCCGCACTACCCAGCCGCGGTCGTCGTGGCACCGATTTCCGGCGGCTTCGGCGTGATAGTAGGGCTGTTTTGGTTGATCCGCTGGCCCACCCGCCGCCAATCGGTGCTGTTCTCCCTTGCCGGCAGCGTCGGCATCGCAGCCGCGTGCCTCGTACAAGGTGACCCGCGCGTGGGGTTGCTGGGCTGTAGTGCGTTTGCGGTGCTCGGCGGCTATATCGGGTTCTTCCACAGCGCCCGCGACATGATGGTCAACCTGTCGATCGCCATCAGCACCGGCGCGGTACTCGCGGCGCGCCTGGTCCGCTACTACGACGCCGCGGTGGCGGGCTGCGGGTTTTTGCTCGTCCTGGCGGTCAATGTGGCGTTTCCGTTCGCGGTCCATTGGCTGGTGCATGCGCTCGGCAGCGACTTGCGACATTCCAGCCGCGACACGCTCACGGGTCTGTTGATCCGCCGGGCCTTCTATCAGTCGGCATACGGGCTGCTGCTGCGCCGCAGGGCAGCGTCAAGTTATCTGGGCGTCGCGATGATCGATTTAGATAACTTCAAGCGCCTCAACGACACCCATGGCCATTTCACCGGGGATCGGGCCCTGGTCGCGGTCGGCGGTGCCCTGCGCCTCGCCTGTCCACCCACATCGTTGATAGCCCGCTTCGGCGGCGAAGAATTCGTCGTCGCCGACACCTACCGCACCGACGACCTGCACGACGTCGCCGAACAGTTGCGCAAAGCCATCGCAGACATCGACTACCCCGTCACGGCCAGCATCGGTATCGCGACCGCACCGCTGGCCGCGGGCTTCGACCCCGCCGATCGTGAACTCATCGACGATCTGGTCAACCTCGCCGACACAGCCATGTACGCCGCCAAACACGCCGGCGGAAACCAGAGCCGCTCCACCCACATTCCGCACGCCGACCTCAACGGCAGCCCCGCTTGACGCGCCGCGGCAAACGTCCAAGGGTGGATTCGTGCAGCTCGAGCGGCGCAGCACCCTAGAGAGATTGCGAGGCGCGGCATGGAATTAGACCGGCGATCGCTAATGGCCGCGGCACCACTGTTGCTGGCGGCGATGGCCGCCGGTGACAAGACGGGCAAGCTCGACAACGTCAAGTTGGCGCCGGCGCCCGAAGTCGGCCCGGATCCAACCGAAACGTTCGTCCAGCCCTACCAGGACATCGCCTTCGAGTCGTGGGGCAATTTGCCGCCGCACAGCGGCGAAATGGCCAAGTTGTATGGAGATTTCAACAGCCCGGGTCCGTATCTGGTTCTGATGAAATGGAATCCGGGTTGGTTCAGCGCGCCGCATACCTATGCGACCGACCGGATTCAGGTCGTGGTGTTCGGCACCTGGTTTGTCAACAGTGGCAATGATTTCCAACCGCACGATGCGGTTCCGGTCGGAGCGGGTGGCTATGTGAAGCGCAGCGCACGTACCCCGCACTACGACGGCGTACCAGCCGGGCAGCCCGACCCGGCCGTTATCGCCATCTTCGGCCTTGGCCCTGTCGACGTGCAGCTGGTCGACCCGAGCCAACCATCATGGCGTCAGGTGTGAGAGCGCGGGAGTCGGTGCACTAGGCCGGGTGCACGACGGCAAGACCGAGCGTGCGCATCGTGCTCACCAGGTGCGTCCGCAGTATCTCCTCGGTGCGTTCGAGATCCCCGTCGCGCATTGCTTCGGCGAAGACGCGATGCTCATCCAGGATCGTCGTGACCCGCTCGGCGTGCATCACCAATTCACGGTTCATACGCATCTGACGGTCGCGCAGCGATGAGTAGAAACCGGCCAAGATGGCGTTCCCTGACTCTTGGAGGGTCACGTCGTGAAAGGCGCGGTCGGCGTCTGAGAACTCTTCCCAGTCAGATTTGGCGGCGGCGTCGCGCTGCCTTTGCAGTTCCGCCGATAGCCGCTCGAATACCGCTGCGCACGCAGTGGGGCCGCGTTTAATGACTTTGCGTGCCGCGAACTGTTCGAGAACCAGCCTGGCCTCGATGACCGCTCGGGCCTCCTCGGAGGAAACCGGCACGACGAGCGCACCGCGCTGGGGGTAGAGCCGGAGTAGCCCTTCGGCCTCCAGTCGCAGGAAGGCTTCACGCACCGGCGTGCGCGACATCCCCAGGGCGGCCGCTACCTCGCCCTCACTAATCAGTTCCCCGCCCGGAAACCCTCCGGTCAGCACCTGGCGCTTCACGTAATCGTGCGCGCGGTCCTTGGCCGCACCCCGGACACCACCCGTTGCCTTGGTCGCCACCACGCCCCTCCGATGCAGCTAAGCCGTATCCCACTTGTGTGCATCACCGTACACCAGCGTATCGCCGCTGCTCGGCAGGCGCGCGTGTGACCGATCTCGCAGGCCACCAACTAAGATACAAGATAAACTCGAGTCATATCTCGACAACATTTAACGAGGTGCACAAAGAAGGAGGCCGCAGTGTCTGCCGCGGAAACTCACATGGATCTCGACCGCATCACCCACCCGCTCAGGTTGGCCAGAGGATCCCACCAGCCCGGATCAGGTAAAGGCTGCGCCATGAACGTCGTCTCCTACACCAACGGCGATGACCGCATCACGGACTTCCCCACCTGCTCAGCCCGTCCGCTGGCTGTCGTCGTCCAGGCCTGCAACGACCTGCTGGCCGGACCTAGTGGCTACCTGTCACCGGAACACAGCGTCCTCGCGATCGAGCTCGCCTGGCAGACGGTGGGAACAGCCGGCGTCGCCGACACCGTTGTCCACGCCTGGCTGGCCGAGCTGCTGACCAACCCCGTCTGGGGCGTTGTCCAGTACGTCAAAATCACCGAGGTGAAGGCGATCCTCGACATCGCCGAGCTGCACCGCCAAGCCGCGCGTGGCGACATGCCCGCGATTGCCGCCTGGGATGCCGCCGACCGTGCCGCTCGCGCCGCCGCCTGCGCGATGAGCCCCACGTCCAACGCCGCCGGCGCACTCGCGATCCGGGCGGCATACGAGTCGACCACACTGGTTAACGTGCGCCACTACCGGTCGACACTGGACGCCGCGACGGCATTCGCGATGCGCGCCCACGCGCGGGCCGCCGCGGACACCGCGGCCAGCCGCACGGTCGAACTGGCCAGGCAGGCGATCGCCTCGTGGCGTCACCTCGCCGGGCTGGACAACTCCCCCAACGAGGCGGCATCGGTGAACAATCGACACGAAGTGTCCGCCCAGGCCGAGTTTGTTCTGGCGCGGTGACGGGCAGCCAACCACAATCGCAACCACCGGGATCGCCAGGAGGCCAAGCAGATGAGTTCTATCCCATCGATCACGCTCAACGACGGCAACACCATCCCTCAATTGGGTTTCGGCGTCTTCCAGATAAAACCGGATCAGACTGCCGCCGCGGTGCGTTCGGCGTTGGAGGTTGGGTACCGGCACATCGACACCGCCGAGATGTACGGCAATGAAAAAGAAGTCGGGCAAGGCATCCGCGATGCCGGGCTGGATCGCGGTGAGGTATTCATCACCAGCAAGCTCAACAACGGGTATCACCGGCCGGACGACGCGCGCCGCGCGTTCGACACCACATTGAGCGCGCTGGATTCTGATCACGTTGACCTGTTCCTGATCCATTGGCCGCTGCCGACGCTTTATGACGGCGATTTCGTCTCGACGTGGAACGTGCTGGAGGAATTCGCCAGGGACGGCCGCGCACGCAGCATTGGCGTGTCCAACTTCCAGGTCGCCCATCTCGACCGGCTCGCCGAGGGATCGCAGACCGTGCCAGCCGTCAATCAGATCGAGGTACACCCATACTTCGGCAACGATCTGGTGCGCGCCTACGGCCGCGAGCACCAGATCGCCACCGAGGCCTGGTCACCAATCGCGCAGGGCAAGGTGCTCGACGACCCGGTCATTACCGGCATCGCCGATGCGCATGGCAAAACTCCTGCGCAGGTGGTGTTGCGCTGGCACATCCAGCGCGGCGACATCGTGTTCCCGAAGTCGGTGCACCCCGAGCGGATGAAGTCGAACTTCGACATCTTCGACTTCAGCCTCGCCAGCGACGAGATGGACGCCGTCACCGGCCTAGACCGGGGCGAATCGGGACGCACCGGCCCCAACCCCGACAAGTTCGACTACATCCCCGACTGACAACCTCGCCACAGGCCTTTCAGGTAAGGCGGCAGGCCGGCGACACTTGACAACTGAGATACAAGATAAATACTATTGATGTACAAGCGTTACGGAACACAGGCAGGAGGCCCCACGATGTCCACCGCGAATCGAGAAACGTCAGCCAATCTGGATCCGACAATTCCGGCTCCGATGACGAATGTCGCCCAGTACGGGTTCGAAGGGCGGTTTGAAGAGTGGGCCCACGACGCCCGCTATTTCGAATACTCGAAGGCCGCCAACCCCATTGGCTCGGGGCAGGCGCCGCAGGTACCGATCGTTCGGTTCGACCCCGAGATCTATGCCGGCCAGCCGACCGGCATCGTGCCGCTGGATTTGTCCAAGAAGCTGGGAGTCACGACCGGTGCGGCGACCAGCCCGGCGCTGCTGGCCAACTTCGTGAGCATTCGCGCCGGCGAGCAGATCGACACCAGCCCGAACGCCACCAGCCAGCTGTACTACATGCTGTACGGGCGGGGCTTCGCGGCAATCAACGGCCACCTGGTCAAGTGGGAAAAAGGCGACTTTTTGACGCTCCCCGCCGGATGCCGCGCGGTGTTCTACGCCGACGCTGAGACGGCCATGTACTGGGTGCACGACGAGCCGCTGTTGCGTTACCTGGGTGCCGACGCGACCCAGCCCAGGTTTCGGCCCACCAAGTTCCGCCGCGCCGACGCCGTCGCCAAGCTCGAGGACATCGCCGCGCGGCCCGGTGCCAACGACAAGAGTCGGGTCAGCGTTTTGCTGGCCAACGCCGATCAGGAGCAGACGCTGACCATCACCCACGTGCTGTGGGCCATGTTCGGCGTGCTGCCGCCCGGCCAGGAGCAGCGTCCGCACCGACACCAGTCGGTCGCCCTGGACCTGATCCTCGATGCGCCACCCAGCGGCTGCTACACCCTGCTGGGCACGCGGCTGGACGAGCGCGGGGAAATCGTCGACCCGATCCGGGTGGACTGGCAGGCGGGCGGCGCGTTCACCACGCCGCCTGGCATGTGGCACGCGCACTACAACGAGACCGATACCCCGGCGCACCTGATCCCCGTCCAGGACGCCGGGCTGCAGACCTACCTGCGCAGTCTCGACATCAAGTTCACGCAGCGCCGCGATTTGGTCGCCGGCTGATCCGCGGGCCTAGCCAAAGCGAGGGCAAGGATGATCTACTGGGCTGCAATGATTTTGGGCTCCTACTCCGTCATCGTAATCGAGGCAGTCAAGCGCCGGCTTGACCCACCGGATCGTCGACCGACCGCCCTGTAGTTTCGCAGGGCCACAACAAAAGAGGAGAATGCGATGGCCAAAGTACTGCTCGTTTTGTATCCCGATCCGGTCACTGGATATCCGCCGGTGTATGCCCGCGACAGCATTCCGGTGCTACACGGTTACCCGGGTGGCCAGACCTTACCGACCCCGTCGGCGATCGATTTCACTCCGGGCGAGCTGCTCGGCTGCGTGTCCGGCGAGCTCGGCCTGCGCAAATTTCTCGAAAGTGGCGGGCACCAGTTGGTGGTGACATCGGATAAGGAAGGCCCGGACTCGGAATTCGAACGCGAGCTGCCCGACGCCGATGTCGTGATCTCCCAACCGTTTTGGCCGGCATATTTGACTGCCGAGCGGATCGCCAAGGCGAAGAACCTCAAGCTCGCCCTGACCGCCGGGATCGGTTCGGACCACGTCGATCTCGACGCGGCGATTGCACGCGGAATCACCGTCGCCGAGGTCACCTACTGCAACAGCATCAGCGTGGCCGAGCACGCTGTCATGCAGATCTTGACGCTGGTCCGCAATTTTGTCCCCTCCCACAAATGGGTCACCGACGGAGGCTGGAATATCGCCGATTGCGTCGAACACGCCTACGACCTGGAGGGCATGGACGTCGGTGTGATCGCCGCCGGCCGTATCGGCCAGGCCGTGCTGCGCCGCCTGGCCCCCTTCGACGTCAACCTGCACTACACCGACACGCGTCGGCTGCCCGAAGAGGTCGAACACGAACTGGGCGTCACCTACCATCCCGACTCCGCGTCGCTGGTGCGCGCCGTTGATGTGGTTTCCATCCACGCTCCGCTGCACCCGCAGACCTATCACCTGTTCGACGAGGAGCTGCTGGCGTCGATGCGGCACGGCTCCTACATCGTCAACACCGCGCGCGCCGAAATCTGCGTGCGCGATGCGGTTGTGGCGGCGCTGAAGAGCGGGCAGCTGGCCGGCTA
>NZ_DATMLH010000338.1:0-17958 GCF_035570115.1 Mycobacterium sp.
GACGAAGGCGCGGGCCAGTTCATCGAAGGCTTGGGCCGTCTTGGTTTGGTGAAAGCCGTCCAGACTCGTGGCGGGCATGTGAATCGTATTCTCCTTGGACTGGTTTCGTGCCACACGGTATGGGGTCGTGGCGCGGAGCGGTGATGCTGCTACGCGAGACCGACGTACTCGAGTCGAAGGATGTCGAGTTCTTCGTCGGACTTTTCACTCACGAGTCGCAGTATTTGTTCGGCATCTTCGCCGACAGCGCCGCGGATCGGTGGGGGCTGCTGCTCGACTAGCTCGATCACTCGATCGGCGGACGCCTGCGCGCTGAGCTCCGAGCTTTGCGCGGCATTGAGGGCGTCGGCGAATTTGGCGAACGCTTCCCCGTAGAGCGCACGTTGGTCGGGGGTCATCGAGTCAAGGGTGCGTCGCAGCGCGGCGGCCGTTTTGGCCGGGCCGCCGGTGACCATATTGCCGGCCTGGGCCACAACGAAGTGCACACCGAACGGCTTGAGCTCGGCGCGATAGACATCCGCGATGGCTTCCAGGGCGGCTTTGGTGGAGCTCGATGGCCCGTTGAACGGCAGGGGGAAACGCCCCGTCATGGCACCGATCGCCACGATGCGGCCACGGGAGGTGCGCAGCGAGGGCAGGAACGCGTTGATCACGGCCAGGGCCCCGAACACGTTTACCTCATACTCGCGTTTGATCGCCGCAAGGGACAGCACCTCCAACGGGCCGGGGGTCAAAATCCCGGCGTTGCTGATCAGCACGTCGAGCCCACGCGCGCCCAGGTGTTTGGTGACGCTGTCCACCCACTGCGCGACCGCCGTTTCGTCGGTGATGTCGGCGACCGACAACGCCACCCGCCCGCCTGACGCGGTCGCCAAATCATCGACCTCTGCCGGATTGAGCGCGGTCCCGAACACCCGATAGCCCTTGTCGGCGAGTTTGAGGGCAAGTTCGCGGCCCAAACCGCTACCCGCCCCCGTGATGGCCACGCTGGGATTGGAGGCCTCGCTGTCGGTCATCGTCATCCCTCTCGTCATGAGACCCCTCGTCTCCCGAATAGAAGTTTTATCGACCTTAAGTCGATCGTCAAGCAGATGATCGATTTTATTGACAACATCGCTAAAGTACGGATAGGTGCGGTGCATCAACCCGCGTAACGCGGCCACCGGTGATCGTTGGTGGTTGTCGGGTCCGCCACGCAGAACGATCGCCGCGTTGGCCCTGCGTTCAGAGAGGTGAAACCCGTGACCGTGAACTCGTTGCTGGAGTCGCAAATCCGTCGGCTCTTCGAGGCCGTCGACGACAAGGACACCGGCTACCTGGCGCACCATTTCGCCGATGACATCACCTTCAGATTCGGCAACGCAGCTGTCGTCGAGGGCCGCCCCGCGGTGGTGGCCGCATGCGAAGCATTCCTGGCGAGCATCGCCGGGATCCGCCATGTGATCGAGCACCTGTGGCAGGTGGATGCCGATCGGGTCATCGCGGTGGCGACCGTGCACTACGAGCGACTCGATGGCGGCAGGCTTACCCTGCCCTGCGCAAACAGCTTCCGTGTGCGCGACGGCGAGGTTAGCGACTACCGGATCTACATGGACATCACCCCGGTCCTTGCCTAGCCGGATCCGGCGAACCAGGCGTACCAATTAAATCGATTTATTTGACAAAATCGCTGACGCGGTCGAATAATGTGTGATGTAACCCACTTTGGGTCATCCTGTGCGGGATAGCTGCCGTCGTTGGAGCGGGGTTGGAGAACAGTGATGAGTGACGTCGAGGTGCCGGTGTTGATCGTGGGTGGCGGCGGCGCGGGGCTGACCGCGTCGATGTTGCTGTCGCGGCTCGGTGTCGAGTCATTGCTGGTGTCGGCGTGGCCCGGCACGTCGATCCTTCCGAAGGCGCATGTGTTGAGCCCGCGCACGATGGAGATCTTCGGTGACGTCGGTGTGGCCGACGAAATTTACGCCAAGGGCACACCTGCCCAGAACATGCAGGCGACCGGGTGGTACGCCGGTCTCGCCGGGCCGCACGACGGCTACGGTCGCGAGATCGGCCGGCTGGAGGCGTGGGGCGGGGGTTACACCGACCCCGACTACATCGCGGCGAGCGCGTGCCGCACGGCCAACCTGCCCCAGATCCGGCTGGAACCGATTCTGCGCAAGCAGGCCGAGACGCTCGCCGGGTCGGACAAGGTTCGCTTCAACCACGACATGCTCTCCTTCGCGCAGCACGCTGACGGTGTCACCGCGCAGGTTCTCGACAAGCACACCGGCGACACCTATGAGGTGCGTTGCGGTTATTTGCTGGGCTGCGACGGGGGACGCACGGTCGGCAAGCTGCTCGGCATCCAGATGGAGGGCGTGCGCGACGTGATGAACATGGTGTCGGTTCATATGACCGCGGATCTGTCGCGCTGGGCACGTGACCCGGAGGTGTTGATTCGCTGGTTGGTCAACCCGGACTTCGGCGGCATGTGGGCAAGTGGTGTGTTGGTACCGATGGGCCCCGACCATTGGGGACCGGACTCAGAGGAGTGGGTCTTTCATCTGCAGTACTCGGTCGACGACGCCGACGCGATGGATCAAGCCAAGGTCCTCGAACGGATGCGGGCGACGTTGGGAGTGCCCGATTTCAACCCGGAAGTGCACAACATCAGTCATTGGATCTTGGAAGCACTTGTCGCGGAGAGGTTTCGGGACGGGCGTGTGTTTCTGCTGGGTGATGCCGCGCACCGCCACCCGCCGACGGGGGGATTGGGTCTCAACAGCGCCGTGCAAGATGCGCACAATCTGTGCTGGAAGGTCGCCGCGGTGGTCGACGGTGCCGCGTCGGAGGCATTGCTGGACTCCTATGAGCTCGAGCGCCGGTCGGTTGATGCCAACAACGCCGACAGGGCGATGAAGAATGCACTCAACCACGTGACGGTCGAGCAGGCGATTGGACTGTCATCGCAGGCATCCGCCGCGGAGAATTGGGATCAACTGAGGCCAATCTGGCAGGACGTTCCCGGCGCGACGCAAAAGCGGCACCTGATCAACACCGCGATCGCGACCCAAACCATGGAATTCCGCCATCACAGGGTCGATTTCGGCTACAACTATCCAGAAGGCGCCATCGTCGACGACGACCCAACACCGCATGCCGAACCTCTGGAAAGCATCCGGCTCTACCAGCCGTCAACACGGCCCGGACACCCGCTGCCCCACGCGTTTGTGGAATACGCGGGCCGGCGAACCTCGACAGCCGAGCTCGTCGGGGCCGGCCGATTCCTGCTGATCGCCGGCGAAGACGGACACGCCTGGTGCGATGCGGCCGCGAAACTCGCCGAAGACAATGCGATCGCGCTCGATGCTGTGCGGATCGGGGCACTCGGCGGCGACTACATCGACATCAGATGCGCCTGGCTGAAACAGCGCGAGATTGGCGCACAAGGGGCGCTGCTGGTCCGCCCGGATCGCTACATTGCTTGGCGCAGTTTGGGCCGAGTCGACAATCCCTACATGGAACTGCGCAACGTCTTCTCCCAGATCCTGCATCGCACCGAGGCCGAGGTCGTGACGGCGTGAATCAGCTTGTACGGCAACGAAACGATGGCGACGCGAAAATGGCGCAACCGTTGCACACCGCTGAGGTGAACCGATGAGCCTGCACAGATTGACCAGCATCATCATCGGCGTGCCCGACGTTGCGGCCGCCGCCGCCTACTATCGCGACTTCGGGCTGGCCGAGCTCGGCGCCAACCGCTTCGCCACCGTCGACGGCGGTGAACAGCTGGCGATCGCGCATGCACGCCAGCGACGGCTACTCCAGCTAGGTATTGGGGTTCACGACACCGACGATCTGGACCGCATCGGATCGCGACTGGACAAGCTGGGGATCGGCCACACGCGCAACGACACATCGATGTCGGTGCTCGACCCGAATTCCTCTCTGACCGTCGTGGTCGAGGTCGCCAACGAAATCAAACAGGAATACACGCCGACCCCCGCCACCAACGGACCTGGGCGCCCGGACCGCGCCAATATACGGGCCCCGGGCATCGACCGTGAAAACCCAGTCCGACCACGCAAACTCGGCCACGTCGTGGTCGGCTCGATTGACCAAGACGCCAGTCACAGGTTCTTCACTGACGGGCTGGGCCTCAAGATAACCGATCATGTGCCTGGACTGGCAAGCTTCATGCGATGCTCCACCGACCACCACAACGTCCTGGTGCAACAGGCGCCGCTGAACTTCTTGCACCACACCGCATGGGAAGTCGACGATGTCGACGAGGTGGGTCGCGGCGCCACCGCGATGCTTGAGGGCCACCCCGAACGTCACGTCTGGGGATTGGGCCGACACCACCTGGGGTCCAATTTCTTCTGGTACCTCAAAGACCCCGCCGGCAACTTCTCCGAGTACTACAGCGACATCGACTGCATCATCGACGAGCAATTGTGGAAGCCGGCCGTCCTCGAAGGCGCTAAAGGGCTCTACAGCTGGGGCCCCCCGCCGCCGCCGTCATTTGTTATGCCCGAGGACCTGGCCGCCCTGATGACGGGATCGCACACAGCCCGCTAACCCCTACAAGCCAACTACGAAGGACTGCAATGCGAATCGGCACGCTTAACCATCGCTATCATGCCCTGGCGGGCAGCCTGGCTCTCGACATCGCCGACGCGAGTGACGGGCGGTTCGTCCCCGATGGCTTCGACATCTTCGAGAGGTTGGGCGAGCTGGCCGGTTGGGTGAGCACCGTTCCGGACAGCGCCTACAGACCCTTTGACGCCGACGCGCTCGGCCCACCCGTGCCGATGCCTCGCCAGGCCTTCGGTATCGGCCTCAATTACCGCGACCACGCGGCCGAGTCCGGGCTCGCGGAACCCGAGGTGCCGCTCGTATTTAGCAAGTTTCCCACCTCGATCACCGGCCCCAGGGCGACGGTCACGCTTCCTTCCGCTTACGTCGACTGGGAGGCTGAACTCGTCGCAGTGATCGGCGCACCCGCGCGCCACGTCAAGGCAGCCGATGCGTGGTCGCATGTCGCCGGTTTGACGGTAGGGCAAGACCTTTCCGAGCGACGTGTGCAACTCGCTGGTCCCGCACCACAATTCAGCCTCGGAAAGTCCTACCCGGGATTCGGGCCGATCGGGCCCGCGATCGTCACTTTGGACGAGATTGCTGACGTCGACAACCTTGAAATCAGCTGTCTGCTTGATGACGAAGTGCTTCAAAAGGGCCGAACCAGCGACCTGATCTTCTCCATCCCTCAACTCGTCGAACACATCTCGGCTATCTGCCCCATGCTGCCCGGAGATCTGATCTTCACCGGGACGCCGGCCGGCGTCGGTGGCGCACGCACCCCCAACCGCTTCCTGACTCCCGGATCGGTTTTGATCACTGCAATCGAAGGGATCGGCGAATTGCGAAATCCCTTGGTGTAACAGCAAAGCGAGCAGATGCAGGTGGCTGCCTGAGTAGAGGAAGGCAGGGTCCCCGGCGGCCACCGCAGCGCGCACCCAGATAAAAAACCCCACAAGTCGGCCCCAAACGGGTTCGTCTGCGCGGCACCGGACGGATTCGGGGTCTTTTGCGGCCTTGAGTAAGGAGCAACATGAGCGCAGACGGCGGGTCGGTCAATAACGTCGGCGACAAACTGCAGATACCGATTGTGGTCGTCGGCGGCTTCTTCCGGATGTGCATGCTGACCGGAAAGGCGATGTTTCGGAAGCCATTTCAGTGGCATGAGTTCGTCTTGCAGTCCTGGTTCGTCATGAGGGTCGCGTTTGTGCCGACCATCATGGTCTCGATCCCGTTCACTGTGCTGCTGGTCTTCACGCTCAACATCCTGCTGGCGCAGTTTGGTGCCGCCGACCTTTCCGGTGCGGGCGCAGCGCTTGGTGCCGTCACCCAGCTCGGCCCGCTGACCACAGTGCTCGTCATTGCCGGCGCTGGGTCCACTGCCATCTGTGCCGACCTGGGCGCGCGCACCATCCGTGAGGAGATCGACGCCATGGAGGTGCTCGGCATCGATCCCATCCACCGGCTGGTCCTTCCCCGGGTACTCGCCGCGACCTTGGTCGCCACACTGCTCAACAGCCTGGTAATCACCGTGGGCCTAGTGGGTGGCTTCCTGTTCGGCGTCTACCTGCAGAATGTCTCGGGCGGCGCTTACCTGGCCACGCTGACCACCGTTACCGGCCTGCCCGAGGTCGTCATCGCGACCGTTAAGGCAGCGGCTTTTGGGCTGATCGCCGGTCTGGTCGGCTGCTATCGGGGGCTTACCGTTGGCGGCGGGGCCAAGGGTCTGGGCAGCGCGGTCAATCAGACCGTGGTGTTGTGTGTGGTAGCGCTGTTCTCGGTCAACTTGGTGCTGACCACCATTGGGGTGCGATTCGGGACGGGGCGCTGAGCATGTCGACTGCCGCTGTAGTTCGCGCCCGATTTCCCAGGGCGACTGGAAATTTCGATCGGTACGTCGGCGCTGCAAGCCGTGGACTGGACGACGCCGGGCGGATGGCCTGGTTCTCAGTGTGGATGATCCGGCAGACCGGGCACGCGTTGCGCCGCTACCCACTGGAGACGCTGCGCCAGATCGCCCAGACCGGCCTGGGCTCGGGCGTGATGGCCTTGGTCGGCGGGGCCGTCGGGATCGGCGGTTTCGTGGTGTTGTCGGGTGCCTCCCTGATCGCAGTTCAGGGCTTTGCGTCGCTGGGCAACATCGGTGTCGAGGCGTTCACTGGCTTCTTCGCCGCAATTATCAACGTACGCATCGGCGCTCCGGTCATCGGCGGTGTCTTGCTGGCGTCCATCATCGGCGCCGGCCACACCGCGGAGATCGGAGCCATGCGCATCAGCGAGGAGATCGACGCCCTGGAGGTGATGGGCATCAACTCGATCTCATACCTGGCGTCCACGCGGCTCATCGCCGGACTGGTGGCGATTGTTCCGCTGTACGCGGGTTTGGTCACCGTCGCGTTCGTATCCCCACAACTGACCACGACCTGGGTCTACGGGCAGTCGCACGGCACCTATGAACACTATTTCCGGACGTTCCTGCGCCCAGGGGATGTGTGGTGGTCGTTCGTGGAGAGCGTCATCATCGTGGTGGTAGTCATGGTGACCCACTGCTACTACGGGTACAACGCCGGTGGCGGCCCGGTCGGCGTCGGCGAGGCCGTCGGCCGGTCGATGCGATTCTCGCTGATCTCGGTGCAAGTGGTTGTCCTGCTGGGTACGTTGGCGATCTACGGCGTCAACCCGAACTTCGCCCTCACCGTCTAGCCGCCCTAACGAAATCATCAACCAAAGCCATGGCAACCGTCGCCCAACACGTCGTCACCGCCCTGACGATCAGCGGAATCCAACGGGTCTACGGGGTTGCGGGCGACAGCCTCAACGGTTTCACCGACGCGATCCGCCGCTCGGATGCCATCACCTGGGAACCCGTCCGCCATGAGGAGACCGCCGCGTTCGCCGCGGCCGCCGACGCGGCGCTGACCGGTCAGCTTGCGGTGTGCGTGGGCAGCTGCGGGCCAGGCAACTTGCACCTGATCAACGGGCTCTACGACGCACAGCGCACTCGCGTTCCCGTGTTGGCTATCGCCGCACACATTCCGCTCGCTGAGGTCGGCTCGGGCTACTTTCAGGAAACCCATCCCCAGGAACTGTTCCGGGAATGCAGCGTCTATTGCGAACTGGTCATCAACGCCGAGATGGCGCCCCGCATCATCGAAATCGCGATGCGCGCCGCGGTGGAGGAGCGTGGGGTCGCGGTTGTCGTGGTTCCCGGCGAGGTGTTTTTGAGCCGGCTCGGCGAGGATGCGTGGAATATCCGACCAGTGTTGCCGACCCGTTCGGTGCTGCGTCCCGACGACGCGTCGCTGGCGCAGGCGGCTGACATCCTGAATGCCGGCGAGCGGGTCACGATCCTGGGCGGCGCCGGTGTCGCCGGTGCACACGATGAGTTGATCGCCCTGGCTGGCACACTGCACGCGCCGATCGTGCACGCGCTGCGCGGCAAGGAGCACATCGAGTACGACAACCCCTTCGACGTCGGCATGACTGGCCTGCTGGGCTTCGCGTCCGGGTACAAGGCGATCAAAGAGGCCGACGTGCTGCTGATGCTGGGCACCGACTTTCCTTATACGCAGTTCTATCCGGACAGCGCCAGGATCATTCAGGTCGATATCCGCGGCCGTCATCTGGGCCGACGGGTCCCGATCGAGCTGGGGATGGTCGGCACCGTCAAGGACACCCTCATCGCGCTGCAACCGCTGCTGCACCAGAAGCAGGACCGCGAACATCTTGACCGGGCGCTCAACCACTACCGGCGCACCCGCAAATCCCTGGATTCACTCGCTGTCAATGACCGTGACCGCACCCCGATCCGCCCGGAATATGTTGCAGGACTGGTAGATCGGCTCGCCAGTGATGACGCGGTGTTTACCTTCGATGTCGGCACGCCGGCGATCTGGGCGGCCCGCTACCTGACCATGAACGGCCGGCGCCAGCTCAGCGGATCCTTCACACACGGCACGATGGCCTGTGCGGTGCCGCACGCGATCGGCGCGCAGACCGCTTACCGGCACCGTCAGGTCGTCGCACTGGCTGGCGACGGCGGCCTGACGATGCTGTTCGGGGAACTGCTGACCTTGGTGCAGAACGGCCTGCCGGTCAAGGTCGTGGTGTTCAACAACTCGTCGCTCAATTTCGTCGAGCTGGAAATGAAAGCAGCCGGCATCGTCAACTTCGGTACCGACCTGCATAATCCGAATTTCGCCGCCGTCGCCGAGGCGATGGGGATCTTCGGTCGTCGTGTCGAACAGCCCGGAGACCTCGAGCGGGCGCTGGACGACGCGTTCGCTCACCACGGGCCCGCGCTCGTCGACGTCGTGGTCGCACGTCAAGAGTTGTCGATCCCGCCTGCGATCACCGCCGAGCAGGCAAAGGGCTTCACCCTGTACGCGATCCGGACAATCCTGGCCGGGCGCGCGGACGAATTGCTCGACCTGGTCACGACGAATGTTGCGCGCCGGATCCTGGATTGAGAGCATTTGCGAGCGCATGCTCCGTGCAAGAACAGCTATCCCAACGATTTCATTACCGGAATAAGGAATGGAGGTCGGTCGCATGAGATGCGCTACGTCAAGGCTCCCGGTGAGGACGGTGTACCAATGAGCGAGCGTGACGACATAATCGCGCTCGTGTCAAGACATCTGGCGCTGTGGTCGGTGAAGGACGACGAACTTAGACTCAGCGAGATCAACGAAGTCTATGGCGAAGAGTTTGAGCTCATCGAGCCAACGGGACTGCCGTTGGGCCCCGGCCGGCTGGGACTCCACGAGCACATCGGCTTGCTGCAAAAGTTACTGGGGGACTACACCTTCGAAGTTGACGGCGATATCGACACCCACCACGGTTGGGCCACCTATGCGTGGGTCCAGCGTCCGCCGTACAACGGACGAACCGTCACTGGCCGCGAAGTCATCCACGTCGTTGATGGGCGGATCGTCTTTCTCTTCATGGTGATTCACGACCTTGACTTCCCTGAACCACCCGCTGGTGTTTCGAGTCAGGCCTGACCGCTATTCGACTAGACGTTGCCGCCGCGCGGTGACTTCGGTATTCGAAGCCCACCGGGCCCCGGTCGGCGCCTGTGTTAAGCGTCGGATTCTCCTGATATAACCAGCGCTTTGAGCGCAGCCGTGGTTCGCGCGATGTGCTGCGACAACGCAGCCACCGCTGCCTCCTCGTCTCCGGACAAGGCCGCGGTCATGATGCCACGGTGCTCGGCTTGGAGATCGCGATCGACATCGTGTGCCCACGTTCGTGACCACATGCGATAGAGCTCTGCGTTGTCGCGCAGCGTGTTAGCGATCGCCCGCAGCCGCGTGCTTGCGCCACCGGCCACCAGCGAATGGTGATAGGCCCGATGCAAATCGAGCCATTCCGGATTGACATGAGCCGGATCGGAGTAGATCTCGGTGCGCTCCAGCCGATGAAGAGCGGCAACGACCTCCGCTTCCCATGCCACGCCGCCGTGGGTGATCGAATCACGCAAAGCCATTGACTCGATCTGGGTTCGAACGTTCGTCAGGTCGTCCAAATCGTTGACCGACAAGCCGACGACGCTGAAACCGCGTTGTGGATTGGCGACAACAAGATTCTGTTCCCCGAGCCGGGTCAAAGCCTCCCGCACAACCGACAGGCTGACGCCGAACCGGTTGCTCAGCTGGGCGATCTTGAGCTTGCTGCCAGGCTCTATTCGAGTGTTGAGGATGTCGACACGCAACGCTTCGTATACCTCACCGGTGCGGGTCGCCTTCGAGGCGGACATGTGCCTATTTTAGGGAGATATGCGATTTTCGCTAGAATGTCGATAATTATTGGTAGCGCGCGCCGAAAACGGTACCGTCCGCGATTACCGGTGTGGTCTTGGTCGCGCTCGACCGACGCCCGCGTGCGGAGGCGTCAGGTTCCGCCGGACTGCCCCACTCCGAAGCGCTACATTCGCCGGCTGCGCCGGGCGTGGGTACCCCGGTTTGACGGTTGCGCTGGCTGCCTCGGGGTGTATCGCCGACAGGCTGAACGGCATGTTTGGCCAGGCGGAGCCGTCAACTTCGCGGCTCCTCGGGGCTAAGGAATCGGGTGATTTCGGCTGCGGCTCGGTCGGGTTCATCGAATAGCACCATGTGGCCGGCGCCGGGGATCTCGGCCATTGTCGCGTGGGGGATGCGGCACGCCATCCAGCGAGCGTTGGCGACGGGAACGATCGGATCCCGGCTTCCGTGCAGCACCAATGTTTGCTGCTGGAGCCCTCCGAGCCACGGCTGGCTCGTCCATCCGGTGATGGCGTAAAGCTGTTGAAGGTAGCCCCTCAGGGTGGGTGGTGATGCCACACGTTGGTCGATGGAGGCCTGCAGTACGGCGCGATCGCGCGCGGTTCGGCCGCCCGCGATAACCGGGACGATCGCTGCGGCCAGCCGACGGTCGTAGTAGCGCGCCGGTGTCATCATCAGCCAGACGACGAGGGGGCTCGGGGGCCACGCCGGCCAGCCGGCGCTGGTGGCGGCCAGGATCAGCCGATTCACCATGGTGGGATGCCGATGGGCCAGCTCCTGCGCAACGACGCCGCCAAAGGAGCAGCCGAGCACGTCGGCACGCCCAACGCCGAGCTTGCACACCAACTCCGCGACGATGTTGGCGATGCCGCGCATCCGCAGCGGGACGCGGGGGACCGATGAGCGTCCGGCACCTGGAAGGTCAAAAGCGATGACGTCGCGCTGGGGAAGGTGGGCGAGCAGCGGGCCCCACATCTCCAGCGATGCACCCAGACCGTTGATGAGCAGCAGCGGGGCTCCGTCACCGCTGCGGTGCACCCGGAGGCGCACGCCGGAACACCGGATGTCCTGGGTGCTCATGCTTGGGCTCGCATCGCGGCGCGCGCGCCGTATTGGGCGTACCACTCAAGCGTGGCGACGTCGTCGACCGCTCCAAGCGCGACCGCGTCTTCAAGTCGGTGGCCTTGAAGCAGCCGCTTGACCGGCACCTCGAGCTTCTTGCCGGTGAGTGTGCGGGGGACCGCGGGCGCCTCGATGATCGCGTCGGGCACGTGACGTGGCGACGATCGGGCCCTGATTCGCGTGGTGATCATCGAGCGCAATTCGTCGTCGAGGGTGGCTCCGGGGGCCATCACCACGAACAGCGGCATGTCGTAATCACCGTCGGCGCGCTCGACGCCGACGACCAGGCTGTCGGCCACCTGTGGGAATTGTTCGACGGCGGCATAGATCTCGGCCGATCCGATACGAACCCCTTGGCGGTTGAGCGTCGCGTCGGAGCGGCCGGATACGGTCACCGTTGCGCGGGGGGAGATCGTAATCCAATCGCCCTGACGCCAGACACCGGGGAAGAAGTCGAAGTATGAGTCGTGGTAGCGGCGGCCATCTTTGTCGTTCCACAGCTCGAGCGGCATCGACGGCATGGGTTCGGTGATTACGAACTCGCCGATTGTGTCGTGCTCGGCTACGCCGCTCGGGCTCCACGACTCGGCCTTGACGCCGAGACCGCGGGCGCTGATCTCGCCAGAGTAGACCGGCAGCAGCGGGTTTCCGCCGAAGTAGGCGGTGCACACCTCCGTCCCGCCGCAGATGGAGTCGATCCGGGTGGCCGGCGGCAGTTGCTGTTCAAGCCAATCCCAGCCGCCCGGCGCTAGCGGCGAGCCGGTCGGGATCACGGTGCGCAGTGTCGCTAGGGCGGCGTCGAGTTCGAGGCCGGCCTTTTGGCAGCCGGAGACGTAGGCGGACCCGATGCCCATGATCGTGGCGCCGGTCAGTCCCGCGATCGACCAGAGCGCGCCCTGGCGCGGATGCGCGGGGCTGCCGTTGTACAAGATTGGGGTCGCGCCGTGCAGCAAGCCTCCGACGAGGTAGTTCCACGCCATCCAGCTCGTCGAGGTGTGGAAGAAAAACCGATCGGTGGGACCGAGGTCGAGGCTGAGGCCCAGCGACTTGAGATGCTCGATGACGATGCCGCCGTGGCCGTGCACGAGCCCCTTCGGAATACCGGTTGTTCCCGACGAGAACAGCACCCACAGCGGATGGTCGAACGGCAGGGACGCAAACCTGGGTTCTCGCGGCGCGCCGATGATCTCGTCGAACGGCGCCGTCGCGGCATGGGCGGGGAACAGCGACCGGACCGTCACGGTCTCGACCAGCGAGGGCAGTGCTGTGCGGAGGTCCGCCAGGGTTGCGCGGCGGTCGTGGATGCGACCGCCGAATCGGTATCCGTCAACGCCGATGAGGACTTTCGGCTCGAGCTGGCCGAAGCGGTCCACGACGCTCTGGGTCCCGAAGTCGGGCCCGCACACACTCCACACGGCGCCCAGAGCGGTGGTGGCAAGCATCGCGACCACCGTCTCGGGGATGTTGGGCAAGTACCCGACGACGCGATCGCCCGGTTCGACCCCGATCGCTTGCAGCGCGGCAGCGCACGCGCCCACCTGGCCGCGCAGCGCTTCGGCGCTCAGGGTGCGCGGGCTGTGCGTCTCGTCGAGGTAGATAAGTGCGGCATCGGCGCGGCACGCACGCTCGAGGACCTGTTCGGCGTAGTTCAGCTGGGCACCGGGAAACCATGTCGCGCCGGGCATCTCGCGCGCCACCAGCGGAGTTTCAAACGGCGTCGGGGTTGACAGGCCGTAGAAGTGCCAGATCGCATCCCAGAAATCCTCGAGCCGGGTGATCGACCAGTCCCATAGCTCCTGGTAGCCGCCGACGGCCACGCCGCGGTTCTCGCGCAACCAGTCGATGAACCGCGTCAGGTTGGCGTGCGCGATGGCCGCGTCGCTGGGCTCCCAGATGATCCGCGGCGTGCTCACCGGTTCAGCCATGCGATGGCTCCAGGCCGCGCACGTAGGCGCCCGGTGCCGGCTCGATCACACGGAATTTGCGGCTTCCCAGGCTCGTCGGTGCTCGGCGGGTGTCGCCCGAGCGTTGGATCGCCCAATCGGCCCAGTGCTCCCACCAGGTGCCCGCAACCTTTTGGGCCTTGGCCTGCCATGCGTCGGGGTCGGGCTCGGGTTCGGGGCCGGTGAAAAAGTGCGCTTTCGGGTTGCCCGGCGGGTTGACGAGGCTGGCGATGTGCCCCGAGTAACTCAGCACGAAGGTGCTCTGACCTCCGAGCAGCTGGGTGCTGCGGTAACAACCCTTCCACGGGGTCAGGTGGTCGGCTACCGCGCCGGTGACATAGGTCTCGACGGTGACTTTGCCGAGGTCCACGGGGGTGCCCAGTACCGTGAACGCGCCCGGATTGACCAGGGTGTTGTCCTGGAAGACTTCGAGGAATTGCCGGTGCAGCGCCGCGGGCAGGTTGGTCGGGTCGGAATTCCACGCCAGGATGTCGAACACCGGCGGTTGCTTACCCAACAGGTAGTTGTTCACCCAGTAGTTCCAGACGAGTTCGTTAGGACGCAGCCAGCTGAACACCGATCCCAGGCTGCGCCCGTCCAGCCCGCGCCGCATTTGCGACCGGCCGCGCGCGGTGGCCATCAGCGGTGCGGTATTGAACAGCCCGACCGTCGTCGGCACCGAAAAGTCCAGCAGCGTAACGCCGAGCGTCGCGGTCGCGACCCGCTCATCGCTGGTGTGCGCCAGGTGGTTGAGCACCGTGGTGGTGAGGATCCCCCCGGCGCACATCCCGATCACGTTGACGTCATCGCTATGCGCCGTGTCGCGGGCGACGTCGATCGCTCTCAGCGCCGCGGCCGCATAGGTATCGAAGTCCCAATCGGCGTGGCGCCCATCGGGATTGCGCCAGCTGATCAGAAAGCAGGTTATCCCTCGGCTGACGGTGTACTCGATGAAGCTGCGCCCGGGCGCAAGGTCCATGAAGTAGTACTTGTTGATCTGCGGCGGGATCACCACCAGCGGCCGGATGTGCACCTCCGGCGTCGAGGGCGCGAACTGGAGCACCTCACAGACCTCGTCACGGTAGATCACCGCGCCGGGAGATGCTGCCAGATCCTTACCGATCACGAACGCATCACGCCGGACCTGCGCGGGCATGCCACCGTTGTGGCGCTGGTCGTCGATGAAATTGCGCAGGCCGGAGACGAGGCTGCCGCCGCCGGTCTCGATCGCACGTTTGAGAGCCGCCGGATTACCCAGGAACGTGTTCGTGGGAGCGGCGGCGCTCACCGCCATCCCCATGAAGAACCGCGCGCGCTCTTCGGCGCGCCAGTCCAGATTGGCGGAGCTGACCATCGCCTCCATCGATTCCGCCCAGGCCAGGTAGTACTGCATCACCCGCCGGTACAGCCGGTTGTCCTGCCAGGTCGCGTCGGCGAACCGCCAGTCCTTGCGATCCGGCGCGATCGTGGAACGACCGACAGTGATCCGCGCGGTCTCGGCGGCCAACCCAGCCGCCCGACTCAGCGACCCGCGACTGCGCCGCGCGGTCTTCCAGATCGAGCGGCCGACGTCGCCGAGGCGCACCGTGCCCAGCGGCTCAGCCCCGTCCACCGCTGCAGGAGTCAATTCCCAGGCGTCAACCATGGGTTCATATAGTAGTATGAAAAAAAGATTTTATCGATTAAATCGATGTTTTTGACTGGTCCACGGAGGCGCCATGACCAGCGTGTACGACGCCGACTACCGGCATCGACGCACCGTGCACCTGGCGTCGGTCCGTCGGGACGCAGCCGCGGTCCGCGGCGGTGACCAGAGCCGATCTACCAGCAGGAGGTAACCCATCATGACCACCTTGGACGCCGAACAGCAGGATGCCCTCTGGCATGGGGCCGGCCGCAAGCTGCGCGGCAGAGTGGCTTTCGTGACTGGAGGAACGCGCGGTATCGGCGCGGCGATTTGTCATAGTTTGGGCACCCAGCTCGCCACCGTCGCCGCCGGTTACGCGCGCAACAGCGCGCATGCCAAGGAATTCGCCGATGATTTCGCGCAGCAGCACGGCGTGCGCCCCAGCCTGCACCAGGGCAACGTCGGCTCCGCCGAGGACTGCCGACGTACCCTCGCCGAGGTCATCGACCAACACGGCCGGCTCGACATCCTGGTCAACAACGCCGGCATTACCATCGACCGGACCGTGGCGACGATGACCGACGAGGACTGGTACACGGTGTTGGCGGTCAACCTCTCCGGCGCGTTCTTCATGTCCCAGGCGGCCCTGGCCCACATGGTCGCGCGCGGCAGCGGTCGGATCATCAACGTCTCCTCGCTCGTCGGCGAGACCGGCAACATCGGCCAGGCCAACTACTCCGCCTCGAAATCGGGACTGTTCGGGCTGACCAAGACCCTTGCCCGGGAGGCCGCCTACCAGCTGGCCAAGGCCGGCAAGAACACCGAAGACGGCATTGGGCTCACCGTCAACACCGTCACCCCAGGCTTGATCGCCACCGAAATGGCCGCCGCGGTTCCGGACAAAGTCATCGAGAAGCTTAAGAAGCAGATCCCCGTCGGCCGCCTCGGGCAGCCCGAGGAAATCGCCCGCGTGGTGCACTTTCTTGCCGCCGACGCCTCCTCGTACATCACCGGCCAGATCTGGGGTGTCAACGGCGGAATGGATATGTGACCCAGAAACCCCGCGAAGCGCTGCAGACCGTCAGAGACGCGTTTCTATCGTGTCCCGCCTAAACTGCGAAACTCATGGCGAGCAGGTTTTTCGACCGCGGCACCGCCGATCGCTCGCCGCCGCAGCAGATTTCGTCGGATCGCTCGTTTGAGAAGTGTCGTCTCACCGCAGGCGCGCTCCGCCTACTGAAGCCCGCCCGACGAACGCCTCTTCGACCTCGGCGCACCCACGACCCAGCCTTTCGACCAGTGAGGGTGTAGCGTGAGGGATGTTGGTACTCCCAGCCGATCCGGAATGGCTCAGTTTCTGACGCTGATCTGCCCGAGCATCCGCTCAAGCCGGACACACCGTTTTTACCGTTCAGTCGGGATGATTTTGAATGCTCCATCGTTGTTTCAGCCGTTAATTGCTCCCTTTGGAATGCAACACTTTTCGTACATGCCGAGCTTTGGCATCCTCGGCACCTACTTGCCGACACCATGCGGTCTGGCGACCTTTAGCGCGGCCTTGGCAGGCGAATTGACAGCTAGAGGCGCCAACATCAATGTCGTGCGCATCGCCGACGGTGACGTCTCCGACGAGCCCAACGTCGCCGGCGAGCTCGTCAACGGCTCGGCTTCGTCCGTAGCGGCAACCTCCGAGCTCCTCAACCAGAGCGACGTCGCCGTCATCCAGCACGAGTACGGCATCTATGGCGGTCCCGACGGAGATGAAGTCGTCCAGATAATGGCCGGATTGCGCGTCCCGTCGATCGTCGTCGTTCACACGGTGCTCAAACATCCGACACGACACCAACATTCGGTGCTCGAATCGGTGATGGCATTGGCCGATCAAGTGGTCGTGATGTCGGAGGTGGCCCGCCAACGCCTGTGCGCAGGCTTCGCCGTCGACCTCGACAAGGTCACCACCATTCCGCACGGCGCGGCACTCCCCAGCACCAACGGCGTGCAACATCCCGACCGGCCGACCATCTTGACCTGGGGCCTGCTGGGACCGGGCAAGGGCATCGAGCGGGTCATCGACGCCATGGCTTCGCTCAAGAACCTGCCCGGCCCGCCGCGGTACATCATCGCCGGCCGCACTCACCCCAAGGTCCTCGCCGCGCAGGGGGAAAGGTATCGCGAAGCACTTGTCGCGCAGGCGAAACGCCTCGGCGTCGCCGATTCGGTGTCCTTCGACGCCGTGTACCGCGCCCCCGAAGAGCTCACCGCGCATATCCAGACGGCTACCGTCGTCGTCCTGCCCTACGACTCGAAGGACCAGGTCACCTCCGGTGTGCTGGTCGACTCCCTCGCGAGTGGCCGCCCGATCGTCGCCACCGCTTTCCCGCACGCGGTCGAGCTCCTCGGCAGCGGCGCGGGCACCGTCGTCGCTCACGACGATCCCGACGCACTGGTCGCAGCGCTGCGCCAGCTGTTGACCGATCCGCGCGTCGCCGACTCCATGGCCACCGAAGCCCGCGGGCTGGCCCCGACGATCGCCTGGTCCGTCGTCGCGAACGCCTACGTCGGCGTGGCGCAACGGCTGCTGGTCACTCAATCGGCACTGACGTGACCAGCGCCGCGCCCACCTCGGTGTTCGCGCATCTGTTGCGAATGACGGACCATCGCGCCACCTTCGAGCACGCCTGCATGACCGAGCCCCGCCGTGAGCACGGGTATTGCACCGACGACATGGCCAGGGTGCTCGTCGTCACCACCCGCGAGCCCGACGCACCGGGTGCCGTCAAGGGCCTCGCCGGTAAGGCCCTGCAGTTCTTGAACGACGCTCAGGCCCACAACGGCTCCTGCCGCAACCGGATGGATCACGCCGGAAATTGGACCGACCAGCCCACCACGGAGGACCACTGGGGCCGGTGCATCTGGGGGCTCGGCACCGCCGCCGCGCGCAGCG